>NZ_RZTT01000051.1 GCF_003996995.1 Mesorhizobium sp. M7A.T.Ca.US.000.02.2.1 | reverse complement strand
GGTGGGGCCGTTCATCTTCTTCGACCGCATGGGCCCGGCGATCCTGCGCGCCGGCCAGGCGCTCGACGTCCGTCCGCATCCGCATATCGGCCTGTCGACGGTCACCTATCTGTTCGACGGCAAGATCCGGCATCGCGATTCACTCGGCACCGAAATGGTCATTCAGCCCGGCGACGTGAATTTGATGACCGCCGGCCGCGGCATCGTCCATTCGGAGCGTACGCCGGAGGAACTGCGTGGTGCGCCGATGTCGGTGTCCGGCCTGCAGACATGGCTGGCGCTGCCGGACGACAAGGAAGAGGTGGCACCGGTTTTCGAGAACACAGGAGCGCTCAGGCTTCCCGAGATCGATGCCGAAGGCGTCAACGGGCGCCTCATCATCGGCGATTTCCAGGGATTGCGGTCTCCGGTCAGGGCCGACTCGGAGACGCTCTACGCCGACCTGCGCCTGGCGCCCGGCGCCAGCGTGAAAATCCCTGCCCATGCGGAAGAACGCGCCATTTACACGCTGGAGGGCGAAGTCTCGATTTCGGGCGATGTGTTCCCAGCCGAACGGCTGCTGGTGTTCCGTCCCGGTGACGAGATCGTCGTGTCGTCGCAGACCGGGGCGCATTTCATGCTGTTCGGCGGCGCCTCTCTTGGTTCGAAGCGTTACATCTGGTGGAATTTCGTCTCGTCGTCCAAGGAGCGCATCGAACAAGCGAAAGAGGAATGGAAGACGGGCCGCTTCGACATCGTTCCCGGAGACGAGGAAGAGTTCATCCCGCTGCCGGAAAGCTGATGCCCGTCGCCCAAGGTGGCCTGGTTTTGGGGAAACGACATGCATGGAAACAAAAGGTCACGGCCTGATCCGCGTCACTGACACACATTTACTTTCGCCGGCCGGCGGCTTATTTCGCCCATCAACCGAAAGCCCGAGCACCGTGAACGCAACGCCGCATACGCCGCTTCTCGACAAGGTCCGCATCCCGGCCGACCTGCGCACGCTTGCCGAAAGCGAACTGCCACAATTGGCGTCCGAGCTTCGCGCCGAACTGGTCGACGCCGTGTCCCGCACGGGTGGTCATCTGGGCGCAGGGCTTGGCGTGGTCGAGCTGACAGTGGCGCTGCACTATGTCTTCAACACCCCCGATGACAGGCTGATCTGGGATGTCGGCCACCAGGCCTATCCGCACAAGATCCTGACCGGCCGCCGCGACCGTATCCGCACGCTGCGCCAGGAAGGCGGCCTGTCCGGCTTCACCCGCCGCGCCGAAAGCGAGTACGATCCGTTCGGTGCCGCCCACTCCTCGACATCGATATCGGCGGGCCTCGGCATGGCCGCCGCCCGCGATCTCTCCGGCGGCCGCAACAGCGTCATTGCCGTCATCGGCGACGGCGCCATGTCTGCCGGCATGGCCTATGAGGCGATGAACAATGCCGGTGCGCTCGATGCACGGCTGATCGTCATTCTCAACGACAACGACATGTCGATCGCGCCGCCGACCGGCGCGATGAGCGCCTATCTGGCGCGGCTGGCCTCCGGCAAGGCCTATGTCGGCCTGCGCGATTTCGGCAAGAAACTGACGTCCTATCTCGGCAAGCGCGCGGATCGTGCGATCACAAGGGCGGTCGAGCATGCACGCGGCTACGTCACCGGCGGTACGCTGTTCGAGGAACTCGGCTTCTATCACATCGGCCCGATAGACGGCCACAATCTGGAGCACCTGATCCCGGTCCTGAAAAATGTCCGCGACAATGGCGAAGGCCCGGTGCTCATCCATGTCGTCACTCAGAAGGGCAAGGGCTATGCGCCGGCCGAAGCCGCCGCCGACAAATATCACGGCGTCAACAAGTTCGACGTCATCACCGGCGCGCAGGCCAAGGCGCCAGCCAACGCACCGGCCTACACCAAGGTGTTCGCCGAAAGCCTGGTCCAGGAGGGCCGCGAGGACGAGCGCATCGTCGCCGTCACGGCCGCTATGCCGAGCGGCACCGGTCTCGACCTGTTCGGCGAAGCGTTCCCGTCGCGCACCTTCGATGTCGGCATCGCCGAACAGCACGCGGTGACCTTCGCCGCCGGCCTTGCCACCGAAGGCTACAAGCCGTTCACGGCCATCTATTCCACCTTCCTGCAGCGCGCCTACGACCAGGTGGTCCACGACGTCGCTATTCAGAAACTGCCGGTGCGGTTTCCCATCGACCGCGCCGGTTTCGTCGGCGCCGATGGCGCGACCCATTGCGGCGCCTTCGACACCACCTTCCTGGCGACACTGCCGGGTTTCGTCGTCATGGCGGCCGCCGACGAGGCGGAGCTGCGCCACATGGTGCGCACCGCGGCGAGCTATGATGAGGGTCCGATCGCCTTCCGCTATCCGCGCGGCAATGGCGTCGGCGTCGACATGCCGGAGCGCGGCTCGGTTCTCGAAATCGGCAAGGGCCGCATCGTCAAGGAGGGCACCAAGGTTGCATTGCTGTCCTTCGGCACGCGGCTGCAGGATTGCCTGATCGCCGCGGAGGAGCTAGGGGCTGCCGGGCTGTCCACCACGGTCGCCGACGCCCGTTTCGCCAAGCCGCTCGACCAGGATCTGATCCGGCGGCTGGCCCGCTCGCATGAGGTGCTGGTGACGGTGGAGGAGGGCGCCGTCGGCGGCTTCGCCAGCCACGTGCTGCAGTTCCTTGCCCATGAGGGCCTGCTGGAAAGCGGCCTGAAGGTGCGTCCGCTGGTGCTGCCCGACGCGTTCACCGACCACGCCAAGCCGGAAAAGATGTATGCCGATGCCGGGCTCGATGCCGCCGGCATCGTGCGCACCGTGTTCGTGGCACTCGGGCACACAGTCCACGCCCAGCGCGCCTGAATCAAAGTCTCAAAGACTTGAATCAGTTTGCCGGCAAGCGATCTTAAGGCTTTGTTTACGCTGCCGTTTGGCGCTTTGCTTACCGTGTCTCTTGGCCGTTTTCAATGGCGCCCTGCTAGTTCGTGATCAGGCAGGGAGATAACAACAATGAAAACGCTTCTGTGCGGCGCAGCACTTTGCGCCGTTATCATCGCGCCGGCCACAGCCGAAACGCGCTATGACCGCAGCCTCGAAAAGGCGGCGATGGGCATCATCGCCGCCAAGATGGGCGACATCCGCGGCGGCTTTTCCTTCAAGCAGGTGCCGCAATTGGTGGTTCTGCCCGCCCCTGTTCCCGCGCCTGCGGTTGCCATCGAGCCTGCACGCGAGCAAGCTTCGGGCGGCCGTGAGGATGGCTTGTCTCCAGCCGTCGAGCGCCCGGTTTCGCGAACCGTATTCTGAGCTGAAGACCAACAAGCCTTGATCGGGATTACCCGATCGTTTCATCGCGCTTGCCGCTGTGCAGGCGATCTAAAAAGCGTCGGCGATGCTACTCCGCCGCAACCAGCTCCGCTTGCTGCGCCGATTTCTCGGGGCGCCAGGATTGCGCCGCGTGGCGGGCGCGGTCTGCCAGGGCGGCTAGGCGTCCGCGCAGGTTTCGTCCACCCACCACCGACGACAAGATCACCGAATGCGTCGCAAAGCGGCGCTTGAAATCCTCGCCGCCGCAGAGAAAATCGATCGTGGTCAAGCCCCGGTCAAACGACCACTGGATGTAATCCATCATCAAGACCATCCCCGGCGAGGCCCGTTCGAAGGCCGGATCATAGGTGGTGACGAAAGCCATCATCGTTCCATGCTGCTCGAAATTGATCGAGATGGCGATGATCTCGTCTTCGCGTTCGAGCACGAAGATGCGCAGCAATCCAAGCTTGGCCAGAACGGATATGAGTGCCGCCAGCGCGGGGGAGCCTTCGTCGAAGAGGTCCGAAACGCGGCCGTGTTTTGCAAGCCACAACCGCTTCAGCGCGGCGACGCGCTCCAGCACCGGCTCGCGGGCTTCGTGTGCATCCATCAGGCGGAAACGCAGCGCGCCGCCTTCCTCCATGAATTTGTAGCCACGGCGATAGTTTTGCCGGGTTTTCTTCGACTGGCTTTCAAACCATTGTGCGCCGCGTTGCCCGGCGCCGGAAACTCGATAGCTGACCTCGCTGCGGTGGCTTGGCTGCAAGATATTGCCCTGGCCTGGGGCGGCGGGACCGAGCAGGGTCCGGAATCGGGCATCGGGCAACAGACGATTGAGGTAGGCAAGATCGAAGCCGCCATCGTCGAGGATATGTTGCCAGAGTTGCGGCAGGATCTGTGGCTCGGCATCGGGAGCAAGCAGGACATCGCCATAGTCGCAGTGATCTTTCGCCGCCCACTCCAGCATACGGATGCCCGAGCGCCAGAAGGTCGCGAGCGCAATGACGGCCTCGAGACGCTCGCCGCTCCAGACCAGGCCTATCCTGAGACCGCGACGGTCCTGATGCGGTGTGGTGTGCCACCAGGCCGAGATCCAGTCGGGATGCTGGAAAACGAGGCCGCCGGCGCGTTGCCAGAGCGCTGCCCAGGCGGGCGCGATTTCTGCCAGTCGCGCTGGCGAGGTCGCAATTTCGATCCGGTGCGTTCGCGGCATCCGGAACACGGCGGGTCCGTTCATGGCTTCCCCCTTTGCGGCGATTGCTGTGGCTCGGGCTTGTCGGTGCGGAAATGTCTGGCGATCTGCCGCCACATCCGCTTCAGCGGCAGGACATAGAGGCCTGCGAGCGACTGGTAGTCGCGCACGTTGCGTTCGATCAAACCGAACTTGAAGTCCTCGTCGGGTCTCGGAACGCACAGGGTTCCGAAGAGCCGATCCCAGAACGAGAAGAGCAGCCCGAAGTTCTTGTCGTAGTGGCGCGGGTCGGTGCTGTGGTGCAGCTGATGCCAGTGCGGGCACAGGATCAGATTGTTCAACGGTCCAAACGAGATCTTGAAATGCGTGTGCCTGACGAAATCCATCATCAGGATGTTGCGTATGATGTAGACGTTGACGCCGAAGACCGTCAGCTCGACGAGGTTCAGCGACACCAGCGACCAGATGCCGAAGCAGATGCCGGGAATGACGCCGTCCCAGGCCCGGTTCATCAATTCGTCGAGCGGGTGGACGCGATCCTTGGTGATGCCGACCATCACCTCGGCCGAATGGTGGACCTTGTGCAGTTCCCACAGCACCGGGTAGCGGTGCTGGGCGACGTGATAGAGATAGTACGAAATGTCGTAGGCAAGCAGCATGGTGATGGTGAAGATCGTCACCGTCACCGGCCCTGCCGGTCCTTCGATCAGGGGCGGCTGGATCGCCAGCAGCGTGGAGAGCAACCAGTTCGTCGCATAGCCGACGGCGCTGACGAAGACGACGCCGGCGGGCAGCATGAGGAATGGCATCAGCGCCTTCCGCGTCACCCAGAACAAAAGGTCGGCTTTCGCCGAAGGGTGCGTGATGACCTCATGCGGGACTGCGAACTCGAAAAACTCTTTCCAGCTCTTTTTCTCGACCGTGCGCCAGTAGGCGACCAGGGCGCTGACCAAAGCAGTCAGCAACAGAAGTCCGGTCGCCAGCAGGCCGGCGCCGGAAATCCGGTCAAGAACCTTGTAGACGATATCGCTGGCCATTTCCAAGGTTGCCGCCTCTTCATCCGGCTTTTCCGGTCGTCGCGGTCATAACATTGAAGTCCTCAAGCAAATGCGATGAAAATTGGTTAAGAAATCATGAGGCTTTCTAGATTTTAGGCACTTATCGGCAGGCGACGAGACCTCATGCTTCGGCGGTCATCCGTCTCAACCGGCGCAACGATAGATATTCATAGGGTGGTCGGCGTGACGGAACGCCTCACCATCGCCGCGGTCCAATGTGCTGGGCGTGATGATGGGAACGTGAGACGAGATGCTTCCGGCCGGTGCTCTTGCCATCGTCATCGGCTTTCGCCATGAAGGCCGATGAATTCCCCTCTGCCAGCCAGCGCACGCCAGCGGCTCGACGACCTGCTCGTCCAGCGCGGGCTGTTTGCCAGCCGCTCACGTGCCCGCGACGCGGTCGAGCGTGGCACGGTGACCGTCGACGGCGTCATTGCGCGCAAGCCCGGCCAGAGCGTTTTGCCGCAATGCCTTGTTGCCATCGATGATCCGGCGCAAGGCTATGTGTCGCGCGCGGCACTCAAGCTGATCGGTGGGCTCGATCATTTCGGCCTCGACCCTGCCGGCTCTGAAGCGCTCGACATCGGCGCCTCGACCGGCGGCTTCACCCAGGTGTTGCTCGAGCGCGGCGTGGCCCATGTCACCGCGGTCGATGTCGGTCATGGCCAGATGCATCCTGATATCGGCGGCGACCCGCGTGTGACGGTGATCGAAGGACTGAACGCCCGCGATCTCGCCGTTGCCGATCTCAGCGGGCGTATTCCGGATTTCATCGTGTCCGACGTCAGCTTCATCTCGCTGAAACTGGCGCTGCCGCCGGCGCTTGGTCTGGCGAAGGCTGGCGCCAAGGCCGTGTTTCTGGTCAAGCCGCAATTCGAGGCGGGCCGTGACGCGATCGGCAAGGGTGGTCTGTTGAAAGATCCCTACGGCGCCTCCCGTGTCGCCGGCCTGCTGCAGGATTGGCTAGACTCCGTTCCCGGCTGGCGCTCGCTCGGGCTGCATTTGTCGCCGATCGAGGGCGGCGACGGCAATCGCGAATTCCTGCTCGGTGGGATCAAGGACCGATGAGCGCGCGCTTCAGCATCAGGAAACTTGGCGCTCAGGGCGACGGTGTCGCCGAGACCGAGACAGGCGATCTGTTCATTCCCTTCACACTGCCCGGTGAAACGGTCACCGCCGCGCGCGAAAGGGATCGCGCCATGCTGATGGCGGTGCTGGAATCATCGCCGCTGCGCATCGATCCCGCCTGCCGCCATTTCACCGAATGCGGTGGTTGCGCGCTCCAGCATTTCGAAGCCGGAGCCTATCGCCAGTGGAAACGCGAAAAAGTGGCGCACATCCTGAAGGGCAAAGGCATCGATTGCGAGATCGGCGAACTGGTCGCCTGCGCGCCGCAGACGCGCCGCCGTGTCGTGCTGGCCGCCCGGCGCACCGATACAGGCATGCTGCTCGGCTTCCATCGCCATCTGTCGCCGGAGATCATCGCCATATCGGAATGCCCGATCTCGCTTCCTGAGATCGTCGCTTCGCTCGATCGCTTGAAGGCGCTTGCCGAATTGGTCTGCGCAACCACCAAATCGTTCCGGGTGGCGGTCACCGTGACCGGTTCGGGTCTCGATGTCGCGGTTCACGAATCCGGCAAGCTGGGGGAGCATCAGCGCCGCATCACTGCCAATTTCGTCATGGCGCAGGGCTTTGCCAGGCTGTCCATCGATGACGAGATCATCATCGAGCCGAAAAAGCCGGTTGTCATGTTCGGCAGCGTCGCTGTCGCCTTGCCCCCGGGCGCGTTCCTGCAGGCAACCGAGGCCGCCGAACAGGCGATGGCCGATATCGTCGGCGGACATCTGAAGCGCGCCAAGAAGGTGGCGGATCTTTTCGCCGGCTGCGGCAGCTTTGCTCTGCGTCTGGCCGCGAAGTCGGAAGTTCATGCGGTGGAGGGCGATGCGGCAGCCCTTTCGGCCCTCGACCGTGGATCGCGTTTCGCCACTGGCTTGAAGCGGGTGACGGGTGAACGCCGCGACCTGTTCCGCCGGCCGTTGACGTTCAAGGAATTGAATGCCTTCGACGGTGTGGTGTTCGATCCGCCGCGCGCCGGCGCCGAGGACCAGTCGAAGCAGATCGCCCGCTCGGATGTGCCCTACGTCGCCGCGGTGTCCTGCAATCCGGTGACGCTCGCGCGAGATTTGCGCATCCTCATAGACGGCGGCTACATCCTGAAAAGCGTGACGCCGATCGACCAGTTCCTGTGGTCGCCGCATGTTGAGGCCGTGGCGTTGCTGGAGAAGCCGAAGCGGAGGCGGTAGGTCGCTTGTGCTTGAGTCGCACGTGAATTGAGCTTATTTTGATATCGTACGCATCAAACTATGCTAGGTAATCGTCATGAACTCCGCAGCCCTCGAAGTTCCGGCGTCACGCTTTGGCGAGGAACGGTCGCCTTACCTTTCGGCAAGGCGTGTCGCGGAACAGCTTGGTGTCAACCTGACCGAATTGGCCGGCCTGATCGGGGTCGCGCGCAACACACTTGCCGCCAAGGCCGGCGCGCGCAAGGTCGACGCCGCCCTCAGCCCGATCGTCCGCATCCTGTCGATGGCCGGTGAAATGGCCGGCGGCGAGCAACGTGCGGCGATCTGGTTTAAGCACCAGCCGATCCCCGGCTGGGCGGGAAAGACCGCCTACGACCTGGTTCGCGAGGGCAAGACGGACAAGGTGCTTGCCTATCTGGAGGCCGTCCGCTCCGGCGTGTATGCCTGAGATCAGCCTGACCTTGTGGCGGGCCTTCGTACCGCGTTGGGCGCATCTGCCGCTTTCGGGCGAGGGCGCTGCCCACTTCGGCGGTCGCTGGAATCCAATTGGCGCTTCAACGATCTATGCGGCGCGCGAATTGTCCACCGCCTGGGCGGAGTACAATCAGGGCTTTGTCCAGCATCCGGCGTTAATTGCCCAACTTGAGCTCTCGGGCGCGCGCTTGGCCGATCTGACCGATGCCGCAATGCTGAGCGAATTGGCCATGACGGCGGGCATTCACCAATGCGAATGGCGAGACATGCTGGATCAGGGCCTTGTGCCCGAGACCCACAAGCTGCGGGATCGCCTGCTTGCCGATGGGGTGAACGGCGTGATCTATCCGTCCTTCATGTCGCCCGGCGGCACCTGCGTTGCGCTCTGGCGCTGGAACGAGGATGGCGCGCCGCGCCTGGAGGTCGTCGACCCCGACCGGCGTCTACCGAAATCGCCGGCATCCTGGCTTTAGGGCAATTCAGATGGGCGAGTAAGCTCGTCGACTGTTCTTATCAAACCCTGGTGCCGCCCACCGTCATCTGGTTCATGCGCAGATGCGGCTGGCCGACGCCGACGGGCACGCCCTGTCCGGCCTTGCCGCACATGCCGATGCCGGTGTCGAGTTTCATGTCGTTGCCGATCATCGAGACGCGGTGCATGGCGTCCGGACCGTTGCCGATCAGCATCGCGCCCTTGATCGGCTGCGTCACCTTGCCGTTCTCGATCATGTAGGCCTCGGTGCAGCCGAACACGAATTTGCCCGAGGTGATATCGACCTGACCGCCGCCGAAGGAGACGGCATAGATGCCGTTCTTGACCGAGGCGATGATTTCGTCCGGCTCCATGTCGCCAGATGTCATATAGGTGTTGGTCATGCGCGGCATCGGCTGGTGGGCATAGCCTTCGCGGCGGCCGTTGCCGGTGGCCTTCATGCCCATCAGCCGGGCATTCTGGCGATCCTGCATGTAGCCGACCAGCTTGCCATCCTCGATCAGCACATTGCGGGCCGAAGGTGTGCCTTCATCGTCGACGGTCAGCGAGCCGCGCCGTTCGGGCATGGTGCCGTCGTCGACGACGGTGACCCCCTTGGCGGCGACCTGCTGGCCGAGCAGGCCGGCGAAGGCCGAGGTCTTCTTGCGGTTGAAATCGCCTTCCAGCCCATGGCCGACGGCCTCGTGCAGCATGACGCCCGGCCAGCCGCTGGACAAGACGATGTCGAAAGTGCCGGCCGGGGCCGGTATGGCCTCGAGATTGATCAGAGCTTGCCTGAGCGCCTCCTTGGCGGCGTGCTTCCAGCTGTCCTCGACCAGGAATTCGCCAAACGCCTTGCGGCCGCCCATGCCGTAGGAGCCGCTCTCCTGGCGGTCGCCATCGCCGACAACGACGGAGACGTTGATGCGGACCAGCGGGCGGATGTCGCGCACCATTTGGCCATCGGCGCGCACGATCTCGACATGCTGCCAGGATGCGGCGAGCGATGCCGAAACCTGGCGCACGCGCGGATCCTCGGCGCGCAGCCAGGCGTCGATTTCCTGCAAGAGCTTTGCCTTGGCCTCGAAGGAAGGCGAGGGGATCGGGTTCTCTTCGCCATAGAGATGGCGGTTGGTGCGGGCAGGTGCCGCGGCAAGCGTGCCGGAATAACCGCCCTTGACGGTTGACACCGCGTCGGCCGCACGCAGCAGCGAAGCTTCGGACAGGTCGCTGGAATGGGCATAGCCGCTGGCTTCGCCGGCAACCGCACGCAAACCAAACCCTTGGTCGGTGTTGAAGTTGGCGGTCTTCAGGCGGCCATTGTCGAACATCAGCGCTTCGCTCTCGCTGTATTCGAGGAACAGCTCGCCGTCATCGGCGCCGTTGATGGTATCGGCGACGATCCGCTTGATGCGATCGTCTGAAATGTCGAATTGGCCGATCAGGCTGTTCATGGCGCATCCGTTCACAGGAGGAATGGGTCTTTGCCACGATGTAGGCGCGAAGGCGCGCCGAGACAATCGCTCTGCCGCATTGTAACGACAAAAGCGGTTTGCCAGCAGCCCGTCGAAGTCACTTCTGGTTGAAGCCGGTGATGTCGCCGGGCTTTCAGGGGAGGGCGGCAAAGCCGTCGGCAAAGCCCTTGAGGTCGACCGGGATGCCGATGCCTTCTTCCGGGGTCTGGAAAACGATGAAGGTGGCCGACGTGCCGGTCTTCAGCGTGTCGAGAAGCGGCTTTTCGAGGATCACCTCGGCATAGCAGCCGTCCTGGAAGCAGCGCACGAAATAGGCGCGGCCGATATCCTTGCCGTCGACATTGAGGCCGAGCCCGTTGGGCAAAAGCACGCCGAGCGGCGCCAGCACGCGCAGGATCTCCGCCTTGTTGTCGGCGGTGCGCAGCACCACGACCGACAGTCCCATCTCGGGACGGTCCTCGGCGACGACGTTCTGCATCATCACGCATTGTTCCGAGGTGGCACCGGCCGGCGTGTCGCAGATGATCGACCATGCGCCATGTGTCGAGCGCACGGTGCCGCTCGGCTGCGCGGCGTTCGCCGTGCCGGACACGATCGCGGACAAGCCGATGCCAGACAGGGCGGCGAAAAAGATGACCTTCGCCCAGTTTCTCGAAAACCGAGAGTTTCTCGAAAGCCAGTAATTCATGACGGCTCCATTGCGAATCACGGCACTTTAAGCCGCGCCAAAGCCAAGTAAAGGACGAGACCGCACCAGGTCTGCCCCGAAAAAGCCAATTGGGCGCTTTTCCCTGCCAATTTCGCCCGAATTGCGACGTTCGGCACCTGCGGCCCGCGGGAATGCTGCTGCGGGCTCACTGTAGGCGATTCGGTGCTGCCGCGGCTGCCTCCAAAGGCATATCCGGGCTTGCGCGCAAAAATGCCGCACGGTTTCGTCCGCTCCTTTCTTGCGGAGGGAAAAAGAGTATGGTTTGAACCACCTTGAAACTGTCGGGATTCCCGTCCCGGCATTGTTCGTTATTCTCGTGGGTACCGCAGCGAGGAACTGGGAGACGATGAGGGCGATGAGAAATTTCCTGGCAAACGCCAAGGTTCCAGCAAGTGCCAAGTTTCTAAGTGCTTGTGCCGCTGTCACGTTTTTCGCCGGCGCATCCGCCCATGCCGACCAGCCCAAGAACTGGGAGACAACCTTCCAGGCGCCGGCGACTGACATGATGCGGCAGATCGAGTGGTTCGGGAACTACACGATGTGGTTCATCGTCCCGATCACCATCCTGGTGCTGCTGCTCCTCGCTTATTGCATCGTCAGATTCCGTGCGAGCGCGAACCCGGTTCCGTCCAAGACCAGCCACAACACGCTGATCGAGGTGATCTGGACTGTCGGTCCGGTCGTCATCCTGCTTTGCTTGGCAATTCCCTCGTTCCAGCTGCTGACCGCGCAATACACGCCGCCGGAAGAAGCGAAGCTGACCGTCAAGGCGACCGGTAACCAGTGGAACTGGGACTACGAGTACCAGACCGAAAACACGCTCTCCTTCAACTCCGCGATCCTCCAGGACGCCGACCGCGCCGCCGCCGGCAAGGAGGACCGCAAGGTTTATCCGCGCCTGCTCGCGGTCGACAATGAACTGGTGGTGCCGGTCAACACCATGACCCGCGTGCTCGTCACCGCGACCGACGTGATCCACTCCTTTGCCATGCCGTCGTTCGGCATCAAGATCGATGCCATTCCGGGCCGCACCAACGAGACCTGGTTCAAGGCGGAGAAGGAAGGTATTTTTTACGGCCAGTGCTCGCAGCTCTGCGGCAAGGACCATGCCTTCATGCCGATCGCCATCCGCGTCGTCTCCGATGCGCAGTTCAAGACCTGGCTGGCGGCAGCCAAGACCGATCTGCCCGGCGCCAACAAGACGCTGATGGCCGAGGTCGATGGCCAGAACAAGGTAGCGGCCGCCGGCAACTGATGCCGCGGGTTAGCAAGATTTAGGGAACGGAGCGGAACATGGCAGACGCTGCAGCTCACGACGGGCACGACCACAAGCCTTATCACGGCTGGGTCCGCTGGGTTTATTCGACCAACCACAAGGACATCGGCACGCTCTACCTGATCTTCGCGATCATGGCCGGCATCATCGGCGGTGCCTTGTCGGTCGCCATCCGCATGGAGCTGCAGGAGCCTGGCATCCAGATCTTCAGCGGCCTGGCGCAGATGGTCTATGGCATGAACGGTGACGCCGCGATCGACGGCGGCAAGAGCATGTACAATGCCTTCGCCACCGCGCACGCCCTGATCATGATCTTCTTCATGGTCATGCCGGCGCTGATCGGCGGTTTCGCCAATTGGATGGTTCCGATCATGATCGGCGCGCCCGACATGGCGTTCCCGCGCATGAACAACATCTCCTTCTGGCTGCTGCCGCCGGCCTTCATCCTGCTTCTCACCTCGATGTTCGTGCCGAGCGCGCCGGGCGCCTTTGGCGTCGGTGGCGGCTGGACGCTCTATCCGCCGCTTTCGACCTCGGGCCAGCCCGGGCCGGCCATGGATCTGGCGATCCTGTCGATCCACATTGCCGGTGCGTCGTCGATCCTCGGCGCCATCAACTTCATCACCACCATCTTCAACATGCGCGCGCCTGGCATGACGCTGCACAAGATGCCGCTGTTTGCCTGGTCGGTGCTGATCACCGCCTTCCTGCTCCTGCTGTCGTTGCCGGTCCTGGCCGGCGGCATCACCATGCTGCTCACCGACCGCAATTTCGGTACCACCTTCTTTGCGCCCGACGGCGGCGGCGACCCGATCCTGTTCCAGCACCTGTTCTGGTTCTTCGGTCACCCTGAAGTGTACATCCTGATCCTGCCGGGCTTCGGCATCATCAGTCACGTCATCTCGACCTTCTCGAGGAAGCCGGTGTTCGGCTATCTCGGCATGGCCTATGCCATGGTGGCGATCGGCGCCGTCGGCTTCATCGTGTGGGCGCACCACATGTACACGACCGGCCTGTCGCTCGACACGCAGCGCTATTTCGTCTTCGCCACCATGGTCATCGCGGTGCCGACAGGCGTGAAGATCTTCTCCTGGATCGCGACGATGTGGGGCGGGTCGATTTCGTTCAAGACGCCGATGCTGTGGGCGCTGGGCTTCATCTTCCTGTTCACCATCGGCGGCGTCACCGGCGTCCAGCTGGCCAATGCCGGCCTCGACCGCTCGTTGCATGACACCTATTTCGTCATTGCCCACTTCCACTACGTGCTGTCACTGGGCGCGGTGTTCGCCATCTTCGCCGGCTGGTACTACTGGTTCCCGAAGATGACCGGCTACATGTATTCGCCCGTCATCGCCAACACCCATTTCTGGGTCACCTTCGTCGGCGTGAACCTGATCTTCTTCCCGCAGCACTTCCTCGGTCTCGCCGGCATGCCGCGCCGCACCATCGACTACCCCGATGCGTTCGCCGGCTGGAATTATGTGTCGTCCATCGGCTCGTATATCTCGGCCATCGGCGTCCTGATCTTCCTCTATGGTGTGTTCGAGGCCTTCCAGAAGAAGCGGATCGCCGGCGCCAACCCATGGGGCGAGGGCGCAACGACGCTCGAATGGCAGCTGCCTTCGCCGCCGCCCTTCCACCAGTGGGAACAGCTGCCGAAAATCAAGTAAGGCGGCTGCCCGCTCGAATACGAAACCGCCGGTCCGCCGGCGGTTTTGGCCAACGGATGATGGACTTAAGTACGCATGGCCCTTGTCGACGACCCATTGATTGACGAAGCGGGCTTTCGCATGTCGGAAGCGACGGCGGGCGATTTCTTCGCGCTGCTGAAGCCGCGCGTCATGTCGCTGGTGGTGTTCACCGCCTTTGTCGGCCTTGTCGCCGCACCCGTGACCATCAACCCTCTGCTGGCGGTGATCGCCATCCTGGCTATTGCAATAGGTGCTGGTGCCTCCGGCGCGCTCAACATGTGGTACGATGCCGACATCGATGCCGTGATGACCAGGACCGCCAACCGCCCGGTCCCCGCCGGTCGCATCCAGCCGCACGAAGCCCTGACCTTCGGGCTGGTGCTGTCGGTGCTGTCTGTGATGACGCTCGGCGTGCTGGTCAACTGGCTGGCGGCGACGCTGCTCGCCTTCACCATCTTTTTCTACGCCGTCGTCTACACGATGTGGCTGAAGCGCTGGACGCCGCAGAACATCGTCATCGGCGGGGCCGCCGGTGCCATTCCGCCCGTGATCGGCTGGGCCGCGGTGACCGGGACAGTCAGCCTCGAAAGCATTGTCCTGTTCCTGATCATCTTCCTGTGGACGCCGCCGCATTTCTGGGCGCTGGCGCTGTTCAAGTCCGAGGACTACGCCAAGGCCGGCATTCCGATGATGCCCAACGTCGCCGGCCACGCTTCGACCCGCCGCCAGATCTTCGCCTATGCGCTGGTGCTGGCCCCGGTCGGCGTGCTGCCGTGGCTGCTTGGCTACACGACGCCGTTCTATGGCGTGGCCGCCCTGCTTCTGGGAGTCGGTTTTGTCTGGTACGCGTGGAAAGTGCTTGGCATGGCCGACGATGACCGCGTCATGAAACCGGCCAAGGCCCTGTTCGCCTATTCGCTGCTTTATCTCTTCGCCATCTTCGCTGCCTATCTGGCCGACAGCGTTGTTGAACGCGCGCTTGCCATGGGTGGAGCATGACCATGATCGAGGAAAAGCTCGAGACCGTCACGTTGACCGAGCGTCAGAAGAAGGCGCAGCGCAGCCGTTCTATCGCCATCGGTGTGGCGCTGGCGCTGCTGGTGGTCATTTTCTACATCGCGACGATCGTGAAGTTCGGCCACAATCTGGGCACGATGTGATGAGCGTCGAGACCTCTAAGAAAGCGGCTGGCAAGAACAGCAACGTCATCGTCGCGGCTGTCTGCCTCGCCTTTTTCACCGGCATGATCGGCATGGCCTATGCCGCGGTCCCGCTCTACAAGATGTTTTGCCAGGCGACCGGCTATGGCGGCACGACGCAACGTGCCGAGAAGCAGTATGCCGGCCGCGTGCTCGACCGCGAGATCACTGTCCGCTTCGATGCCAACATCGCTGGCGTGCCGTGGGAGTTCCAGCCGGTCCAGCGCTCGATGACGATGAAGATCGGCGAGACCGTGCAGGCGCACTATCAGGCGACCAACAAGTTCGATCGTCCCGTGACCGGCCGCGCCACCTTCAACGTGCAGCCTGAACTGGCGGGTCCCTATTTCAACAAGGTCGAATGCTTCTGCTTCACCGACACGACGCTGAAGCCCGGCGAGACACTGGACATGCCGGTCCTGTTCTACGTGGACCCCGACATCGTCAATGTGCCGGAACTGAAGGACGTGAAGACGATCACGCTGTCCTATACGATGTTCCCGGTCGAGAAGGCCAAGCCGGTCGCCTCCTCGGAGCCGGCCAAGGGCAATAGCAAGACAATTTCGAATACCGAAGCAAATCTCGGGGGTTGATATGGCAGACGCGCACGCAAAACCACAGCATGACTATCATCTCGTCGACCCGAGCCCGTGGCCTTTCCTGGGATCGGTAGGCGCACTTGTCGCCGCCTTTGGCGGCGTCTGCCTGATGGAATACCTGAAGGGCGGCTCGTTCCCGATCTTCGGCTTCAACATCGCCAATCCATGGCTGTTCTTCATCGGTCTCGTGATCATCCTCTACACCATGTTCGCCTGGTGGTCGGACACGATCAAGGAGGCGCATGAGGGCCATCACACGCGTGTCGTGTCGCTGCATCTGCGCTACGGCATGATCATGTTCATCGCCTCGGAGGTAATGTTCTTCGTTGCCTGGTTCTGGGCCTATTTCGATGCCAGCCTGTTTCCGAGCGAAGTCCAGCAATATGCCCGCACCGCGTTTACCGGCGGTCTCTGGCCGCCGAAGGGCATGGAAGTTCTCGATCCCTTCCATTTGCCGCTCTACAACACCGTCATCCTGCTGCTGTCCGGCACCACGGTGACCTGGGCGCACCATTCGCTCATCCATGGCGATCGCAAGGGGCTGATCAACGGCCTGGTGCTGACCGTTGGCCTCGGCATGCTGTTCACCATGGTGCAGGCCTACGAGTACATGCATGCTCCGTTCGCCTTCAAGGATTCCATCTATGGCGCCACTTTCTTCATGGCGACCGGCTTCCACGGTTTCCACGTCATCATCGGCACCATCTTCCTGTTGGTCTGCCTGATCCGGGCGATGAAGGGTGATTTCACCCCCAAGCAACATTTCGGCTTCGAGGCGGCCGCCTGGTACTGGCACTTCGTCGACGTGGTCTGGCTGTTCCTGTTCGCCTCGATCTACGTCTGGGGATCGGTCGGCGCGGTGATCGAGGGCCACTGATCCTGGCCTGAGGAATTTCCGTTTGGGGAGGGGCGGCCGCGGCAATGTGGCCGCCTTCTTCTTTTTGGCGCAATGATCGCTGATCGATAGCCAATGCGGCTGACAATTTTCCGGGCCATTTGCGCATTGATGATCGCGGCACTCCCGGCCTTTGCCGGCGAGAAGGTGGATCTGGTGCGTGTCCACAAAGCCGAACGCCGGCTGGAACTCATCGGCGACGGCAAGATCCTGCGCAGCTACGGCATCGCACTCGGCGGCGATCCTGTCGGGCATAAGCACCAGGAGGGCGATCAACGCACGCCCGAGGGGAACTATGTCCTCGACTGGCGCAACCCGAACAGCATCGCGCACAGATCGATCCATATTTCGTACCCCAACACCGACGATCTGGCGGCCGCCAGGGCGCGCAATGTCGACGCGGGCGGCATGATCATGATCCACGGCCAGCCAAACGGTTATGGCTGGTGGGGCTGGCTGCTTCAATTGGTCGACTGGACCGACGGCTGCATTGCGGTTACGGACTCCGATATGGACGAAATCTGGGCGATGGTGGCCGATGGCACACCGATCGAGATCGAGCGGTAGGCAATGAGTGGCAAGATGAACTGGTTGCCGGTCGATCTGAAATCGAGCGGTAAGCAATGAGCGACGACTCTTCCAGGAGTGAAGATAGGGCGATCTGGCCGCCGATCGATCCGATCTCGGCCGGCCTGCATGGCCGTTGCCCGCGCTGCGGCGAGGGGCGGCTATTTTCCGGCTTCCTCACCGTCGGCAAGCGATGCGTCAATTGCGGCCTCGATTATTCCTACGCTGATGCCGGCGACGGGCCGGCGGTGTTCGTGATCCTGATCATCGGCTTTATCATCGTCGGCCTGGCGCTCTGGGTAGAAGTCACGCTCAGCCCGCCGCTCTGGCTGCATCTGCTGGTCTGGATTCCGCTGGCTGTTGTGCTGTGCTTGACGGCGCTGCGGCTGATCAAGGGCGTGCTGCTGACGCTGCAATACCGCAACCAAGCGGCCGAGGGCCGGCTGGATCGCGGCGAATGAGCGAGGCTTCCCTTAGAACTGACGGTCGTTCGCGGCCGCGATCGGCATTGCTGCTCGGCCTTGGCCTTGTGCTGTTCCTGATCCTGCTGGTGCTCGGCACCTGGCAGATGCAGCGCCTGTATTGGAAGGAAGGCCTTCTGCAGACCATCGACCAGCGCACCCATTCGGCGCCGTTGCCGTTGGTTGCGGTCGAGAAAGAGTTCGCCGCCACCGGGGATGTCGATTATACGCCTGTCACCGTCACCGGCACGTTCCTGCATCAAGGCGAACGCCATTTCTACGCGACCTGGGAAGGTGATGCCGGCTTCAATGTCTACACGCCGCTGGCGCTCGACGACGGCCGCTTCGTCCTGATCAATCGCGGCTTCGTGCCTTACGATCTGAAGGATGCCGCCAAGCGCGCCAAGGGACAGGTGGCTGGCAGAGTGACGGTCACGGGGCTGGCCCGCAACCCGCTGCCGGGCAAGCCGTCGATGATGCTTCCCGACAACGACGTGGCGAAGAACATCTTCTACTGGAAGGACCGCGACGTGATGGCTGCAAGCGCCGGTCTGCCGGCGGGCGCCGCGCTGGTGCCGATCTTCATCGACGCAGACAAGACGCCAAACCCAGGCGGCTTGCCGGTTGGCGGCGTCACCATCATCGATCTCCCGAACAGCCATCTCCAATATGCGATGACTTGGTACGGGCTTGCCGCGGCGCTCGCAGCCGTGCTCATCCTGCGGCTTCGCCGTCCCGCGAAAGACGAATGAACGCGGCTGATGCCCCCTTTCAACCGATGCCCTTGACAGGGCAGGGGTGCGCACTTCATTTCGGCTTTGATCAACCGGCCCGGATTTAATGCTTCAGACAACCACTAAACCACCTCTGACGATCCGGCTCTGCCAGCCGCGCGGTTTCTGCGCCGGTGTCGACCGTGCCATCCAGATCGTCGTGCTGGCGCTGAAGAAATATGGCGCGCCGGTCTATGTCCGCCATGAGATCGTGCACAACCGCTACGTCGTCGAGGGGCTGCAAAGCCTTGGCGCCGTCTTCATCGAGGAACTCTCCGAGATACCGGCCGAACATCGGCAGTCGCCCGTCGTGTTCTCGGCGCATGGCGTGCCGAAATCGGTGCCGGCGGATGCGAAGGCGCGCAATCTCTTCTATCTCGATGCCACCTGCCCGCTGGTGTCGAAGGTTCACAAGCAGGCGATGCGCCATCAGCGGCTCGGCCGCCATGTGCTGTTGATTGGTCACGCCGGTCATCCCGAAGTGATCGGCACCATGGGCCAACTGCCGGACGGAGCGGTGACGCTGATCGAAACCGAAGCCGATGCCGCAAAGCTCTCGCCCGCCGATCCGCAGGCGCTCGGCTTCGTTACCCAGACCACATTGTCTGTCGAGGACACCGCCGGCATCATCCGCGCCTTGCAGGATCGCTTTCCGGCGCTTCAGGCACCAGCGGCGGAATCGATCTGCTATGCCACCACCAACCGCCAGGAAGCCGTCAAGGACACCGCGCCGGGCGCCGATCTCTATCTGATCGTCGGCGCGCCGAATTCCTCCAATTCGCGACGACTTGTCGAAGTCGCGGAGCGTGCAGGCGCCACCATGTCGCTTCTCGTGCAGCGCGCCGCCGAGATTCCGTGGAATGACATCGGCAACATCTCGACGCTTGGCCTGTCGGCCGGCGCGTCGGCGCCCGAAATCATCGTCGACGAGATCATCGACGCGTTCCGGCAACGCTTCGATGTCACGATCGATCTTGCCATCACGGCCACGGAAACCGAGGATTTTCCAGTCATGCGGGTCCTGCGCGATGTCGAACTGACGCGGGCCGACATGGCCTTCGTCAATGGAGCCGCGTAAGGCACATGGCGGTCTACACCGACGTTGCGGAAGGCGAACTCGGCGCATTCCTGAAGCACTATCCGGTCGGCGATCTCCTGTCCTACAAGGGCATCGCCGAAGGCACCGAGAACTCGAACTTTCTGCTGCACACCTCCAGCGGCTCCTACATCCTGACGCTCTATGAGAAGCGCGTCGAGAAGGCGGATCTGCCGTTTTTCCTCGGGCTGATGGGCCATCTCGCCAACAAGGGCGTGTCCTGCCCGCTGCCGGTGACCGCGCATGACGGCAGCGTCATCGGCACGCTCGCCGGCCGGCCGGCGGTCATCATCACCTTCCTGGAAGGGCTTTCGTTGCGGCGGCCCACAGCAACGCATTGTGCCGAGGTCGGCAAGGCATTGGCGCAGTTGCATCTGGCCGGTGCCGATTTTTCGATGACGCGTCCGAATGCCCTGGCCATCGACGGCTGGCGCAAGCTCTGGGATGCAGCGCGCGATCGCGCAGACGAGGTCGAGCCGGGCCTAGCGGCCGAGGTCGATGCCGACTTTGCCGATTTCGAGCGCAACTGGCCGAAGGACCTTCCCAAAGGCATCATCCACGCCGATCTTTTCCCGGACAACGTCTTCTTCCTCGGCGAAAAACTGTCCGGCCTGATCGATTTCTATTTCGCCTGCGACGACCTCTACGCCTATGATGTCGCCACCTGTCTCAACGCCTGGTGCTTCGAGAAGGATTTTTCCTTCAACCTCACCAAGGGCAAGGCGCTGCTCGCCGGCTACCAGAGCGTCCGGCCCCTGAGCGACCAGGAACAAGCTGCGCTGCCGGTGCTGGCGCGCGGTTCGGCGTTGCGCTTCATGCTGACCCGGCTGTACGACTGGCTGACCGTCCCCGATGGCGGGCTGGTGATGAAGCGCGATCCGACCGAATACATCAGAAGGATGCGGTTCCACCGGGCGATCAAATCTCCTTCGGAATATGGATTGGCCTGATATGGGGTATCATGAGCAAACTGGTTGAGATCTTCACCGACGGCGCCTGTTCGGGCAATCCCGGCCCTGGCGGCTGGGGCGCGATCCTGCGCTTCAACGGCACCACCAAGGAGCTTTCCGGCGGCGAAGCCGAGACGACCAACAACCGCATGGAACTGTTGGCCGCCATTTCGGCGCTGAACGCGCTGAAGGAGCCGTGCACGGTCGACCTTCACACCGACAGCAAATATGTCATGGACGGCATTTCCAAGTGGATCCACGGCTGGAAGAAGAACGGCTGGAAGACCGCCGACAAGAAGCCGGTGAAGAACGGTGAACTCTGGCAGGCGCTCGACGAGGCCAACAAGCGCCACAAGGTCACCTGGAACTGGGTCAAGGGCCATGACGGTCATGTCGAGAACGAGCGCGCCGACGAGCTTGCGCGCGAAGGCATGGCGCCGTTCAAGAAAGGTCCGTTCAAGCCTGCAGCAGCGGCAAAGCCTGCTGCGCCGGCCAAACAACCGGCAATCGCGAAAGTGCGGCGCTCTACCCAGAGCTATTGATTTCCGGAGCGGCGCGGCTCTCAGGTACGAAGAAGCGGATCAGCCGGCGGGGGTGGCAACTACTACGATATCGGCGCGCACCGCGTTATCTACTGCTGGCTGCCGATCGACTGGCCAGCGCAGTTGTAGACCCTTATCGGATCAGCAGCGCCGTGCCCCAAAGCCCAAGTGCGAACACGGTGTGCGACACCAGATTCAGCGCCCGGATCAGCATCGGGTTGGGCCGCTTCGAGGCCGCCCAACCGGCGCCCATGCCGGGTGCCAGCAGGAACCAGCCGGCGCCGACGGTGACGATGCCGAGGATGAAGGCCGGCAGGAATGTCGGCGCGGCAAGCCAGCCTGCTCCGGCCAGCACCACCAGGATGATGCCGTAGACAATGCCGACAAAATAGTGAAAGGCCCAACCCAGCGCCTTTTCATGCACGTACGGTGCGGCACCGCCGATATCGTCGTGGAAGACCTTGTCACGGAGATGCCAGACCCAGCGACCGACCGGCCCCCAGTTCGGCCGTGGCTGGCCGAACGCCTTGTGCAGGAAGATGGCCCAGAGATCCATCAGGACGGTGGCGCCGATGCCGATCGCGATAGCGCGCCAGAACATGTCAAACATCGCTAGAATCCCCCCAAACGCAAGCCCTGGGCTACAAGCGCGATCGTCGTTCCACACCCGACGCCGCGCTGAACTTCAGAGCTGTCCCAGAATATGAGCCGCGCCGGACTCGTCGACACCAGGCTTGGTCTCGACATTGAGCGCGGTGACCTTGCCGTCGTCGACGATCATCGAAAACCGCTTCGAACGCAGCCCCATGCCGCTGGCGGAAAGGTCATTGTCGAGGCCTACCGCCTTGGCGAAATCGCCACTGCCGTCGGCGAGGAACATGATCTTGCCCTCACCGCCGGTGAAGTGCGCCCAGGCGCCCATGACATGGACGTCGTTGACCGAAACGACGGCGATGGTGTCGACGCCGCGCGCCAGGATGGCATCGTGGTTCTCGAGATAACCCGGCAAATGGTTGTTGCTGCAGGTCGGTGTGAAGGCGCCGGGAATCCCAAACAGCACGACCTTCTTG
>NZ_RZTT01000519.1 GCF_003996995.1 Mesorhizobium sp. M7A.T.Ca.US.000.02.2.1 | reverse complement strand
GTCCAGGGCAGCTTCAAGATAAACGCCAACGCTGCCATCACCGGCAGCGGGGTGACCATCTTCATGTCGGGCAGTTCGACGGTCAGCATGAATGGCAATGCCTCCGTGCAGCTTAGCGCGCCGACTTCGGGCAGCTATTCAGGCGTTCTGTTCTACGGCGACAGGACCGGTAACAGCGCATCCAGCACATTCAACGGCACAGCGGACTCGCTTTTGACCGGAGCCATCTACTTCCCCAAGCAGCAAGTGAACTATCTTGGCAACTTCTCGGGCAAAGGCGGCTGCACCCGGGTCGTCGCCGATACGATCCAATGGTCCGGCAACTCAACCATCAATCAGGATTGCTCAAGCCTCGGAATAGACGACATTCCGGCCGCGCCGTCCGTGGCGCTGGTCGAGTAGCTTCGTGGAGCGCCGATCGATGCCGATCCTTGGCGATGATTCGGGCGTTGCGGCGGTCGAGTTCGCGATGGTGCTGCCGATTCTGTGCCTGGTGCTGCTTGGTATTCTGGACGGCTGGTCCTACGTAACGAGTTCACTGTCGATGCGCGCCGGTGTGAAGACCGCCGCGAACCTGGTCATGAGCGGATCGACCGATGATGCGGCGACCCAGGCCCTTGCCATTGCGAGTTGGGAAAATCGGCCGGAAGACGGCCAGGTCACGCTAAGCCGCATCCGTATGTGCGGGGCGACGGTGGTCGACGCGTCCACCATGTGCAGTGGGCCGAAGGTGCCGGCGGTCTATGTCCAGATACAGGCATCGGGCACCTGGGTGCCGCCAATTGCCTTCGGCCCATTTGCCACTTCCACTGTAATCGGTCACCAGGAGACGATCCGTGTCCGCTAGGGTAAGCGCGTTCCGGCGGGATCGATCGGGCGGGGCCGGGCTGGAGTTCGCGCTGATCGCGCCCTTCCTCGTCATGCTGCTGTTCGGGATCTTCGCCTTTGGCTGGTCGATGCACTCGGTCTCCAGTGTTCGCTATACGCTGGAGACGTCAGCGCGCTCGCTGCAGCTTAAGAACACGCTGACCCAGGCCGACATTCAATCGATCGCCACGCAGAAATTGCAAGCCTTGGGGTTTAAGGACGTGAACGTCACCATCGCCATCGACCCCGTGAGCGGCGGCTTCCGCATGGCGCATCTGACCGCGGCCTATGCCTTCGTCATCGACTTCCCCTACTTCAGTTCCTTCCCGATCAACTACGCGACAACCGTTACGGTGCCGCTGCTTGGCAGCGGCTAGGCTGTGGCCTGATAGCCTCGCGCGCTGGGGCTCTGCTTACTTGTACGCCTTGAGCGCGATCAGA
This sequence comes from Mesorhizobium sp. M7A.T.Ca.US.000.02.2.1, assembly GCF_003996995.1. Taxonomy (GTDB): domain Bacteria; phylum Pseudomonadota; class Alphaproteobacteria; order Rhizobiales; family Rhizobiaceae; genus Mesorhizobium. The sequence goes on along the minus strand of NZ_RZTT01000519.1, from coordinate 2,348 downwards.
CCGCCGAGAATGGTTATCGCCATGAGGATCAGCGCCCACGACACAATGTTGTGTGACAGACGCCTCCGGCGACTGCGCAGGGCCTGGTCCCGCCAGCGTTTGGCCTGATCAGCCCCTGTGTTTTGTCGATCCACGTCCTTCTCCACGAGCAGAATGCGACTCATGCCGGCTGGTGTCCAGATCGGCACCGGTTTTGGCGGTCACGATGCAAGCTTGGCACTCAGCCTGCTTTTGATGGCACGGGGCTAGATAATATATTTCGTAGTGCTAATATTAAGGTGACGCTAGGTCATGTCCGACCATCTGTCGGGTGCAATATGGGGGTTCCAATGAGAGTGGCTGTATTTTGCGTGGCTGTCGTTTTCGCTGCGGCTGGTGTCGCTGTTGCCAAGGAAAAGAAGGCGGCGGTCAGTGACGCCGCCGCCTTGTGTTCCACCAACCCGTCAGCCAAGAAGCCCGCTCCAAATCTGGACTGTGGTTTCACGGGAACCGCCAAATCGGAAGATAGCGGCGCAAAGGCAGAGCCGCGCCTCGGATACGACGCCAATCCGTGGATTGTAACCGGCTTTTGACTTCGCGTTGGCGGATGCCGGTTGAAGCGCTGAAGAGGGGCGTCTTGACCGGCGGGCGTCGCCCCCGCGACCGGAGCGTAACGGTCGGGCGCCGTCGAGAAGGAGGAAGCGCAAATGGCCGCCTATCTGATCGCGGATGTAGACGTAAAGGACGCTGCCGCGTTCGAGGAATACCGGCGGGATGTGCCAGCCACCGAGGAGCGTTATGGTGGGAGATATCTAGGTCGTGGCGGTGCGACCAAGGTCTTGGAGGGCGATTGGGAGCCACACCGTTTGGTTATTATCGAATTCCCCGACATGACGTCGTTGATGGGCTGGTACAATTCGCCGGAATACGCCCGCCTTATTGAAATCCGGAAGCGTTGCGCCAACACCAGGATCATTGCGCTCGAGGGGGTTGCAACACCCACTCTTTGACCGTGGTGGCTCGCCTTCATCAGGTAGTATCCGGCTTGTTTGCCCGAATCCGTACACCGCGAAGTCAGCTGTTTAAAGCCGGGAAACCAGGCAATAAATGCGGGCTTACCACTGCGGGGCTTTCTCATTGTGCGGTGCCCGAGAACCCAACTCGACCGTGCAATGAAAAGCCCGCCACGGGGGCGACCTGCGGCGGGCTCTTGGAGCGGCTACATCCCTGAGGAATCGACCACTTTGTAGCAGGATTATGACCTGTGTGGCCGCGTTAGCCTATGGTGTGATCGCGGAAGACTGCGCGTCAGTTGACGACCGCGGCAGAGAGCCAGGCGAAATTGGCCACATTGGGAGGGAGGTTTGCGCTAAACGCATTATTCTTCTGGTACGCCCAAGGGGAATCGAACCCCTGTTACCGCCGTGAAAGGGCGGTGTCCTAACCGCTAGACGATGGGCGCGCTCAGACGAAGCGGCTTATACTGGCGTTGTGCGCAACCGGCAACCCGTCAGGTGCCACCTTGGACAACTTTTTTCCGGGCCAGCCAAATCAACGATTTCCCGAGGGTTGGCGGGCTTTGATAATTAGCGGCGACACCCATCGTTTAGTCATCCTCGGGCGAAGCAAGGAGCGCAGCGACGCGGCGCAGACCCCTGGAGCTGCTCCGCAGCCCAAGGGATCCATGCCGCGACTCAAACGCATCACCACGGTGCAGAATTCTGCTCCGTCGCATTCCTCGACAGCCGTCGCGGCATGGATCCGAGGGTCTCGCGACGGGAGCTTCGCTCCTGCTTCGCCCTAGGATGACGAAGTTTGTGGGAGACTTCGGCTAATCCCGAATGCTTAGAATGGTCACCGGTACGATCTTGGCTGCTAATAGGCCTAAGACCGTCTGCTAGACTAGCCATCACCGCCGCTGCGCCGGCGGCAGCGCCAGTTCCAGTCGCGTTCGGGGCCGACGTCGACGTGAACCGATTCTGTGTGGCAGTAGGTGCCGACGCCACCGCGGCCGGGCATGCTTCTGATGTAGCTCGCCAGTTCCCATTTCGAAACGCCGGGAACCTGGATATCGGCGGCGGCGCAATACATGTGCAGCGAATTCTTGGCCCCGTTGGCGCGCCGGTTGCGGGCCGGGTCGCGATAGCCTGACGTCACCGTCATCTTGCGGCCGTAGTGGCCTTCGATCGTCTTCAGCACGCGCACCAGCGACGGCTTCAGGCAGGCCACATCGACGCTTTCGTTCTGCTTGAGCAGCCCGTTGGGCGCCAACCGGGCCATGCCGGCGGCTGACGCAACCTGATAGGAGCCGCCGATTGGCCCCTCATCCTCGTTGAGGTCGACGTCGCTTTCGTCGTCGAGGCCGGACT
>NZ_RZTT01000518.1 GCF_003996995.1 Mesorhizobium sp. M7A.T.Ca.US.000.02.2.1 | reverse complement strand
CCTTCGAAAAGGTAGGTTTGCTGATGGGCGGCGCCGAACCAGGCCACGCCGAACACTCGCTGGAGACGGCATGATGCGCCTCGAACTCGTCAAACGCCCGCAGCGTTCCATGCTGTTTTCGGCCCTGTCGCCGTTCATCGCCTTCGCGCTGACCATCATTGCCGGCGCCGTCATGTTCGCGCTGCTCGGCGTCAATCCGCTGACCGCGTTCAATATCTATTTTATCGAGCCGATCAGCCAGGTCTGGCAGCTGCATGAGCTGGCGATCAAGGCAGCGCCGCTCATCCTGATCGCCGTCGGCCTGTCGGTCTGCTACAAGGCCAACATCTGGAACATCGGCGCCGAAGGCCAGTTCATCCTCGGCGGCATTGCCGGTTCGATGGTTCCCGTGCTGTTTCCGCAGTTCGAAGGTCCGCTGGTGCTGCCGCTGATGCTGTTGCTCGGCATGGTCGGCGGCGCGGCCTATGCCGCGATCCCGGCTCTGCTCAAGACTCGCTTCGGCACCAACGAAATCCTGACCAGCCTGATGCTGGTCTACGTCGCGCAGCTCTTCCTTGATTGGCTGGTGCGCGGACCCTGGCGCGATCCGCAGGGCCATGGTTTCCCGCAGACCATCCAGTTCAACGATTCGGCCGTGTTGCCGGAGCTGATGCCGGATGCCGGGCGAGCAAACTGGGGTTTTGTCTTCGCATTGGTCGCCGCGGTTCTGGTCTGGATCCTGATGAGCCGCATGCTGAAAGGTTTTGAGGTGCGCGTGCTGGGGTCAAGCCCGCGGGCAGGGCGCTTCGCCGGCTTCGGCCTCAACCGCATGGTCTTTTTTGCTTTCCTGCTGTCAGGCGCTCTGGCGGGTCTCGCCGGCATCTCCGAGGTCTCGGGCGCCATCGGGCAACTGCAGCCTGTCATTTCGCCCGGCTATGGCTTCACCGCCATCATCGTGGCTTTCCTTGGCCGCCTCAACCCGCTCGGCATCGTTGCCGCCGGTCTGGTGCTGGCGCTGACCTATCTCGGCGGCGAAGCGGTGCAGAGCGCGCTCGGCATCTCCGACAAGGTGGCGCGGGTGTTCCAGGGCATGCTGCTGTTCTTCGTGCTCGGCTGCGACACGCTCATCCACTACCGCATTCGCCTGGTCGGCCTGGCGCTGACCAAGCCGGAAGGTGCCGCGAAACTCGAAGCCGCGCCGAAGCTGAAGGAAGCCCGTTGATGGACATCACCGTAAACATCCTTCTGACCATCGCCACGGCGGCAACGCCCCTGTTGATCGCGGCAATCGGCGAACTGGTGGTCGAGCGCTCCGGCGTGCTCAATCTCGGCGTCGAGGGCATGATGATCATGGGCGCTGTCGGCGGATTCGGCGCGACCTATCTCACCGGCTCGCCCTGGATCGGCCTTTTGGCGGCAATCGCCATGGGCGCGGTGTTCTCGCTGCTGTTTGCCGTCATGACGCTGTCGCTGGCCACCAACCAGGTGGCGACCGGCCTGTCGCTGACGCTGCTCGGCCTTGGCCTGTCCGGCATGATGGGCACCAGCTTTGTCGGCCAACCCGGCGAAAGGCTGCCCAACCTCTACATTCCCGGTCTGACGGAAATGCCTGTCGTCGGCAGGCTGCTGTTCGGTCAGGACCCGATCTTCTACATTTCGATCGCGCTCACCGCGGCCGTCATGTGGTTCCTGTTCAAGACAAGGACCGGACTGACGCTGCGCTCGATCGGCGACAGCCACACCTCGGCCCATGCGCTTGGCATCCAGGTCATCCGCTATCGCTATCTCGCGGTGATCTTCGGCGGCGCCTGTGCCGGGCTTGCCGGCGGCCATCTGTCTCTGGTCTACACGCCGCAATGGGTCGAGAACATGAGCGCCGGCCGCGGCTGGATCGCGCTGGCGCTAGTGGTGTTCGCCTCCTGGCGGCCATGGCGGGTGCTGGCCGGCGCCTACATCTTCGGCGCGGTGTGGATCGGCCAGCTTCATGCACAAGCTTTTGGCATTCCGGTGCCTTCACAGTTCCTTTCTTCGCTGCCCTATCTGGCAACCATCGTGGTTCTCGTTCTAATCTCGCGCAACAAGCGTCTGACGATGATGAACACGCCGGCTTCCTTGGGGCAGCCATTCGTTCCGGATCGTTGACAATAAAAACAAACGGGAAGCTCCAAGGCTTAACTCAGAGAGGTAACACAATGAAAAAACTGCTTATTGCCCTGATGACGACGACCGCCGCCATGTCGCTGGCAGTGACGGCGGAAGCTGCGGACAAGCTGAAGGCATGCTGGGTCTACACCGGCCCGATTGGCGACTTCGGCTACTCCTACCAGCACGACCAGGGCCGTCTCGATGTGGAGAAGGCGCTCGGTGACAAGGTCGAAACAGCCTATCTCGAAAACGTCTCGGAAGGTCCCGACGCCGACCGCGCTTTCGAGCGCCTGGCGCGCGAAGGCTGCAAGCTCATCTTCGGCACCTCCTTCGGCTTCATGGACCCGGAAGTGAAGGTCGCGAAGAAATTCCCCAAGGTGATGTTCGAGCACGCCACCGGCTACAAGACCGCCGACAATCTCGGCATCTACAATGCGCGTTTCTACGAAGGCCGCTACGTGCTCGGCCAGATCGCCGCCAAGGAATCGAAGGCCGGCGTTGCCGGCTACATCGTTTCCTTCCCGATTCCTGAAGTGGTGATGGGCATCAACTCCTTCATGCTCGGCGCACAGTCGATCAACCCGAACTTCAAAGCCAAGATCGTCTGGGTGAATTCCTGGTTCGATCCGGGCAAGGAAGCCGACGCCGCCAAGGCGCTGTTCGACCAGGGTGCCGACATCATCGTCCAGCACACCGATTCGACCGCTGCCCTGCAAGTGGCCGAGGAGCGGGGCCTGAAGGGCTTTGGGCAGTCATCGGACATGATCAAGTTCGCGCCTAAGGCGCAGCTGACTTCGCTCACCGATGATTGGGGTCCCTATTACATCAGCCGGGTCCAGGCAGCCCTCGACGGCACCTGGAAGCCGGGCAATGTCTGGCTCGGCATCAAGGACGGCGCCGTCAAGCTCGCTCCTTATACCAACATGCCCGACGACGTGAAGGCGATGGCCGAAGCCACCGAAAAGAAGATCGCCGACGGCTGGAACCCCTTCACCGGGCCGATCGCCAAGCAGGACGGCACGCCATGGCTGAAGGATGGCGAAGTCGCCGACGACGGCACGCTGCTCGGCATGAATTTTTATGTGAAAGGCGTCGACGACAAGCTGCCGAAATAAGCAGCGCGCGAGACATGAGACGGAGGGGCGCCGCGAGGCGCCCTTCTTCATTCGGCGGGCTGTGCGCCGGCAGAGGGGCGACGAAACCGCGTTCGTCCGGCATCGACCGCGCGGCCGAGCCAAAACCTGAGCAACCGCTGTACCGGTCGTTCGCAGGTGCGCCAGATCGCCCACGAAATGAAAAGCATGAGCACGACGCAACCAAGGGCGGCAATCCATTTGCCGACAAGGGGCGTTGCCGCATTGATGGCGAGATAGCCGATCTCCTGATGCAGCAGATAGAGCGGATAGGTCAGCCCGCCCAGCGCCAGGGTGAGCGCCGATGCCCTCACACGGTGGCGCAGCAGCACCGCGCCGATCAGAGCCGCGTGCATGACGGCGTTGGCGAGGACAAGATTGGCCGAGGAGACGGCGATGCCGTAGTGGCCAAGCAC
>NZ_RZTT01000517.1 GCF_003996995.1 Mesorhizobium sp. M7A.T.Ca.US.000.02.2.1 | reverse complement strand
CCCGCCTGCATCGCGGCAAGCGCGTCCTGGGTGGCATCGACGCCGCCGACGACAACCGTCTTCATGTCGATGTTGCCGGCCTTCATCGCCTGGATGGCGCCGATGGCGCTTTCGTCATTGTTGGCGATGACGCCGTCGAACGGCTTGCCGGTCGACAGCCAGTTGGTCATCAGGTTCTGCGCCTCGTCGCGGTTCCAGTTCGACGTCTGCTTGTCGATGATCTTGATGAAGCTGCAATCCGGCGTCGCGATCACATCGTCGATGTCCTTGGTGCGCTGCACGGCGGCCTGGTTTGAAAGCTCGCCCATGATCACATAGACATTGGCTTCCTTCTTGCCGGCTTCCTTGAACAGGCGGCAGACTTCCTTGGTCTCGAGCGTGCCGGAATCGGCTTCGTTCGAGGCGACGAAGGCCTGGTTGTCGGGCAGCGTGTCGACATTGACCGGCTCGCGGTTGACATAGACCAGCGGGATCTTGGCTGCGGCGGCGGCGTCCGACATCGCCTGCGTGGCCGAAGTGTCGACCGGGTTGACGATGATGGCATCGACGCCGGAGGCGGCGAAGTTCTTGATCTGGTCGAGCTGCTTGGCAACGTCGTTCTGTGCGTCCTCGACCTGCAGCTCGACGCCGCTCATGCCCTTGGCCTGCTCGATCATGCCGTTGCGCAGCACGGTCAGGAAGTTGTCGTCGAACTTGGCCATCGACACGCCAACCTTGGCGGCCATGGCGGATGAGCTCATCAGCGCCGCGAAGGCGACGCCCAAAATCAATTTCTTCATTGTGTTTCTCCTCCACATATTGGTGTCCGGTTTCACCGATTTATCCGGAATCCCCGATCTCCCCGGGGAATCTCTCCCTGATGTCTTTTCTGTTCCGGGTGACGCCTGCCTCCTGGCTGGAACGTCAAGCCCTCTGTTTGAAACAGATATTCCGGAACGAAAGAACCAAAATACACAGATGATGAAATATTTATTCCATTTCACATCGGGGCGTCAAGGGCGATTCCGCGGCCTGCGGGCCGATTTACGCATCGCTCTGATGGATTCTATCATTTGCCTCGGCGGGCTTGCGCGGCGGCGGGCTAGATGTTTTCCGGCAGGTAGATGTCGAAGGGCAGGAAGGTCTGGCCCGGAGCGTTGGCGGCGCCGGTTTCGATGGCATGCGCCATCAGGTCGACGAGCTCACGGCACAAAGCGGCGAGCGGGGTCGAGATCACCATGGTGAGGATGTTGTCGGCGAGTGCCGCGCGCGATTCGGCGTTGATCTCGTTGCAGACGACCACCGGCATGGTCGCGGGCTTCGCTGCCCGCAGCGCCGAGACCGCGCCTTCCATGCCGCCGCCCGCGACGTAGCAGCCGGCAAGATCCGGATAACGCGCCAGAAGATCGATCATCGCGTCATGGGTCACCTGGTTGGCTTCCAGATTGACCAGCGTTTCAAGCACGCTGAACTCCGGCGCATGCTCGCGGAAGAAGGAGCGAAAGCCGATCTCGCGCAGTTCATGGCCGTGGAAGCGGTGGCTACCGACGAAGAGGGCGACCTTGCCGGGCCGCTTGGCTGTCTTGGAGATCATCCATGCGGCGGTGCGCCCGACCTTGCGGTTGTCGAGGCCGATATAGCCCTCCCGGATGCCGGCGGCAAAGTCGGACAGCACCGAAAAAACCGGCTGCCCTCTCGCCTTCAAGGTTTCCACAACCGCTGTCAGGGTCGGATGGTCCGGACCGACAACGGCGATGGCCCTCGATTTCGCCGCCAGCCTGCGCATCTGGGAGGCGATCTCGTCGGGAGCCAGGGAACTGGCGAAATCGATGGTCGCAACGCCGCGGAAGCGCTGCGATTGCGAGATGGCCAGTTCGAGTTCCCGCGCGAAGTCGCCGTAGAAGGCATCATTGCCCCGCAGCAGCAGGAAGCCCAGCCGGTACTCCGGCAATTCCTGGCGCATGCGCTGCTTGATAAGGCCGGCGGCGTGATAGCCGATATCGGTAGCGGTCTCGTAGACGCGGCGCGCTGTCTCCTCGCGCACCGGCAGCCGGTTGTTCAGCACGCGGTCGACGGTGGCGACACTGACGCCCGAGATGCGCGCCAGATCAGATATGGTCGGCCGCTTCACCATGCTTGCCCCGTCGGATTTGCTTGAGCCTTCGTACAGCATCCTGATGGGAAATGATAGAAACTATCTTTATGATGTTGAGTCCATCATCGGTCGGCGTTACTTTGACGCTAGAAGCCAAAGGAATTCATGGCATTCGCCTTGGCGGATGCCTTTGCCGAGGGAGGCAATCATGTCCACTGCGCCGTCCCGGCGTGACTACAGCCTGATCGGCCGCGATGCCAAGCTCGCGGTCGAGACCGGCCTGTCGGCGGCCGAGTGGTATCACACCGACATACCGCGCAAGCAGATGAAGGAGCTGATGCAGCGCTCCGACGGGCCGGCGATCCGCGATACGGCAATCTGGTTCGCCGCGCTGATCGTCAGCGGCGCCGGCGGCGCCTGGTTCTGGGGCACATGGTGGTGCGTGCCGTTCTTCTTCGTCTATGGCGTCCTCTACGGCTCCTCGACGGATTCGCGTTGGCACGAATGCGGCCACGGCACCGCTTTCCGGACGCAATGGATGAACGATGCGGTCTATCAGATCGCCTGCTTCATGATCATGCGCAATCCGGTGACCTGGCGCTGGAGCCACACGCGCCACCACACCGACACCGTCATCGTCGGCCGCGACCCGGAAATCTCGGTCATGCGGCCGCCCGATCTGGTTCGCGCCATGCTGGGCTTCGTCGGTGTGCTCGATGCCTGGCATGCGATGTCAGACATGCTGCGCAACGCCGCCGGCACCGTCAGCGCCGCCGAAAAGACCTTCATTCCCGAACAGGAACAGCCCAAGGCGATCCGCGTCGCCCGCATCTGGACGGCGATCTATGCCGCCACCGTCGGGCTGGCGCTCTACACCGGTTCGTTCCTGCCGCTGATGCTGGTCGGCCTGCCCAGGCTCTACGGCGCCTGGCACCATGTCATGGTGGGGCTGCTGCAGCATGGCGGCCTGGCCGACAATGTCACCGACCACAGGCTGAACAGCCGCACCGTCTACATGAACCCGATCAGCCGCTTCATCTACTGGAACATGAACTACCATGTCGAGCATCACATGTTCCCGATGGTGCCCTATCATGCGCTGCCGAGGCTGCACGAACTGATCAAGTACGATCTGCCGGAACCGACACCGTCGATCCTGGCCGGCTATCGCGAGATGATCCCTGTCTTCCTGCGCCAGCTGCGCAACGAGGACTATTTCCTCAAGCGCGAGCTGCCGCCGACCGCACGGCCATATCGCGAAGAATTCCACAACGACACTGTCGCCGCCGCGGCGGAATGATCGTGCTTCCATCCGATCTAGACTGTTTATTTAACGCAATTCCGGACGGGAAAACCGCTGCGCACTTTTCCTGGATTGCTTTTGGGAGGACTTGAATGAGCGACTGGGTCGAGGCCTGCGCCACCGGCGACATAGACGAGGAGGATGTGATGCGCTTCGACCATGGCGGCCGCACCTTCGCCATCTATCGCAGCCCCGACGACGAGTTCTTCGCCACCGACGGCCTGTGCACGCATGAGAAGGTGCACCTGGCCGACGGGCTGGTGATGGATGACATCATCGAATGCCCCAAGCACAATGGCCGCTTCAACTACAAGACG
>NZ_RZTT01000516.1 GCF_003996995.1 Mesorhizobium sp. M7A.T.Ca.US.000.02.2.1 | reverse complement strand
CTGCTGGTGGCATCCATCTCCTCGCTCGCAGCCGTCACGCTCGGCTTTCTCTCCGCCTGGGGCTTTGCCCGCTTCGTCCTGCCTGGCTCCGGCCTGCTGCGCGGGCTGATCACCCTGCCGCTGACGGTCAGCTATCTCATCATCGGGATGGGGCTGCTGGTGCTGTTCAACTGGGCCGGCGTGCCGAAATCGCTGCTTGCCGCCGGCATCGGCCATGTCGTGATCAACCTGCCGCTGTGCTTTGCCATCATCTACAGCCAGATGGGCGACCACCAGATCAACATCGAGCGTGCCGCGCGCGACCTCGGCGCGCCGGAATGGAAGGTGCTGCTGCTGATCACCGTGCCGGTCATGGCGCCCGCCATCTTCGCCGGCTTCTTCCTGTCGATGACCTTCTCCTGGGACGAGTTCGTGATCTCCTTCCTGCTCACCCGCTTCGACACCACGCTGCCTGTCGAAATCTGGAACCTGCTGCGCTCCGGCCTCAACCCCAAGACCAACGCCATCGGCTCGCTGGTCTTCGCCGTTTCCATCGTGCTGGTCGTGCTGTTCGAGTTGACGTTGCTGCGCAGGAGAAAGGCATGACCGCGCCTTTGGTCGATATTCGTGCCGTCTCGCATCGCTTCGGCCAGCACACCGTGCTGAATGACGTTTCGCTGCAGATCGAGCCCGGCAGCTACACCATCCTGCTCGGGCCGTCCGGCTCCGGCAAGACGACGCTGCTCTCCATTCTGGGCGGCTTCGTCACCCCCAGCGAAGGCAAGGTGTTCATCCGTGGCGAGGACTGCACCTCGGTGCCGCCGGCCAAGCGGCCGACGACGACGGTGTTCCAGGACTATGCGCTGTTCCCGCATATGAGCGTCGGCAGCAATGTCGGCTTCGGCCTGCGCATGCAGGGCGTCGACGGTACGACGCGCGCTGCAAAGGCGCGTGAGGCGTTGGCGCTGGTCGGATTGGCTGCCGCCTTCGACAAGAAGCCGCACCAGCTCTCCGGCGGCCAGCGGCAGCGCGTGGCGCTGGCGCGGGCGCTGGTGATCGAGCCGGCGGTGCTTCTGCTCGACGAGCCGCTCGGCGCGCTCGATCTCAAATTACGCCGGCAGATGCAGGACGAGTTGAAAGCGATCCAGAAGCGCGTCGGCACCGCCTTCATCCACGTCACCCACGACCAGGAAGAAGCGATGGCGCTGGCCGACCATTGTGTGGTGATGAATGATGGGCGCATTGAGGACGAAGGTCCGCCCGAGCGCGTCTACGCACCTGCCGGCGACGCGCTTTTCCGCCACCTTCATGGGCGAAAGCTCGATCCTTGCCGGCACGGTCACGGAAGCGAAGGAGAGGACAAGCACCGTCGCCACGCCCGTCGGGCCGGTCTCGCTGCCCGGTGCGCTGCCGGTGGGCTCCGCCGTTGCGCTGGCCATACGGCCGGAGCATCTTGTCCTCGGCGAGGCCAGCGGCGGTGTCAGGCTCGGCACGGCTGAGGTGAGCGATGTCGTCTTCCAGGGCAGCTTCAAGCGCGTGCTTGCGGTTTCCATCGAGGACCCCTCGCTTCACTTCATCGCCAAATTGCCAGCGACGGCGGCCGTCCAGCCGGGCGACACGGTCGCGATTTCCTGCAATACCGACCAGATTATTCTGCTGACGGACTGAGCTTTTCTGACGGATTGAACATGGCAACACTTCCGCTCATCGAGGCACCCGACTGGTACGAAACCATCCGCATGAGCGATGGCGTGACCTTGATCCACGAGCCGTGGATCAAGCCATTCTTCCGCTGCAACATGTGGCATGTGCGCGGTCGCGATCGCGATCTCCTCTTCGACACCGGCCTCGGCCATTTCAGCCTCCGGCGCCATGTACCGCTGGTGAGCGAGCGCAAGCTGATTTGCGTCGCCAGCCACACGCATTTCGACCATATCGGTTGCCACCACGAATTTCCCGAGCGCTGCGTGCACGCCGCCGAGGCCGGCATCCTCGCCGATCCGCGCAATGAATGGACGGCAGCCGGCACCTATGCGACCGACGAGATGTTCGATCGCATGCCGCAAGGCTGGGACACGGCGCGCTACGGCATTTTGCCTGCGCCCGCCGGCCGTTTGCTCGGCCAGGGCGATGTCGTCGATCTCGGCGACCGTGCCTTCGAGGTGATCCACACGCCCGGCCATTCGCCCGGCGGCATCGCGCTCTACGAAAACAGGACGGGCATCCTGTTATCCGGCGACATCATCTATGACGGCCCGCTGATCGACGACGTCTACCACTCAGACATTCCCGACTACATGGCGACGCTGATGCGCCTGCGCGACCTCCATGTCTCGGTCGTGCATGGCGGGCATTTCCCAAGCTTCGGCAAGGTACGCTACCGCCAGCTTGTCGACGAGTATCTGGAACAGAAGCGGCAAGCCGGCTGCCATCTGCGGCAGCCCTGAAAGCGGTTAGCGCATCAGTTCGAAATGCCGCGGGAACGCCTGATGCAGCAGGAGCAGCATGGTCTTGCGCAGCACGTTGGTGTCACGGCTGGACGGATTGAGATGATCCCAATACCAGGCGCCATGAACCAGATAATTCAGGCTCTCCGACAGCGTATCGATGTCGACGCCGGTATAACCGCCACTGCGCGAAATCTCGATCAGCAGCTCGCGCGCCTCGGCGGTGTAGGCAAGGTCGCTCGGCAGGCCGATCTCGTTGTAGATCTGCATGCTCTTGCGGTCGCTGGAAAACACGACAAAAACTGAAACCCATTTCGGATGCTGGCGGGCGAAACGTTGCGCGCAATCGACCGCGCCCAGAGCCCGCTCAACCGGGCACAGGCCGGGCGCCCGCACCAACGTCACCCACAGCTCATCGTATCGATCGCTGAGATACTGCAGGACGGCGCGAAACAGGTTCTCCTTGCTGCGGAAATGGAAGACGACCAGGGCATTGGACGAGCCGACATGTTCGGCGGACGCGTCAGGCCGTGGAGGCCGAAATGCTCGCGGCCGCAATTCGCTGGCGGAACCAATCGAAGGTGCGCCCGATGCCTTCCTGATAGCTCGTCCTGGCTTCCCAGCCAGGAAGGACATGCCTCGCCAAAGTCAGGTCCGGACACCGATTTGTCGGATCCTGGGGAGCTGGAGGGTGGTGCTCGATGCGGCTGCCGGGGACAAGCGATCTTACGAATTCCGCGATGCGCAGGACCGAAACCTCGTGGTCGTTGCCAATGTTCAGAGGACCGCGATGCGAGATGCCGTCGCGCCAGAAGTAACGTTCCAGCCCCTCGACGATATCGTCGACATAACCCCAACTGCGCGATTGGGAGCCGTCGCCATAAACCGTCAGAACCCCGGTTGTCAGTGCCTGGATGGCAAAATTCGAGACGGCGCGTCCATCGTCGATGCGGGTTCGTGGCCCATATGTGTTGAAGATCCTGACGACGCGAATGTCGAGGCCGCCGACCCGCTGCTGCTCGAACAGCAATGCCTCTGTGCAGCGCTTGCTTTCATCATAGGAAGCCCTGGGACCGGTGCAGTCCACCGATCCCCTGTAACTCTCGGGTTGCGGTGAAACCAGAGGGTCGCCGTAGACTTCCGAGGTCGAGGCGAAGCAGAAGCGACCGCCGGGCTTGAGCAGCGTCAGAAGATTGAGCGCGCCGCCGATATTGGCCTTGATCGTGCGTACCGGCTCGCGCATGTACCAAAGCGGCGACGCCGGCGACGCGAGATGGATGATCT
>NZ_RZTT01000515.1 GCF_003996995.1 Mesorhizobium sp. M7A.T.Ca.US.000.02.2.1 | reverse complement strand
GCCCGAGAAGCCGGCGATCCAGGCTCCCGCCGATCCGAAGCCGCTGCCGGCCGTCGCCAAGGGCGCGATCGCCTTCGACAATGTCTCCTTCTCCTACCCGGCAAGGCCGGACCGTGCCGCCGTGCATGGCTTGAGCTTTCAGGTCATGCCGGGCGAGACGGTGGCGATCGTCGGGCCGTCAGGAGCCGGCAAGAGCACGGTGTTTTCACTGATCCTGCGCTTCTACGATCCCGAAACGGGCAAGATCCTGATCGATGGCGTCGACGTGCGCGAGGCCGATCCCGTTTCGGTCCGCCAGCGCATCGCGATCGTGCCGCAGGACGTCACCATCTTCGCGGCAAGCGCGCGTGACAATATCGGTTTCGGCCGGCCGGGAGCCAGCAAGGCCGAGATCGAGACGGCGGCGAAGGATGCGCTTGCCGACGAATTCATCCTCAAGCTCGAGAACGGGTATGACAGCCAGGTCGGCGAGCGCGGCGTGACGCTGTCAGGTGGCCAGCGCCAGCGGGTTGCGATCGCCCGCGCCATCCTGCGCGACGCCCCGATCCTGCTGCTCGACGAGGCCACCTCGGCACTCGACGCCGAAAGCGAGACGCTGGTGCAGACGGCGCTGGAACGTCTGATGCAGGGCCGCACCACGATCGTCATCGCCCACCGCCTGGCAACGGTGCTGAAGGCCGACAGGATCCTGGTCATGGATGGCGGCTCGATCGTCGAGGAAGGCACGCATCAAAGCCTTGTCGCCAAGGGCGGCATCTATGCGCGGCTGGCCAAGCTGCAGTTCGAAACCGGCGCCAGTGCTTTCAGGGGCGCGGCTGAGTAGGCAGAAACATCTGCCGCTGTGCCGGCAGCCGCTATACGGCTCCGTATCGCTGCTTCAGATGGTTCACGAAATAGGTAGCGTTGAGCTTTTCGCCGGTGGCGCGTTCGAGCAGGTCCGGCGTCGACCAGCGTGATCCCTGCGACCAAATCTTTTGGCGGCGCCAGTCGTTGATCGCTTCGAAATTGCCCTTGGCGAGATCCTCGTCGGCGGCAGGATGCTCCCGCGTCAGCGCCGCCCATTGCTGTGCCGCCATCATCGCGCCCAGCGTGTAGGATGGGAAATAGCCGAAGGCCGCACCCGGCCAGTGCACGTCCTGCATCGGTCCGTCTGCGGGGTTGTCGATGGTGGAGAGGCCGAGATAGTCACGCATCTTGGCGTCCCAGGCTTCGGGCAGATCAGCCACCTCCAGCCGGCCCGCGACGAGTTCCTGCTCCAGTTCGTAGCGCAGGATGACATGCAGGGGATAGCTCACCTCGTCGGCATCGACACGGATCAGGCCGCGCTCGATGCGATGCACATGCGGCAGGATATCGTCGAGCGACCAGGCTTCGCCGAGATGCTTTTCGACCACCGGCAGCGCCCAGTTCCAGAAGGCCGGGTTGCGGCCGAGCTGTTTTTCGACGAACAGGCTCTGGCTTTCATGCACGGCCATGCCGCGCGCCTTGCCGAGCGGCCAGTGCGACCATGACTTCGGCAGGTTCTGTTCGTAGAGCGCATGGCCGGTCTCGTGCAGCACGCCCATGAGCGCCGACAGGAAGTCTGTAGTCTTGTAGCGGGTGGTGATGCGCACGTCGCTCGGCACGCCGCCGCAGAAAGGATGGTGCGACACCGACAGCGATCCGTGCGTCAGGTCGAAGCCGACCGCCGCCATCATGGCAAGGCCGAGCTCGCGCTGCCGGTCGATCGCATAGGTGCCTGAGAGCGGCTTCAGCGGGCGCTTGCGCAGCCGTGCGTCCTGGATAGCCAGCGCCTCAGGCACGAAGCCTTTCAGAAAAGCCTTCAGGTCGGTGAACACAGGCGTGATGTCGGCGGTGCGGTTCCCGGGATCGTATTGCTCCATCAGCGCGTCATAGGGGGCGAGGCCGAGCACATCGGCACGCAGCGCCGCCTCCTCGCGCACCAGCGCCACGACGCCCTCCAGCGCCGGCTGGAAGCCCGCCCAGTCGTTCTTGGCGCGCAGGCCGCGCCACAGTTGCTCGCAACGCATGCGCGCGGTCGTCTGGCGTTCGACGAATTCGACCGGCAGGCAGGTCAGGTTGGTGTATTGCCGCCGCAGTTCCGAGACCGCAGTGCGCTGCTCTTCAACCAACGCTTCCTGCTCGGCCGCGGCGATCCAGTCCGCTATCTCCGGCGCCGTTGCCCTGGTGTGATACATGCCGGCCAGTGCCGACATCGCCTCGGCACGTTTCTCGCCACCGCCGACAGCCATGTGGGTGGCCTCGTCGGCGCCGAGGATGGCCAGCGCATGCTCAAGCGCTTCGAGCTTGTGGCCGAGGTCATCGAGTTTCTGAAAGGACATGGCGGCTTCCGTGATTGGGGACGGCGCGAAAAGACACCAACACAAATGCGTTGGCAACCCTCGGATGCCGTCGGGCAAATGCATCTTGCGCAGGCGATGCCGCGCATGGAATGCTGCCGGCGACAACGCAAGGGGGACGAAATGATCGGCAACATCCTGGTTGGGCTGGTGGCCTTGATCCATGCCTACATCGTCTATCTGGAGATGGTGCTGTGGGACACGCCGCGCGGACACAAGGCTTTCAACCTGACCCCGGAATTCGCCAGCGCCTCCAAGGTGCTCGCCGCCAATCAGGGGCTCTACAACGGTTTCCTCGCCGCCGGCTTCATCTGGGGGCTTTACCTCGGGGCGGCCGGTTTCCAGGTCAAGGTGTTTTTCCTGCTGTGCGTGGCTGTTGCCGGCCTCTATGGCGCGGCAACGGTTGGCCGCAAAATCCTGTTTATCCAGACCGTGCCGGCGATTGCCGCGCTGATCGCGGTCTGGCTGGGCTGGTAAAAAGGACGCCCGCGGGATGGCTCCCGAAAGCGTCAGGTGATCCCTTCCTCTTGGACCGTTTCGGGCGCTATGGCCTCAGCCGTTCGGGTAGTTGCCGCCGTCGTCGCCGTCGCCCATCAGGAAACCGCTGCCGGTATCGACCCTCAGGCGCTGGTCGACATTGTCGAGCCGGCGCAGCAGGTCATGATATTGCGCGGCCGGTATCCTGCCGTGATCGGACGCGGCGACTTTCTCTGCCGCCTGACCGATGTGGGCCGTGCGCATTTCCAGGCGTTCCGCCACGGCCGGGGTGATGTTGTTGGCCTGTCTTGCGTCCACGATGCCCTGCCGGACGCCCTGCACCTGTGCGATAAGCGCCTCGACACGCGGGCCAGTCATGTCGGTCGGATCGGCCGCGTCGAGAGCGCCCTTGTGATGGCCCGCGGCATAGGCGCCGGCAAGCGGAACGGCGATGAGGAGCGCCGTGAGTGTAGCAGTTCTAAGCGAGGTCTTGAAAGAGCGCATCACGCGTCTCCTCTTGTAGAGGAAGGCGGCGGTTGTCCGCCTGCCTTCCGGCCTTGGGCCGTCCGGTTCCGTCGCGTCGCGAAGAGGGGGTTCATCGCCGGCGGTTCTCGGCCCGGGCGGCAAGCTAGGATCGCCCTGCGACAATGTGTAATTAAAAAAAGATAATCTTTTCAGGCCTTGTCGGCCTCTATCTGCGCCCTAGAGTTGAGCCGGCGAACAAGTTCGCGTGATTTTAGATCAACGTTCGGTGAGCTTCAGTTCAATACGGCGGTTCTTATTGCGCGCCTCTTCAGTGTCGGCGGGGTCGAGCGGCTGGAACTCACCGAAACCGGCGGCTACGAGCCGGTTGGCAGGCACGCCGTTTTCGAT
>NZ_RZTT01000514.1 GCF_003996995.1 Mesorhizobium sp. M7A.T.Ca.US.000.02.2.1 | reverse complement strand
CGCCCAGCCTTCCGGCGCGGGATCCGGCCAGCGCAGGTCGGTGGACGCATAGCCGGCGTCGCGCAGCTCCGGGCCCGGCGTAAAGCGCGGCCGGCCGTCGCGCCAGGTCACGTGCTTGATCTGCGATGGTTTCGGCATTTGGGGTGGCTCCCTTCGCGCGCGAGGGTGAATCGCGCGGGTGAATTTGTCAAAGGTGATGCTTCCATCAATCGTTTGCGGCTTGAAACCTACGGCGTTGCAGATTTTGAAGCCTTCTCGCGAGGCGGCTTCTTTCCTGGCTGGCATTCGCCATGTTTTGCCAAAACTCCGCGTTCAACGGCTCGTTCAGGCGCTGTTCGCGGTGACTCATAAACCTACCCTCATATCGATTGTAGGTGCGCACCCAATGCTCAATAGCGCCCACCACCGCGTCAGAACTTTCCTCGGCTGGCGGGTTCCATGTGCCAAGGCAGATCGAGCCTTTGAAATGGTGATGCACAACCGTTCCATCGGTAGTCAAACGTTTCCGTCGACCGCAAACTTGGCACGTCGCCATTTGAAGCACCTCCTGAAAAACAATGCCGCACTGACAGGCTGGTAAGTGGCCTCAAAAATATCCGGCTTGCACGGGTAGAATTCGCCTTGAACTCCGCGAATAATCCAGTCTCCCGGCGAGGCATTCATTTTGCCTTCGAGCGTATAAATTTTCAGGCCGTCTCTGGCGACTAGTTCGCAATATTCATCCCATTTCATGCCAGCATGTGTGCTTCGAATGTCCGGCCTTCCATCAGTGAAAGCGATGACATCGAACAGATTTTGTCCGGTCCATTGAATGGCTTCGATAACGACTGGTCTCTTGCGGAATTTAGACACGCCGTTGGCGATGTAGGCCATGATCTCTTCCCTTTCAGCCTATTGGCGTGTGATCGATCGGCTTGCTCGGACGCGGAGGGCCGTCTGCGGTGCTCGGCACCGGCGCCTGACGGCAAGCCGGGTAGAAGCCATCGCAGTTGCAGTAGCGGCTTGGGTCCTTCTCGCAAGGTTTGAATGTGCTACCCGCACCCGTTACAACCATCTGAGACTGTACAACTGGGCCCGCCGAACCAAGGACGCGCGGTGCGGCGCTTAGGGGATAGCTCATTCCGATGGTGTGAGCATTCTCAACTGCGAGATCGCTCCGGTCGTATGTCTCTGCCTCAGGTGGTGCAGCGTTGGCCCACCACCACTGAGGGTGGGCGACATGTTCGGGCATAGGCAAGGCAACGATGACGCCATGCATGACTGACATTTGATAGTGCAGGGCGTCGTCTATGTACGTGTCACCTTCCTGCTCTTTGGTGTGTGCGGCGCACCACATGGTTCCGTCTTTGCGTACGCGAATGCTCATGATTTTCTCTTGCCATTTCGCAAGGGCGATCGGCTGTGATCGTCCTTGATGTCGAAGCCGAAGCGCTTGGGGCGCGGCAGCAGCCAGCTGACCAGCATGCAGCAGCTGGCGAGGCCGAGGGCGCACAGCGCGCCCAGGCCGATCATGGCCCAATAGGCTTGCTCGACGCTCATGAGCGCACCGCATCGAACAGGAAGGCCAGATGGATGACGGTGACGAGAATGATGGCCGCCGCGATGATCATGCCGCGTTCCTTTTCTTGGCGTCGGCGACGGTCAGCGTGTTGATGCCGACGCCGGTCAGCTCGAGGCGGGGCGTGCCGCGAAAATCGCGGCGGATGATCAGCCGCTTGGCGCTGAGAAAGTGCACCATGGCGAAGGTGACCAGCGGCAGGCCCTGCACGCGCCAGCCCTTGGCGACGCGGTTGAGCTTATGGGCCTTGATCAGGCGCAGGGCGGCCAGCTGGTTGCTGGTCAGGTCGCGCGGGTCGACCTGTCCCGGCGCCGGCGCGTCGGAAACGAAGTTCATGGTTTTGCTCCATAGCGTTCGCGAAGGGCGGCGGCGGCGGCGCTGATGGCGTCGACCTCGTGCCCGTTCTGGTTGGCGGGCAGTGGCGCGGGCGCGAACTGCCCGGCCGAACGCAGCCACACTTCAACGGCCCGACGCGGCCAGACAAAGCCGGTCGGGATCTTGCGCGGGAAGTTCTGCTCCTGGTGAAGCTGCAGCCAATGCCGCTTCAGCCACGCCGGCTTGCGCCCGATCGCCTGGGCGACCTCTTCGAGCGGTGCGGTTTCGTCGGTGAGCATGGGGAAAGTCCGCGTTGTGAGTCGCGGATTACAATAAGCGAGTTTGCTTATTATGCAAGTAGCGCGCTTATGAAAGCTATTGCGCGCTGATTGTCGTCCTCTGGGGCAGCCGCAAATATGCTTCGGCGACCCTCTCACAGAGTTACGGAAAAGCCATGGCTTTTGTCAGTTGCGCGATTCGGGGAAAGCCATGGCTTTTGTCAAATGCACCATTGGCAAAAAGCCATGGCTTTTGTCAGGTGCGAAACCCGAAAACAGGCCATGGCTTTTGTCAGTTGCTGATTACTGGCGCGGACGAATGACGCCGCACTCGACGCCCATGATGACGACGCGGTCATCATCGACGGTTTCGGGCCGGCCCGGTCCCATCTTGGAGGAATGGGTGGTGATGAAGGGCGGATCGAAACGGCGCATGACAGTTTCGGTTCGCTGGGTGACTGGATCGGTGAGCTGGGCCACGACGATGTCGCCGGCCTTCGGCCTGCGGTTCTGGTCGATCATCAGCACGTCGCCAGGCAGAATTCCCAGCTGGTCGAGCGCCCAGCTCTTCATCAGCCACGGTTCGACGCCGTTGCGATTGCCTCTGTTGGCCTGAATGGCGGCCAGCACCCAGTCAGGCAGGCGCTCGTCCTGCTTGTCGTCATAGGGAACGGTTTCGCTCTCGCCGAAGCCTGGCAGGCGCCGCTGGCCTGGTAGAACGTTTTTCGGGATCCCGGAATAGACCGCGAGCGCTTCGAGTGTACGCTCGGTCACGGACAGCTTGCCCGACTTGTCGTTCATGTAGCGGGTGACGGTGGATGCGGCGAGGCCGGCGTTCAAGGCCAGCTCCGAAAACGAAAGGTTCATGTATCGGGCAACCGCCCGAATCCATTCCTTTGTGTCGTGCTGCACCGCCATGATGCGCACAATAGGCTGTGAACTCGCTTGAACGCGCACGCACTGCTACCTTGCATAATCAGCAAACTCGCTTATCACGATGAGCGAATGAGCGGCAAGGTGATTCGCGGTGCTAGATTTTTCGGACATCGAATTTCGGCGTGAGACCGCCCGCATCGAACAGAAGGAACTGTGCGAGCGGGCGGGCGTGCATCTGCAGACCTATTCCCGGCTGAAGAACCGGCCGGGCGCCCAGGGCGCCACCGAAACCACCCTGAAGAAATTGAAAACGGCGCTCGATGCCTTGGTGGCCGAACGCATGCGCAAGCTTGTCGAGACAACGGGGGAGCAAGCCAATGGATGAATACATGGACGCCGCCAGCACTGCGGCGCTTGCGGCGCGGCGCCATCGCGCCGCCGAGCAGCTGGTGTGCGAGCAGGTCGCGGTTCAGACCTTCGCCGACCTGCCGGCGCCGTCGCTCAAGCAGAAGATGGCGGCGGCGCATTACGAGCTTTCGTCCAGCGTCTCGCCGGTCGCCATCATCCGGGCCTTGCGCGCCTGATGCGCTCCATGGCCGTCATGGTCGACGTGCGCGACCGCGGCGCGGCCGGGGTTTCGGCGCGGCGCGTGGTCGGCCTGATGGAAGACAACGCCACGGTCGGCGTCTGCT
>NZ_RZTT01000513.1 GCF_003996995.1 Mesorhizobium sp. M7A.T.Ca.US.000.02.2.1 | reverse complement strand
GCCGGCGAACAGCGCGATCGAGAGGCTGGAGACACCGAGCGAAATCAGCGCTCCAAGCGTGGCGAAACGAAGGAACGCGTCATGCAGCCGGATGGCTCGATTGCGCTCAAACGACCACAAGCCGTTCGCCGCGAAGGAAAAGGTGACGGCGACGAACCAGGCAGCGATGTTGGCCGGCACCGGCGGAACCCCGAGCTTGAGCAGCAGGAAAAAGCTGGCAAGGTCGATGGCCGTGTTCGCCAGTCCGACAATGGCGAAGCGGACGATCTTGCTGCCGGCCGAACGCTGGGGCCGATCGGCGTCGCTCATCTCTTGCCGTCCAAGATCTCGACGCCGGCGCGGGCCAGGCTGGCTCCGAACGCGTCCGATGCCAAGGCCGCGAATTCGACCTCGCGCACACCTTGCATCATGTCGCGCGCGCGCAGCGTCTCGTCGACATGGCCGGGATGACACATGAACAGCCCTCGCTCCGGCAACCCTTCGACGGCGGCCCGCAGAACCGCAGCGAACTTTTCGGGTTGCCGCCAGTCATAGATGCCGGCGAGCGGCTGGAAAACGGTGAAGCCCGCGCGCTGCATCGAGCGGTTGAACCCGGCGGCGAGCGTGGCAATCGCAGCGACTTTCGCTCCCGCGGCCAGCGCCGGGGCGCCGCGCAGGGTCGGCCTGTCGGCGCCTTCTGGAAAACGCATGCGCAGCCATGTGCGCACGACGGGAAGGAAATGCACATGCTGATGCCCGTCGACGAAATCGGGGCGGCGGCCAAGCGCCTCGACGAAGCGGCTGTACTGGGCGTCAAGCTCGGCATGGACATGGCGGTCGCCGATGCGGCCGCGCAGAACAGGTAAGGCCAGTGCGCGGAGCGGTGGCAGCCGGCCTTCCGGCGCCAGGGCCGACCGGCCGGTGACGGCCAACTGGTCGGTCAAGGTGAGGTGCAGCCCAACCGCGGCCCGGCCGCACAGCGGTTTTATGCGCTCTGCCTCCTTTGCCCACTCGGGAAAGCCGGTCATGCAGCTGGTGCCGGTCAGGCGCCCCCGATCGAGAAGATCGAGAATCCCGGCGGAAACGCCAGGCGCCAGGCCGTAATCGTCGGCGATCAGGCGAATGCGCCGCGTCATCTGTTCGGAGTGCCCGGCTCCGGCCGGTCGGCGGGGGCCTCGCTGCGCACGACATCGCGCACGAGATAGACCGGCCGATCCTTACTCTCGCTGAGCGTGACCCAGACATATTCGCCGATCAGCCCAAGCAGGGTCAGATTGAGGCCGCCGAGCAGAACGACGGCAACCAGCAGGCTGGGGTAGCCCGGAACGGCAATGCCGTAGAAGATCACCTCGAAGAACACCTTTGCACCATAGAGCGCGCCGGCCAACGCCGCGAGCAGCCCGCTAAGACTGATCAGGCGCAGCGGAATGACGGAGAACGAGGTGAACCCTTCGAGCGAGAAGGCGATCAGGTTGAGCCGGCTCCATTTCGATGTGCCGCTGGCGCGGCCTTCCGGCGAATAGGGCAATGCTTTCTGGCGAAAGCCCGCCCAGGCAAACAGGCCCTTGTTGAAGCGACGCTTGTCACGCAGGCTGGTCAGTGCGCGCGCCACGGCGCCGCGCATGACGCGAAAGTCGCCGGCATTTTCGGGAATGTCGAAACGTTGGCTCGAGTTGATCAGGCTGTAGAAAAGCCGTGCAAGCTGGCTGCGCCGCCAACTCGCCTCGCGGCGGTCGTTCTGGGCATAGACGACGTCGATGTCGGGATGGTTCACCAGCTCGGCGATCAGCTTCAGGCTGATGTCCAGGGAATGCTGGAGGTCGGCGTCCATGATCAGCACCATGTCGCCGCGCGACTGGTCGAGGCCGGCGAGCACAGCGACTTCCTTGCCGAAATTGCGGCTGAGGCGGACGATCTCCCACGATCCCGTCAGCGCCTGCGAAAATCGTCCGGCGCCATCGTCACGGCTGCCGTCATCGACCAGGATCTTGTGCACGGTCATGCCGAAGCGCTGTGCCACGGCCGCTTCGAGCTCGCCGAGCAGGCGCGCGAAGGCCGATGCCGAAGCCGCCTCGTTGAAGAATGGCGCAACGATATCGAGGCTCTGTCGCAACTCAGCCATTCGCGACTCCCGCATTCACCACCTTTTCCCGTGCCTTGGCCCAGAACCACCAGATCAGCGAACCGGCGATGAAAGTGACGGCCACCGGCCGGAACCAGGGGAAGAGGAAATCGTGCACATGGCGCTCGACGCCGCTCAGGCCGGTCACGAACAGCGTCATCGACAGCACCGAGGCGAGGACGCCGCCTCGTTCTTCGCGCCACAACAGGGCGATGGCAAGACCGGCTGGTACCGCGATCATGGCAAAGGTGTTGGGCTCGACGCGCGGGTTGAAGACGCACATGTAGAAGGTGGCCGTCAGGAAGATCGCCAGCGCTGCCTTTCCCCCTTCGAGCCTGCGGTCGAACCAGATGACGGCTGAAAGCGTAAGCAGGGCCATGACCATGCGCACGATCGTTGCGCCGAATTCCGGTATCGGCAGCCCTATCGTGGTGAACGGTGCCGTGAAATCGGTGGACACGAAATGGCTGGTATTGTCGACGGCCATGGAGGTCAACATCTGGGCGAAGACACGATACTGATCGTTGAGATAGCCGGCGGGAGCAAAAGCGTAAGGCAGTGCGAGCACGAACAGCACCGCCAGCACCAGCACCGGTATCAACCGAAGCCGAAGGGCTCCTACCAACAACAGCATTATGATCGCGGTCGGCTTGGCGATGATGGCAAGCGAAGCCCAGAAGAACGTCGCCGCCCGTCGCCCTTCCAGCGCCGACAATGTGAGAAGCCAGCAAGCGCCGGTCAAAAGGATCGTCGCCTGGCCGTTGCGGATCGCGCCGAGCGCCATCGGCAAAGCGAGGAAGAGGCCGAAAGAAAGCAGCCACATCAACTCGCCACCACCGAGCTTGCGCACCTGCCGCATCGCGGCATAGGTCAGCACCGCAAACCCGAGGGAGTGCCACACCACGCCGCCCAGATGCGGACCGAGCTTGACTATCGGAGTGTAGAGCGCGGCGAAGGCCGGCGCGTAGAGATACCCCATCTCGGATTGGGTGTCGTAGAGCGGCAGACCGGCCAGAAGCGCCTCGCTGCCGTCTATATAGGCCTTCCATACCGTCCGCGTGTACGGCGACCGCAGGACCATGGCAAGAACGACCAGGAACGCTCCGATCCACAGGCCAAACCCCAAACGGTCGAAAACCGGCTTGGAAATCGTCATCAAGGCACCCCACACAATCCCGGAACAAGCTCAGTCCAGCCTGTCCCGGCATTCGATGGCGGCGGCATATCACGGACGAAGCGGCGTGGCATAGGGGTCTGAAAGACTCGGACACTCGCCTGACGATCCGGACAGCTGCCGGATACCGGCATTCTCCGTCCGTCGAAAGCTCTCGTATCCAAGTTTCTCGCGTCTTTCGAATTGCTCTAAGGCCGGATGAACACCTTGCCGTTAGGCTTGGCCAGTTCCGCTGGCACCCGCGCCATTGCCTCGGCGAGCGGCACCACCGCCGTCACGTCGGTCGACCAGCGCCCATCGGAAAAACGCTTCTGCGCTTCCAGGATCGCCGGGCCGCGGCGGTCGCGGAACTGGCGCATCCACTCGCTCAGCCAAAAACCTTCGATATGCTTATGCTGGAAGATCAGTTGACCGGGCTCGCGGATAACGGTGGCTTCGGGATCGAGCCGCCCATAGAT
>NZ_RZTT01000512.1 GCF_003996995.1 Mesorhizobium sp. M7A.T.Ca.US.000.02.2.1 | reverse complement strand
GTTGTCGGCGGCGCCGTTCTCCAGATTAAGATCCATCACCGTGTCGAATATCCCGTGCAACGTGTCTTTTTCTCCCGGCTTGCCCATGTAGGCCAGGGATTCTGCAAGCGTCGTGTAGGACAGGCTGGAGTTGACGATGTCGGTCACTTCGGCAGGCGTCAGGCCGAAATGCTTGGACGCCATGTCGGCGAATTTTTCCGGCTCGGCCTTGATGAAATCGATCGCCTCATAGATGCAGCCGAGAAATTTTGCGTATTTGTCGGGGTTCGCCTTGAAGTCGTCGTTGCGGGCGATGATCGCGTCGATGATGATGCCGCGATGATCCTTGGACGAGATCAGCATGCGGGCACCGGTGCGGGTCGAGGCCTTCAGCGCCTGCGACATGAAAGGTTCGTAGGTCGCGATCGCGGCGATCGATTCATCGACGAAAACCGCGCCCGTATCGGCCGTCGCGATGTCCTTGATCTGAAGATCCTTCAGCGACAGGCCGGCCTGCTTCAACTCCATCTGCAGCAGTAGGCGCGAAGGGATGTTGGGCTCGGCCGCGACGACCTTGCCCTTGAGATCGGCAACCGACTTGATCTTGTCATCGGTGATGACGCCGTCGCCGCCGACGGATTCGTCGATCGTGCCGATGATGATGCCGGGCGTCGAAGCATCGCGCGGGCGCCCCTGATATTCGCCGACCGAGCGCATCTGCATCTCGATGTCGCCGCGCGCCATCGCCGCCATGACGTTGGTCAGGTCGTCCTCGAACTTGATGCTGACATCAAGGCCCTTGGCGGTGAAGCAGCCAAGGTCGCTGGCGATATGGACAGGCGCAAATCCCAGCCATGTCGGCGCTAGGATGCGGATCTGGTCGGCGCTGAGGGCGAGCTGCGAACTGGTGAGCAGCAGGGCTGCGGACAAGGCGGTGCCGAGTAACGGTTTCATGATTGTTCCCCAATTTTGTTCCGTACAGGCTCGCGATTTCAGACATTGATGTAAATGAGTTTATTTAGAACGATACATCGAATAACATCGATGCTTCGTTCTGTGCATCATGGGGAATGGCATGCGCCGGCTGGACAATATCGATATCCGCCTGCTGCGCGTTTTCGTGGCGCTGGCCGATTCAGGCGGGTTCGCCGCTGCGCAAATCACGCTCAACCTGTCACAGCCGACGCTGAGCACGCATCTGGCGGAACTGGAGAAACGCATCGGTGCCCAGCTCTGCCATCGCGGGCGCAAGCAATTCCGCCTGACCGAGGTTGGACAGGCAACCTACGATGCGGCGCAGAAGCTGTTCCGCGACCTTGATGATTTCGGACATCGCATCAATGCAGCCAGCGGCAGCCTGTCGGGCCGCTTGCGGGTTGGCACGTCGGATGGGGTCTTCACCAGTGGCGAACTGGGTATCCAGCACGCGCTCAGCCGCTTCATGGGGCCCGATTCCGACGTCTTCATCGACCTTTCGGTGGGTACGCCGTCAGAACTCGAGCAACAAGTTGCCGATGGCGGTCGCGACGTTGTCATCGGGCCGCTGTCGCAGAAAGCGCCTGGGGTCGTCTATCGCGACTATTGCGGCGAACCGCATCTTCTCTATTGCGGCCGCCGGCATCCGCTCTTTGCGATGCCCGATTCAAGGATCGATCAAGGCGCCGTCGATGCCGCGCGGTTCTCGGTGCGCAGCTATCGACATTTCGACGACCTCTACCTGGTCGGCCATCCCAGGGCGAGTGCATCGGTCGTTCACATGGAGGCGCAGTTGATGCTGATCCTGTCGGGCAATTTCATCGGCTTTCTGCCATGCCATTTTGCCGATCCCTGGGTTGCGGCCGGAGACATGCGGGCCATCAAGCCAAGGGCCTATTCGTTCAGTTCCATACACCGCGTCGCCTATCGCAAGACCGACGCGCAGCGCTCGCTTGTTCAGGCGTTTCTCGGTGCATTGTTCGATGCAACGCCCGTGGCGGGATAGGGAGACATGCAAGCGCGCCACCGGCGAAGATCACAAAGAGGTTTGCAGGGCCTGCAATGACCGCGTCATGTTCTCCCTGGCCTGCGGTTCGAAGCGCTGGCGAAACTCTTGCGTGTGGAAGATGTGCGGGTGGGCGAGGAAAGTCTTCAGGACCGCACTGCGTCCGGCTCGCCACATCGGCTCCTCCACCCAGTGGTACTCGCGCCGCACGGCGCGCTCATAGGCGTCGAAGGCGTCCGGCGCGGCTCCCAGGATCGACAAGTCCATATCCAGGAAAAGACTTGCGTCCCGTGTGGCCGCCGCGTCTTCGAACGGCGGCACCTGGTGCGTGGCGGTGGCGACGATCATTGCCGAGATGCGGTTGAGGCGTGAAGGATTTGCGCGGCCCGCCAGCTTTTTCTCGGCAAGGGCAGCACTTTGCGCCTCATTGTCCTTGGCCTTGCTGTCATAGACGGCATCGTGGAACCAGATCGCTGCTTCGATCGCCTCGGGGTCGCCGAGCAATTCTCGACAGTCGCCAGCGAGCGCCAGCATCGCCTCGATATGGGCAAGGTTGTGATAGTGGCGGCCTGGCGCCCGGTAGAGAGCCGAAAGCTCGCTTTTCAGCGCGTCGTCGATCAACGGTTCGTTTTCCATGGCTGCTTGAATTCCCGCGAACCAAATCCATTTGACAAAGCACTAAGGAAAATTGAGTTCAATCGTGCTATGATCTGGCTTATATGTGCGGCCCGGCAACAGGCAAGCACAACAGGCAAGCCCGGCAGGACGCAGGACGAGACGGCCATGAACAGCATCAGCATTTCCCGACACAGCGCATTGAAGCCGGTCGATCCGATCTGGCGTTCGATCCGCGACGAGGCCATGGAGGCTGTCAACCGCGACCCGCTGCTCGCTGCATTCCTCTATTCGACCATCCTCAACCAGGACAGCCTGGAAGAAGCAGTCATTCATCGGCTGGCCGAGCGGCTGGCGCACCAGGACATCGGCTCCGATCTCATCCGCCAGACGTTCAAGTCCATGCTGGCCGACGACAAGGAGTGGCCGACGACGGTGCGTGTCGACATCCAGGCCTATTACGATCGCGATCCGGCTTGCGACCGCTTCATCATGCCTGTGCTTTATTTCAAGGGTTTCCACGCCATACAGACCCATCGGCTGGCGCATTGGCTGTGGAACCAGGGGCGCAAGGATTTCGCGCTCTACCTGCAGAGCCGCTCGTCCTCGGTCTTCCAGACCGACATCAACCCCGCCGCCCGCATCGGCAAGGGCATCTTCATCGACCACGCCACCGGCCTCGTGGTCGGCGAGACCGCGGTCATCGAGGACGACGTGTCGATCCTGCATGGCGTGACGCTGGGCGGCACCGGCAAGGCCGGCGGCGACCGTCACCCCAAGATCCGCTATGGCGTGCTGATCGGCGCCGGCGCCAAGATCCTCGGCAACATCGAAATCGGCCATTGCTCGAAGATAGCGGCCGGCTCGGTGGTGCTGTCGCCAGTGCCGCACAACAAGACGGTTGCCGGCGTGCCGGCCCGCGTCGTCGGTGAGACCGGCTGCGATCAGCCGTCGCGCCAGATGGACCAGCTTCTGCCGTCGCAGACGATGGATCAGGTCGTCAGTTTCGACATCTGATTTTCACGGCGCCGTCGTCTGCTGTCGGATTCCGGCCGCGGGCAGGAGCGGGCGGTTGTCTCGCCTTATCAGGCCGCTTGCCTTTACATCGCCATTGTCGACGTGCCAGAAGCGCGTTCGAACGAGCAAGCCCGATGATCGGAGAAGAC
>NZ_RZTT01000511.1 GCF_003996995.1 Mesorhizobium sp. M7A.T.Ca.US.000.02.2.1 | reverse complement strand
CGGCCGAAGATCTTGCCGCCCTCGCCGAGATCTACCCAACCGCCGAGGCGCCGCTCCAGAAAGTCTTTGACCGCGATT
Source organism: Mesorhizobium sp. M7A.T.Ca.US.000.02.2.1 (assembly GCF_003996995.1). Lineage (GTDB taxonomy): Bacteria > Pseudomonadota > Alphaproteobacteria > Rhizobiales > Rhizobiaceae > Mesorhizobium. The sequence continues at coordinate 3,678 of NZ_RZTT01000511.1, read as the reverse complement.
TCACGCGCAATCCAGACGGTTTCGTCGAAGCGCTGCTCGACGCGCGCGATATCGTGGGTACCTATCTCGCCGAGACGCTGTGGGCTCTCGCCCCGGATTTCCTGGACTATCGTGACGTGGCGAGAACGATGCTCGCGGTCGACGACCGCGTGACCGGAGGAGAACTATCAAGCATCATCTTCCGGGATTTCGACCGAAGAGGGATTTTTCGCTACCGTGCCGGGCCTCGCCTGACGAAGCCAGACCGAAAGAGCCATGTTCATGAGGGTCGAACCGCTCGTCCACGGGATCAGGTGCGTCTCCCGGATATGAGCTATTTCGAGAAATATTGGATGTCCAGAAGTGGCGCCGAGCTTTGATCGACATTGCAGAGGATGGGGTGATCCATGATAACTGAAACCATTTTAAATACCTCGGCCATACACTTGTTCGGTAGAGTTCTTGAAGATTTGAAGCTGAAGAAGAGGATCGATGGGGGACGGCCTCCAAGACCTGGCAATAACAGATTCCTGCAGAACCAGATCGACGCCTCCGGCAGCCTGCTGGCAAGGATCTATGCGTTCACCTTCGAGGCGCAGTTCTACGAGCTGGCCAGACCGACCATACTTCTTGTTCATGGGCCTGGCACCGCGGTTGATTATCCAGCTCCGGCGGACACCGATCTGAAGGTCATGAGCCGCGGTCCAAGCGACCCTGCCTATACCGGACTGTCATCGCAGATAGGCTCGTTTGCGCGCGGAATGCAGGTCTGGGTGTACGACAAGAGTGACCTGACAATGCGGCTGGAGCTCGACACGGGAACGCTCGAAGATGTTCTGTTGGGTGCAGAGCTGGACCCGCATTCGTTTGGTCGGTCGGGTGGAGCAATGGGGAGATCTGGTGGTGCCATGGGGCGATCGGGCGGCGCCATGGGCAGGTCAGGCGGTGCGATGGGGCGGTCCGGTGGCGCAATGAACCGCAACGGGCGCGGCGATCTCGACTAGCGTTCCCGATTGTCATTTGAGAATGCCAAAGGGAGATGGATCATGGCAAGAGTAGATATAGTTCGCGTCGATACACCTGAAGGGAACGCTGTAAGAGCCGGAGAGCCGATTAGTGTGAGCGTGACGGTCTCCCCGGACCGGGGCTGGTTTAACGACACAGAGTACCTGGTAATTGATTTTATTTATGCTGACACTTCAGACATAGCCTCATGTTTATTAATCAACGACAACGACACTAACATCGAAGACACGACAACAATTAACTTTAAGCTTAAAGCGGAATCCGGCGCTCTGACCGGAGAATACTATGTTCGGATCACAAATAATTACTTCGAGGAGACCATCGTAAGCGGCCCTGAAGACGGAACTATCACTGTGTCCTCAAGTTAATCACTTGCGCTATTGTCACGGCCGTTCTAGTGCGAGCCAGGGTGAAATCAGGTCGATGGCCGCCCCGCCTTCCGCAGCGACGCCTGATGCACCAGCGAGGTCCAGCTGTTGGTCGAGGCGAGGTGGCAATAGAGCAGGCCGAGCGCGCCTGATTTGCGCAGGTCGAGAAACGCCTCGTCGCTCAATTTGTTGAAGGCCGGCTCGTCGATCACCTGGAAATCGGTGAGGTTGAGCACCTCGCCGCCTTCCAGTGTCACCTTGCTCTGGCGTGGCGAAAACAGGCCGTGCGCATCGATCTTTTCGACCATCTCGCGGGTGGCTCGGAAGTCGATCTGGAACTGATTGCAGAAGGCGAGCGCCTGTTTGGTCGCTTCGGTTGGCTCGTTGCCGGTGAAGAACGGCAGGATCTTGTCATCGCGGGACGGCGCCAGCAACTGGTCGACGATGCGGTCGCTGGTCCGTTCGACGCACAGCGTCAGCCGGCCGGCCGATGTCGGGTCTTCGGCCAGGATGAAGGGATAGCGGCGGACATAGGCGGGGATGTAGTGCGGCGCGGTCCATTTGCCTTCGGCATCGACGAACAGATTCTCGTTCTGGCGCACGCCGGTGATGATCACCGGCGCCTTGGCCGGGCCGATGAAGACGATCGGGTAGGAGCGCATCGCCGCCGGCATTTCCGACGCCACCACCGGAATGGCGTGCGCTGAGCGGGCGAAGCCGAAATCGCTGCGCGCGGTCAGGGCCAGCGAGCCATGCCGCGCCGGGTTGAGCGCCTCGGGCCTCGAATAGAACAGCGGCATCGCGTCGCTCGTCACTTCCGTCTTTGCATCAGCCATCATCCGTCTCCCGCACGCCCATCAGGCTGCCAATGGTCCCGAAGCCGGGATCTATGCTTGTTTGCGCTGATCTTGGGTCGAAAGGAATCCCGCGCAGGAACAAAGTACTACAGCGTCTCTTGCGCGCATAAAAGGACAGGCGGTGCTGTATTTTGGGATTGCGGCGGCCGATTGCCTTGGGAACACGACCGCCAGCCTGCCCGCCTCTGGACAGCTTGCGGCGAAGCGGCGACAGTGCCTCCGCTGGAGCAAATCCAGGAAAAGTGTGGAGCGGTTTTCCCCTGGCGATTGCGAAGAAACAAAAGCCGGATCGGATCAGCGATCCGAACGCTGAACCGCTCCAGCGGACAGATTGAGGCAAACGGAATGGCGTCGGTGTCGGATTTCGAGCAGGGACAAACCTTCACCATCGAAGCCGGCGGCCGGCAGATCCCGCTCGAACTCAGCGCGGTCAAGCCCATCGCCGCCAGCCCGCGCCCGGGCGGCGGCTTCTCGCTGCTGTTCAAAGGCCCGCGCGACATCGCACTGCCGCAGGCGACCTATCTTTTCACGGGGGAAAGCGGCAGCCACGAGATCTTCATCGTGCCGGTTGCGGCCGATGCGACGGGGCGGCTGTACGAGGCGGTGTTCAATTAGGACCCTGTTTTGGGCTGCACGCAGGCCTATCGCATCGTGACAGGGCCTGATGCGACAATCCTTGCCGCCGGCGCCGCCCCTCACTGTCCTGCCGGACATCTCTCCCCGTAAACGGGGCGAGAGTGGCTGGCTGCGACGCCGGCGCCTTTCTTGCAACGCTGGAGATTGGCGAAATCCGCGATGAAAGCGTCCCTCTCCCCGGTCACTATACGGGGAGAGGATGCCGGCAGGCAGGTGAGGGGCAGCGCAAACGATGACCATAGACAATGATCGCATCCGCCAACAAATCGGTTCCGACGATCATAGATCGTCGCCCCCCGGCGGCGCACAGGCCATCAGGTCATAAACGCCCTTGTCCTCGACGACCGCGAAGCCGAGCGCGACATAAAGCCGTCTCGCCGGATTGTGCTTCTCGACATGGATCGACGCTGATTTGCCGGCTAACCATGCCTCGTCGATGAGGTCGCAGAGCAGCGCGGTGCCGTAACCCTTGCGGCGATGATGCGGCAGGAAGGCGATGTCGATGATGCGGTGCTGGGTTGGCCAGCGCTCGATATAGAGGCGGCCGATGTCTTCGCTATCGCCTTCCACCACCAGCCAATCGGCCTCGGGATAGTGTTTTCGGTAATGCGCGTGCTGGGCCTGGAACTGCATGCCGAGGAATTCGGCCTTCTGCGCCTCGCTCCACGACGTCACCGCGAGTTCTTCGAAGCGGGTCGAGGCATAGAGCCGCGACAGGAACGGCAAGTCCGCCTCCAATGCCGCACGAAAGCGGAGCCCGGCCGTGCCAGACCGGGACCAGACCGGACGGGCCTGCTTGCCTTCCGCCACGC
>NZ_RZTT01000510.1 GCF_003996995.1 Mesorhizobium sp. M7A.T.Ca.US.000.02.2.1 | reverse complement strand
GTTCTCCAATCGTCAGTCGTTTGCGTCATCGTCAAACCTGCAGAATCGAGGAAACAAGCAATTGCGTGTAAGGCGCGCGCGGGTCGTCGAGCACGCGGTCGGTGAGACCGCTTTCGACGACGCGGCCGTCCTTCATCACCATCATGCGCTGCGACAGAAGTCGCGCCACCGCGAGGTCGTGGGTGACGACGATGGCCGCCAGACCAAGATCGGTGACCAGGCCGCGCAACAGGTCGAGCAGGCGCGCCTGGACCGAGACGTCGAGGCCGCCGGTAGGCTCGTCCATGAACACCAGGCGCGGGCCGGTGACGAGGTTGCGGGCGATCTGCAGGCGCTGGCGCATGCCGCCGGAAAAGGCGCGCGGCTCGTCGTCGATGCGGTCCTCGTCGATCTCGACGCGCGATAGCCAGTCGACGGCGGTGGCGCGGATCTTGCCGTAGTGGCGGTCGCCGACCGCCATCAGCCGCTCGCCGACATTTGCGCCGGCCGACACCGTCATGCGCAGGCCGTCGGCCGGGTTCTGGTGGACAAACCCCCAGTCGGTGCGCATCAGGAAGCGGCGCTCGGCCTCACTCATGCGGTAGAGCTCGCGGAACTGGCCGTCGCGCATGCGGTAGCTGGCGCTGCCGGAGGAGGGCAGCAGCCGCGTCGACAGGCAGTTGAGCAATGTCGTCTTGCCGGAGCCGGACTCGCCGACCACAGCCAGGACTTCGCCCGGCCACAGGTCGAAGGAGACGTTGTCGCAGCCGACGCGCGAGCCGTAGAATTTGGAGAGCGCCGAGACGCGCAGCAGCGGTTCGTCGGTCATTGCGCCGGCTCCATTTTTTCCGAGGCAAGATGGTTTTCCGGGGCAAGGTGGCCGTGATGGCCGTCCGCCCGCCGCTTCTCGCAATGATCCGTGTCGGAGCAGACGAACATGTGGCCTCCATGGTCGTCGAGGATGACCTCGTCGAGATAGACATTCTCGGCCGCGCACAGCGCGCAGGGCTGGTCGAAGGTCTGCACCTCGAACGGATGATCCTCGAAGTCGAGGCTGACCACTTCGGTGAAGGGCGGCACCGCATAGATGCGCTTTTCGCGGCCGGCGCCGAACAGCTGCAGCGCCGGTGAGCGATGCATCTTGGGATTGTCGAATTTCGGCGTCGGCGACGGGTCCATCACATAGCGGCCCTCGACCTTGACCGGATAAGCATAGGTGGTGGCGATGCGGCCGTGCTTGGCGATGTCCTCATAGAGCTTGACATGCATGAGGCCGTATTCCTCCAGCGCATGCATCTTGCGCGTTTCGGTCTCGCGCGGCTCGAGGAAACGCAGGGGCTCCGGGATCGGCACCTGATAGACCAGCACCTGGCCCGCCGTCAGCGGATGTTCGGGGATGCGGTGGCGGGTCTGGATGATGGTGGCGCTGGCGGTGTCGGTCGTCACCGCGACGTTGGCGACCTTCTTGAAGAAGGCACGGATCGAGACCGCGTTGGTGGTGTCGTCGGCGCCCTGGTCGATCACCTTGAGCACATCGTCTGGGCCGATGATCGAAGCGGTGACCTGGACGCCGCCAGTGCCCCAGCCATAGGGCATCGGCATTTCGCGCGAGGCGAACGGCACCTGATATCCCGGGATGGCGATGCCCTTGAGGATCGCGCGGCGGATCATCCTTTTGGTCTGTTCGTCGAGATAGGCGAAGTTGTAGGTGGCGATGTCGGTCATGATGCGACCTCAAATCCCTTGGCGTAGCGCGCCAGCCGCTCATTGAGCGTGCCGGTGTGCAGTTCGAACATGTGGTTGTCGTCGTCGTAGAAATAGATCGAGCGGCCCTCGCCCTCGACGCGCGGGCGCGGCGGGCGCATGTCGAGGCCGAGCTTGCCGATGCACTCGGCATAGTGGTCAAAATCGGCGTCATCGATCTTGAAGGCGATGTGGTTGTAGCTGCGCTCCGGCAAGGGCTCGCCCTCCATGATGGCGACCCAGATGTCGCCGATCAGGAAGAATTTTTCGCGCGACACCGAGAACTGCTCGGCATCGCTGGCATAGATTTCGCGTGCGTCGAATACGCCCTCGAGGATCTTGGTCATCCGCTCGAGATCGCGGACGATGAAGGTCATGTGGGAAAGCCCTTCGATCATTCCGCGGCCTCCCGCTTCTCTTCGACCTTCACGGGGTTTTGGTGGGCGTCGTGTTCGGCGCGCATGCGGCGCACGAGGTCGAGTTCGGCCTGGAAATCGACATAGTGCGGCAGCTTCAGATGCTCGACGAAGCCGGTCGCCTGGACATTGTCGGAGTGTGAGATGACGAACTCCTCGTCCTGGGCCGCGGCGACGACATCCTCGCCGAGCTCCTTCGCGCGCAGCGCCCGGTCGCAGAGCGCCATCGCCATCGCCTTGCGCTCGCTCTGGCCGAAGACGAGGCCATAGCCGCGGGTGAACTGCGGCGGCGCCTTGGCTGAGCCTTTGAACTGGTTGACCATCTGGCATTCGGTGACACGGACAGTGCCGAGCGGGACAGCGAAGGGCAGTTCGGGAACGTCGAGCTCGAGCTCGACCTCGCCGATGCGGATCTCGCCGACAAAGGGATGGTTGCGGGCATAGCCGCGCTGGGTGGAATAGCCGAGCGCCAGCAGGAAACCTTCGTCGCCGCGTGACAGCGCCTGCAGGCGGATGTCGCGCGCCATCGGGAATTCCAGGGGCTCGCGGGTGATGTCGCCGGGGACATGGTCCTGCGGCATCTCGCCATCCGGCTCGATCAGGCCTTCGCGGGCGAGGATCGCCGAGACGCGCGGCATGGCTTGCGCTTCCGTCTCGCGCAGCAAGGGCTGGGCGACGTCAGCGCCAGCGGCAAGCTCGGGGTCGAGCAGCCGGTGCGTGTAGTCGAAGGTGGGCCCGAGCAATTGGCCGCCGGGCAGATCCTTGTAGGTCGCCGACACACGTCGCTCGACCAGCATGGTGCCTGTGTCGATGGGCTTGGAGTAGCCGAAGCGTGGCAATGTGGTGCGATAGGCCCGCACCAGGAAGATCGCTTCGATCAGGTCGCCACGCGACTGGACGATGGCGAGCGCGGCCAGTTCACGGTCGTAGAGCGAGCCTTCGCTCATCACCCGGTCGACGCCGAGCGCCAGCTGCTCGACGATCTGGTCGAGGCGAAGCGCCGGCACCGAGCGGTCGCCGCGCCGGCGGTCGGCAAGCAGGCTGTGGGCGTTGGCGATTGCGGCTTCGCCACCTTTTACCGCGACATACATCTTACGCCTCCATCGTCTTGATGCGCGTCGTGCGCGGCAGGCAGGCAATGCCGCCTGATGTGACGAGGATGATGTCGACGCCACGCGGAAAGCGCTTGATGTTCTGTTTCCACTGCTCGACGAAATGGCGCGGCATCTGTGCCGGCGCGATCGTGGCGCTGGTTTCGATGCCGGGACCTTCGAGCAACAGCGGCGTGCCGGAGACGAGATCGCCGACTTGCAGGATCAACGTGGTCGAACGGTCGGGATAGTCCTGCGTGCCCTGCGAAAAACCATCAAGCGACATCATCTCGGCCGGGGCCGCGATGAAGGCGAAATGCGCATCGGCCGGTGTGTTGGCCACGGGCGCGCCAGTGTGGAACCCGAGCCAGGATCTGAATGCGGCGGAAGCTTGCAGGGCCTGGTCGAGCCAGAGCGGGGTGTCGTTATCGCACAGCGCCAGTGCGATGGCGCCGGCGGTCGCCGAGAGCGGCGCCATCGCACTGGCGCTGTGCGATAACGACACCCCGCTCTGGCTCGACCAGGCCCTGCA
>NZ_RZTT01000050.1 GCF_003996995.1 Mesorhizobium sp. M7A.T.Ca.US.000.02.2.1 | reverse complement strand
GGCCACCAGTTCCTGCGCCACGCGACGAAGATCCTCGCGGACGTTTCCGACGCGCGCCGCTCTTTCTCCGGCGAGCAGGCGGTGGCGGCCGGCCGGCTGCAGCTCGGCGTCACCTCCCTGGTTGCCGGTTATGTGCTGTCGGATCTGCTCGCCCGCTACCGCCGCGCCTATCCCGGCGTCGAGGTCTCTGCCATCGAGGACAATGGCGATTATCTCGAACACCTCCTGATTGGCGGCAAGCTCGACATTGCCGTCATGGTCACCTCCAATTTGCGCGACCGCACCGCGTTGCAGTCGGAAATCCTCGAAGTCTCGGCCTATCGGCTGTGGCTGCCGCTCGGTCATCCGCTCGTCGGCGCCGACATCATCAGCATTGGCGACATTGCCTCCGAAACGCTGATCATGCTGACGGTCGACGAGATCGAGGAGAATACCGGCAAGCTGCTGACGGCAATCGGCGCCAAGCCGCATGTCGCCTTCCGCACCCGTTCCGTGGAGGCCGTGCGCAGTCTGGTCGCCACCGGCGCCGGCGTGGCGCTGCTGCCCGACCTCGTCTACCGGCCCTGGTCGCTGGAAGGCGACCGCATCGAATCGCGCGATATTTCCGGCTCCTTGCCGGTGGTCCAGGTCGGCATGGTCTGGCGGCGCGGCTCCGGTCTGCCGCAGGCCGCGCGCGATTTCATCGGCCTTGCCCAGTCGCAGCGCACGGTCCGCCAGCGTCCCTGAGAGATCGGCTGCCCACTATCGGAAAAACCGATATCGCCCTTCTGATAAATGAATTTGCGAAACCGGAATTTTCAAAGCACTTTCGGTTCAGGGACCAAAGCCGCCATCAGAGCGGCATCAAGCCCAACGGACGAACTGACAGTTTTCAGTCCGCGCGTGACCCCTAGCGAAGACCGAAACCGGCCTTCGGGGCCAGGCGCCTAAATGGGAGATCGACAATGAATTCATTCCTGAAGTCATGCACTGCTCTGACGGTCGCGCTGACCTTCTCCGGTCAATCCGTCGCCCAGGTCAAGGAACTTGGCAAGGGCGAGGGCCAGGTCAACATCGTTGCCTGGCCGGGCTACATCGAGCGCGGCGAAACCGACAAGGGCTATGACTGGGTGACCTCCTTCGAGAAGGAGACCGGCTGCAAGGTCAACGTCAAGACCGCCAACACCTCCGACGAGATGGTCTCGCTGATGAATGAGGGCGGTTTCGACCTCGTCACCGCTTCGGGCGATGCCTCGCTGCGTCTCGTTGCCGGCAAGCGTGTGCAGCCGATCAACACCGATCTCATCCCGAGCTGGAAGATCGTCGACGAGCGCCTCAAGGACGCGCCGTGGTTCACCGTTGGCGGCGCCCATTACGGCGTTCCCTACCAGTGGGGTCCGAACGTCCTGATGTACAACACCGACGTGTTCAAGGAAGCTCCCAAGAGCTGGAATGTCGTCTTCGAGGAAATGAAGCTGCCGGACGGCAAGTCCAACAAGGGCCGCGTCCAGGCCTATGACGGGCCGATCCACGTCGCGGACGCCGCCAACTATCTGATGTTCCACAAGCCGGAACTCGGCATCAAGGATCCCTACGAATTGAACGAGGACCAGTACAAGGCGGCACTCGACCTGCTGCGCGTCCAGCGCACGCTGGTCGGCCGCTACTGGCATGACGCCGCCATCCAGGTCGACGATTTCCAGAACGAGGGCGTCGTCGCTTCCGGCTCGTGGCCTTTCCAGGTCAACACGCTGGTCGCCGCCAAGAAGCCGATAGCGTCCACCATTCCGGAGGAGGGCGCGACCGGTTGGGCCGACACCACGATGATGGAAGCCGATTCGGCCAACCCCAACTGCGCCTATATGTGGATGGAACATTCGCTGTCGCCCAAGGTGCAGGGCGACGTCTCGGCCTGGTTCGGTTCGCTGCCCGTGGTGCCCGCCGCCTGCAAGGGCAATGAGCTTTTGACCGACGAGGGCTGCAAGACCAACGGCTACGAGAACTTCGACAAGATCAAGTTCTGGAAGACCCCGGTGTCGAAATGCGCCACCCAGAACGACCAATGCGTGCCGTACTACCGCTGGGTGTCGGACTATATCGGCGTCATCGGCGGAAGGTGATTCCGCGCTTCGCCTGAGAGTGCAGCGCCGCCCCTCACCTTACCCTCTCCCCGTGAAGAAACGGGGAGAGGGGGGTCACCGGCCTTGGAGTGCTTCCCTTCTCCCCGTCACTATACGGGGAGAAGGTGCCGGCAGGCGGATGAGGGGCAGCGCAAACGCCCGAGCTAGAAGAACGCTGCATCGCAGCCCGAATTGATTTGCCTGACAGATCAGGACAGCCCATGACCTCCGCCGTCTCCTTCCAGAAAGCCTCGCGCCATTTCGGCAGCGTGCGCGCCGTCGACGCGGTCGATCTCGACATCGTGCCGGGCGAATTCTTCGCAATGCTCGGCCCGTCAGGTTCCGGCAAGACCACCTGCCTGCGCCTCATCGCCGGCTTCGAGCAGCCGACATCGGGCTCGATCTCGATCTTCGGCGAACGCGCCGAGGGCGTTCCGCCCTATCGCCGCAACGTCAACACCGTGTTCCAGGACTATGCGCTGTTCCCGCATCTGAACGTGCTCGACAACGTCGCCTACGGGCTGATGGTCAAGGGTGTCGGCAAGGCTCAGCGGCACAAGGCGGCGGAAGAAGCGCTGTCACTGGTGCGGCTGCCCGGCTATGGCGCCCGCCGCCCCGGCCAGCTTTCCGGCGGCCAGCGCCAGCGCGTGGCACTCGCCCGTGCGCTGGTCAACCAGCCAAAGGTGCTGTTGCTCGACGAGCCGCTCGGCGCGCTCGACCTCAAATTGCGCGAGAACATGCAGGAGGAGTTGAAGTCGCTGCAGAAGGCGCTCGGCATCACCTTTGTCTTCGTCACTCACGACCAGGGCGAAGCGCTGTCGATGGCCGACCGCGTCGCCGTCTTCAACGATGGCAAGATCATGCAGGTCGGCACGCCGGAAGATATCTACCAGCAACCGAAGACGCGCTTCGTCGCCGATTTCGTCGGCTCCTCCAACGTGCTGCCGCCGGATTTCGTCCAGCGCTATTCCGGCCAGCATCGCTGGGGCAGCCTGCGCCCTGAATCCATTCGTGTCGGCCGCGCGGCCAGCGCGGGCACAAGTGGCGAAGGCGTATCCGCCCGCCTCGTCTCGACCAACTATCTCGGCGCCACGACGAAGCTGGCGCTCGACGCCGACGGGCTGCGGCTGCACGCCATCGTGCCCGCCGGCACGGCCTTGCCTGGGGCAGGCGAGGCGGTGGTGCTCACCTTCAACCGCGAGCACCTGCATCTGATGGACGAGCCGGCATGAGCCTCGACGCCGCCATGATGCGTGCAACGGCGCCCGCCATCCTGCCCGGCAGCGGCGGCTTGCGCGGCGCGCTATCGGACCTTTTCTGGCGCAAGCCGAAGGTCCTGCTGCTGCTCATGCTGCTGCCTCCGGTTCTGTGGCTGGGTATCGTCTATATTGGCTCGCTGTTTGCGCTCCTGGCGCAGAGCTTTTTCTCCATCGACGAGTTTTCCGGCCTTATCAACCGTGAGTTCACGCTCAAGACCTATGGCGACCTGTTCCAGGCCGCCAATCTCGACATCATCCTGCGCACGGTGACGATGGCGGCCTTGGTCACGCTGGCCTCGGCCGTCATCGCTTTCCCCATCGCCTATTACGCGGCGCGCTATGCGCGCGGCCGCTGGAAGGCCTTGTTCTATCTCGGCATCATGCTGCCGCTATGGTCGAGCTATCTGGTCAAGATCTACGCCTGGAAGCTGATCCTGGCCAAGGAGGGCATCCTCACCTGGCTGCTCGCCAAGCTGCATTTGTTGTGGGTGCTCGACGCATGGCTGTCGCTGCCGATTGTCGGCGGCAATTCGCTGTCGGTGTCGTTCACCGGCACCTTCATCGTCTTCGTCTATGTCTGGCTGCCGTTCATGATCCTGCCGGTGCAGGCGGCGCTTGAGCGCGTGCCGGGCAATCTGGTCGAGGCCTCGTCCGATTTGGGGGCTTCGCCGGGACAGACCTTCCGCAACGTGCTGTTCCCGCTGGCCCTGCCGGGCATTGTCGCCGGTTCGATCTTCACCTTCTCGCTGACGCTCGGCGACTATATCATCCCGCAGATCATCGGCACCTCGCGGCTGTTCATCGGCCAGGCGGTCTATTCGCAGCAAGGCACGGCCGGCAACATCCCGCTCGCCGCCGCCTTCACCGTGGTGCCGGTCGTCATCATGGGCTTCTACCTCTGGGGCGCCAAGCGCATGGGGGCCTTCGATGCGCTCTGATGGTTCCCAGTCGGCTCCGCTCGGCCTGAAGATAGCCGCCGCCTGCGGCCTGCTGTTCCTGCATCTGCCGATTCTGCTGATCTTCGTCTATGCCTTCACCACCGAGGAGAAGAGTTTCGTCTGGCCGCCGCCCGGGCTGACGACGCAATGGTTCGCCGTGACCTGGAACCGGCCCGATGTCTGGCAGGCGCTGTCGCTATCGGTCAGGGTTGCCTCCATCTCGACTGCGATTGCTTTGGTCCTCGGGACGCTCTGTTCGGCGGCGGTGTCGCGGACAAAATTTTTCGGCCGCGAAACCATCTCGCTGCTGGTCATCCTGCCGATCGCGCTGCCCGGCATCATCACCGGCATCGCGCTGCGCTCGGCCTTTTCGCTCGCCGACATTCCGTTCTCGTTCTGGACGATCGTGCTCGGCCACGCCACCTTCTGCGTCGTCGTCGTTTACAACAATGCCGTCGCCCGCTTTCGCCGCACCTCCGGATCGATGATCGAGGCGTCGATGGATCTCGGAGCCGACGGTTTTCAGACTTTTCGCCATGTCGTGCTGCCCAACATCGCCACGGCACTGCTTGCCGGCGGCATGCTGGCCTTCGCGCTGTCCTTCGACGAGGTCATCGTCACCACCTTCACAGCCGGCCAGCAGCAGACGCTGCCGATCTGGATGCTGGAAGAACTGATCCGTCCGCGCCAGCGCCCGGTCACCAATGTCGTCGCCATGGTCGTCATGCTGGTGACGCTGCTGCCGATCCTTGCGGCCTATTACCTTACCCGCGATGGCGACCAGATCGCTGGAAGCGGGAAATGAAAAACAGCGAATAGGGAGTGGCGAATAGGGAATAGGGAAGATCGACGGTCAAACCCTACTCGCTTTCAGCTACTCGCTACTCGCTCCTGTTAAGGGAGAATCCAATGGACACCCAGATGCTGATCGGCTCGAAATTCGAGAAGGGCACCGAGACCGAGGAGCCGATCCTCAATCCAAAGACCGGGGCGACCATCCTCAGCCTGCCCGAGGCCAGCCAGGCGCAGATCGAGGCGGCGGTCACCGCCGCCGAACAGGCGTTCGTCTTGTGGTCGCGCACCACGCCGGCGCAGCGCTCCGGCTATTTGCTGAAGATCGCCGACCGCATCGAAGCCGACGCGAAGGAGTTCGCCACGCTCGAGGCGCTCAACTGCGGCAAGCCGATCAACGCTGTGCTCAATGACGAAATCCCGGCGATCGTCGATTGCTACCGCTTCTTCGCCGGCGCCGTTCGCTCGATGCCCGGCGTCGTCGCCGGCGAATATCTGCCCGGCCACACTTCCATGGTCCGGCGCGATCCGATCGGCATCGTCGCCTCCATCGCGCCGTGGAACTACCCGCTGATGATGATGGCCTGGAAGCTGGCGCCGGCGATCGCCGGCGGGAATACCGTCGTCTTCAAACCATCCGAGCAGACACCGCTGACGGCGCTGAAGCTGGCGAAGATCCTCGCCGATATTCTGCCGGTGGGCGTGGTCAATGTCGTGCTCGGCCGCGGCGACAGCGTCGGCAACACGCTGATCAATCATCCCAAGGTCAACATGATCTCGATCACCGGCGACGTCGCCACCGGCAAGAAAGTGCTGCAGGCGGCCGCCAAGTCGGTCAAGCGCACGCATCTCGAGCTCGGCGGCAAGGCACCGGTCATCGTCTTCGACGACGCCGATCTTGGCGCCGTGGTCAGCGGTCTGCGTGCCTTCGGCTATTACAATGCCGGCCAGGACTGCACCGCCGCCTGCCGCATCTACGCCGGCAAGAAGATCTACGACAAACTCGTCGCCGATCTCTCCTCGGCCATCTCGACCATCAAGTACAACCGTCCCGACGACACTGAAAACGAGATCGGCCCGCTCATCTCCCGCCGCCAGCGCGACCGCGTGTCGAGTTTCGTCGAGCGCGCCTCGGAACTGAAGCACATCGAGATCACCACCGGCGGCAAGCCGGGCGAGGGTTCTGGCTTCTACTACCAGCCGACCGTCGTCGCCGGCGCGCTGCAGGAAGATGAGATTGTCCGCCGCGAAGTGTTCGGCCCGGTCGTCTCGGTTACTCGTTTTTCGGAAGTCGACGAGGCGGTGAACTGGGCCAATGACAGCGACTACGGCCTGGCGTCATCGGTATGGACCAAGGATGTCTCGCGCGCCATGGCGACGGCCGCCCGCCTGCAATATGGCTGCACCTGGATCAACACCCATTTCATGCTGACCAACGAGATGCCGCATGGCGGATTGAAGCAATCCGGCTACGGCAAGGACATGTCGCTCTATGCGCTGGAAGACTACACCGCCGTGCGCCATGTGATGGTGGCTCACAGCTAGCGCCTTCCCTTCTCCCCGTTTTACGGGGAGAAGGTGGCCCGAAGGGCCGGATGAGGGGCAGCACGTCCCTGGCAAAGCCGGCTCCGCCCCTCATCTGCCTGCCGGCATCTTCTCCCCGTGAAACGAGGAGAAGAATCACTACTCCACAATGCGGTAAATATTCCACAGGCTGGTGCCCGACACGACATAGGGCTCGATCTCCTTGCCCCATTTGGCATGCGCGTCGATCTTGCCGATCTTGGCGAAGAACGCCTCCAGCTGGGCCAGGCTTTCGACCTGGTGATGGGACTCGACCGTCGCCTCCCGCGCGCCGATCGAACCGGTCATGATCTGGAATTCCAGCTCGTCGATGCCGACCTGCGAGCCGATCTCGCGTTCCCATTTCTTCAACAGGTCGAGCACGGTCTGCTTATGTCCGAACTTGGCGTCGATCTGCCATCTGGCGCTGAACATCGTCTTCTCCTCCAGGTTTGCGGCCCAGGCCGCGGTTGATCCACCGGCTGTTGGTCTACTCGTCCCAGGCCTGCACGACGGTCTGACTTGCGATCCGCCCGTCCTTCAGCTCCAGCATCGCCGCGCAGAACACCTTCGTGCCGTCCGGATAGGCGCAGGCTTGGGTGAAGGCGAGACTGTCGCCGTCGGCGATGGTGGTATCGACCTTGTGGGTCATCGCGCGGCTGCAGATGTCGTCCCAGAATGTGGTGATCGCGGCGCGTCCGCGGATCTCGCGCGGCTTGCTCGGCGGGTTGTTGCGGTCGATCACCCGCACCAGCGCGTCGTCGGCATAAAAGCTCGACAGCATCTTGCCGTCACGAGTTTCGATGGCCTTCTTGATCGCCGCACCATCCACTGTTTGGGTCTTGGTCAGCATGTCATCCTCCATTGGCCCGTCTTCCGGGCGGTTGATGGTCGAAGTGCTGCCGGGCGCTTGTCGCCAGGCAGTGGTTGTTACTGCGACTTCGCCTTGACGGCCGCGAACACGTCGTCGGCCTGCTCCTTGAAGGTCGTCAGATCGACCTGGCTGCCGTTGAGCATCGTCGGCCAGCGGCGCACGATCGCGGACATCGCCGCCTCCTCCTTGATCTCCTCATCGCTGGCGCCCTGCCGCTATCGCAAGCGATTTGAGTGTTTGGTTCGACGTCAGCATTTCCTCCTCCGTTCGCAGCACCTTTCCCGACGACATCCGCCTGGCCTGCATGGAGAGAATTGATAGCGCTGACCCGCCCATGGCCGCTTCGCCCGAAAGCGCCATGGCTCTCATGGCCCGTGCGGGCCAGGGTGCCTGGCCGAAAACGCCGCCGCCGCCGCCCGCGACGGCAGGTCCAGCTTGAGCAGTATGTTGGCGACATGGCGCTTGACCGTGTGTTCGCTCAGCCTCAATTCGGCGGCGATCGCGGCATTGCTCTTGCCGTCGGCGACGAGGCTCACCACCTCGCTTTCGCGCGCCGTCAATGCGGCCGGCTCGGCAACCCTGGGTTTGGGCCGGCAGGCGGGTTCCAGATGCTGTTCGGACGTCGCATGGACCAGCGCCAGCGGCTCTTCCAACTCGTCGACGCTGATGCGCCCGGCGTCGGTGAAATGCAGGCCCGACCCAGCCGCCAGATCGGCGATCAGACGCGACGCGATAATGTCGCCGCGGCCGGCATGGGCGGCCAACTGCATCGCCACCCGCGCCGTCATCCCAACGGGCGGACCGCGCATTTCGATCTCGCCGACATGCGCCCCTTGCGCGCTTGCCACGCCGATTTCCTGCGCCGCCTCGCGCAGGGCTGCCGCGCAGCGTATGGCGCGTGCCGGGCCGTCGAAGCGCGAAATCATCAACTCGCCATGCAGGCCCACAGAGCGCCCACCATGGCGTCCGACCAGCAGCCGCCAGGTTTCCTGGAAGCGTTGGCTGCGTTCGCTCCACATGCGGTCGCCGAGCCGCGCCGTATCGTAGATGCGTGTCACCAGAAGTGCCGCCAGCACGCGGTCCACTTCGCCTACGGCGCGCTCGCCGGTCAGGAATTCCTCTATCAGGTTGGCCACCCCATCGACATCGCCGGTCCAGATCGGATGGTCGCGTCCGTCAATCTCGACCAGCCGGGCGCCGGGAATCTTCTGTGCAAGGAAGCGGCTGGCATCGGGGTCGACCCGCGCATCGTTGCGGCGATGAATCACAAGCGTCGGCGCGCTGATCACGTTCAGGATGTGGCGGATGTCGACGTCGGCGTTCATGCGCGCCAGCGCCGCCGCCGCCGTCGGGCTCGCCGACAATCGTTCGAAACGTGCCCACCACTGGGCGAAATGCGCGTCGTCGACCCGGCTCGGCGCGAAATGGGGCAGAGTGGCGCCGGTGCCCCAGGCTGTCTCCGCCATCTCGATGAAAGCGTCGAGGCGTTCGGGCGACATCACCCATTTGTGGAAATGCGCATAGCCGCCATAGAGCGCCAGCGCCCGCGTCCGCTCCGGATAGGTGGCGGCGAACAGCATCGCCATCGGCGCGCCTTCGGAGGAGCCGAGCAGGGCTGCACGGCCGCTGCCGGCGGCGTCCATAACCGCGCGCACATCGTCCATCCGCGTTTCGAGACTGGGCAGGTTATGCGCGTCGACGCGGTCGGACAGACCCGTGCCGCGCTTGTCGAACAGGATCAGCCGCGAGAATGCCGAAAGCCGCTTCAAGAGCCTGGTATAGCCCTCGTCTTCCCAGTGCAGGTCGAGGTTGGAAATGAAGCCCGGCACGAAGACCAGATCGAGCGATCCCTGCCCGACCACCTGATAGGCGATCCTCATATCGCCGCTACGGGCGTATCGCGTCTCGATCGGCCTCACGAGATTTCCACCCCGGCCTGACGATTTCTGGTCGTCAAACCATAGCAGAACAGCGCGGATGCGGCAGCTTAAACTTTAGCGATGGCGAATGTAAGCCGGCGCGGCTTGGCGATTATTCCTGCGAGGCGGCGACGTCGGCAGGGGAGGGCTCGAGTCCGAGTTTGAGGTCGGCCGCGGCCGGCGTGATCGGCCGCCTGATCCTGGCGGAGGCGGCCACCACCAACTCGTTGAAGTTCCCGGTGCCGTCGTCCAGCATTTCGAAGAACTGCCGCCGCATCCTCGGCTCCCAGAACTTGTTGATGTGCTCGGCGACGCCGGCAATGCCTTCCTCGCGCGGCTTGGAATGGAAGAAATCGGCGATCTGGTTTGCCATGCGCACCAGCTTCTCGGCGGTGCTCATAATGTGTTCTTCGTCATGCGACATGCTTGGCAACTCCGCAAACCACCCGGTCGGGGTGGGTGAAAATATCAAAATCGTCGCCGCGAACCAGCGCCACCAGCGTCATGCCAGCCTCTTGCGCCGTGCGGATGGCAAGGGCGGTCGGCGCCGAGACGGCGATGATGAAGGCCGAGCCGATAGAAGCCGTCTTCTGCACCATTTCGACCGACACCCTGGATGTCACCACGACGGCACCGGATGCGCCATCGATGCCGGCCTTGGCCAGCGCACCGGCCAGCTTGTCGAGCGCATTGTGACGGCCGACATCTTCGCGCGCCATGACGATGCCCTTGCCAGGCATATAGAAACCGGCGGCGTGTACCGCTCCGGTCTCGGTGTGCAGCGGCTGCACTTTGGACAAAAGCTTGACCGAACGGGCGATGTCGTCGGCATCAAGCGTAAGGCTTGAGGCACCAACCGCATCGACCGAGCGCATTGCTTCCTCGATCGATTCGATGCCGCAAAGCCCGCAGCCGACCGGGCCGGCGAGCCTTCGCCGCCGCGCTTCGAAACGTGTGTCGGCTCGGTCCTTCAGGCGGATCTGAATGTCGATGCCGGCGCCATGGTCCTCGACCTCGATCGCTTCGATCTCTTCCGGCGCAGCCACAATGCCTTCGGTCAGCGAGAAGCCAAGCGCGAAATCCTCGAAATCGGCCGGGCTTGCCATCATCACCGCATGCGTGGTGCCGGCGAAGGAGAACGCCACCGGCGTCTCCTCCGGCACCATCCGGTCGGCAGCCGTCGTTCCAACCGCGCGGTGCGCCAGCCGCGATACCTGCGTCGTGGCTTTGCGGCGCGGGCTCAAGACTACTCCGCCGCCTGCAAAGACGCGATGCGCCGGCTCTGCTTGGCTTGCTCGTCATAGTCGCGCTGCCATTCCGACGGTCCGTTGGAGGCGCCGACCTGCACCGCCGTCACCTTGTATTCCGGACAATTGGTCGCCCAGTCGGAGAAGTCGGTGGTGATGACGTTGGCCTGCGTGTCCGGATGATGGAACGTCGTGTAGACCACGCCGGGCGACACCCGGTCGGTGATCAGCGCGCGCAGCGTCGTCTCGCCCGAGCGGCTGGTCAGCCGAACCCAGTCGCCGTCGCGCAAGCCCCGGTTCTCGGCATCGTGCGGATGGATCTCAAGCCGGTCCTCCGAGTGCCACATGCTGTTGTCGGTGCGCCTGGTCTGCGCGCCGACATTGTACTGCGACAGGATGCGGCCGGTGGTGAGCAGCAGCGGGAAGCGCGGTCCCGTCCTTTCGTCCGTCGCCACATATTCGGTCCGGATGAACTTGCCCTTGCCGCGCACGAACCCGTCAATATGCATGATCGGGGTGCCGAGCGGCGCCTTCTCGTTGCAGGGCCATTGCACGGATCCGACACGGTCGAGCAACTCGAAGGAGACGCCGGCGAAGCTCGGCGTGGTCATCGCGATCTCGTCCATGATCTCGGAGGGGTGCTGGTAGTTCCAGTCCAGCCCGATCGCACGGGCAAGCTCCTGCGTCGCCTCCCAATCGGCGTAGCGCGCCTTCGGCTCAAGAACCTTGCGCACCATGTTGATGCGGCGCTCGGCGTTGGTGAAGGTGCCGTCCTTCTCCAGGAAGGTCGAGCCCGGCAGGAAGACATGCGCGTAGTTCGCCGTCTCGTTGAGGAAGAGGTCATGCACGACGACGCATTCCATCGCGGCAAGGCCGGCGGCGACATGCTTGGTGTCGGGATCGGACTGCAGAATGTCCTCCCCCTGGATGTAGATGCCCTTGAAGCTGCCGTCGACGGCGGCATCCAGCATGTTGGGGATGCGCAGGCCGGGTTCGTCGTCCAGCTTCACGCCCCACAAGGTCTCATAGATATCGCGCACGGCTTCGCCGGAGATGTGGCGATAGCCCGGCAGTTCGTGCGGGAAGGAGCCCATGTCGCAGGAGCCCTGCACGTTGTTCTGGCCGCGCAGTGGGTTCACGCCGACGCCGGGCCGGCCGATATTGCCGGTGGCCATGGCGAGATTGGCGATTGCCATCACAGTGGTCGAGCCCTGGCTGTGTTCCGTCACGCCGAGGCCGTAATAGATCGCACCGTTGCCGCCGGTGGCGTAGAGGCGGGCGGCACCGCGGATCAGTTCGGGATCGACGCCGGACAATTTGCCGACGGTTTCGGGGCTGTTTTCCGGCAACGCGACGAACGATGCCCAATCCTGGAACTCCGTCCAGTCGCAGCGTTCGCGGATGAAGGCTTCGTCGAACAGGCCCTCGGTGACGATGACATGCGCCAGCGCCGTCAGCACGGCCACATTGGTGCCGGGCTTCAGCGGCAGGTGATAATCCGCTTCGATATGGGCCGATTTGACCATCTCGGTGCGGCGCGGATCGAGCACGATCAGCTTGGCGCCCTGGCGCAGCCGCTTCTTCAGCCGCGAGGCGAACACCGGGTGAGCGGAAGCCGGATTGGCGCCGATGATGACGGCGACGTCGGTGAAGTCGACGGAATCGAAATCCTGCGTGCCGGCCGAGGTGCCATAGGTCTGGCCGAGCCCGTAGCCCGTCGGCGAATGGCAGACGCGTGCGCAGGTGTCGACATTGTTGTTGCGGAAACCCTGCCGCACCATCTTCTGGACGAGGTAGGTTTCCTCGTTGGTGCAGCGCGACGAGGTGATGCCGCCGATCGAGGTGCGTCCATACTGGTACTGGATACGGCGGAATTCCTTGGCCGTATGGGCGATCGCCTCTTCCCAGCTCACCTCGCGCCACGGGTCGGTGACCTTTTCGCGGATCATCGGCGACAGGATGCGGTCCTTGTGGGTGGCATAGCCATAGGCGAAACGGCCCTTGACGCAGGAGTGGCCGTGGTTCGCCTTCCCCTCCTTATAGGGCATCATGCGAACGACTTCGCCACCCTTCACCTCGGCCTTGAACGAGCAGCCGACGCCGCAATAAGCGCAGGTGGTGACGGCGGAGCGCTCCGGCAGGCCCTTGGCAAGCACCGTCTTCTCGCGCAGCGCATCGGTCGGACAGGCCTGCACGCAGGCGCCGCAGGACACGCATTCCGAATCGATGAACGCCTCGTGCATCCCCGCCGAAACCCGGGATTCGAAGCCTCGTCCCTCGATGGTCAGCGCGAAGGTGCCCTGCACCTCTTCGCAGGCCCGCACGCAGCGCGAGCAGACGATGCATTGCGAGGCATCATAGGTGAAATAGGGGTTGGATTCATCGCGGGCGATGTAGTCGACCGCCAGCGAGCCATGGCCGGGCGCCACGCCACCTTCCGGCTTGACGTGGTTGCGGCCTTCGATGCCGTAGCGGTTCTCGGTCAGGCCGATCGACTTCGCCACCGCATCGAACTCGCTCGCGCCGGTTCCGGCCTGTTCGTTCCAGCCGGTCGGATGGTCCGAGACATAGAGTTCCATGACGCCGCGGCGAATGGCGTCAAGCCGCTCGGTCTGCGTGCGCACGATCATGCCTTCGCCGACGGGCGTCGTGCACGATGCCGGCGTGCCGCCGCGTCCTTCGATCTCGACAAGGCAGACACGGCACGAACCGAAGGAGTCCAGCATGTCGGTGGCGCAAAGCTTCGGGATCTCGACCCCGCCTTCCATCGCGGCACGCATGATCGAGGTGCCTTCCGGCACGGTGATGCTGCGCCCGTCGACGTTCAGCGTGACCTGCTTCTGCGCCTTCGATTGGGGGGTTCCGTAGTCGATCTCTTCGACGAGGGAAGGGAAGTCGGCCTTGATGTTCATCTGCCAGCTCCTATTCGGCAGCCACGCGCACGGGCGCGGGCTTGAAGTCGTCGGGGAAATGGGTAATCGAGCTCATCACGGGATAGGGCGTGAAGCCGCCCAGCGCGCAGAGCGAACCGAACTTCATCGTGTTGCAGAGGTCGGTGACCAGAGCGAGGTTCTTCTCCGGCTCGATGCCTGCGACTATTCTGTCGATGGTCTCGACCCCGCGCGTCGAGCCGATGCGGCAGGGCGTGCATTTGCCGCAGCTTTCGATGGCGCAGAATTCCATGGCAAAGCGCGCCTGTTTCAGCATGTCGGCGGTGTCGTCGAACACCACGATGCCGGCGTGGCCGATCAGCCCGTCCTTGGCCGCGAAGGCTTCATAATCGAACGGCGTGTCGAACAGCGCGCGCGGGAAATAGGCGCCGAGCGGCCCGCCGACCTGCACCGCCTTGACCGGACGTCCCGTGGCCGTACCGCCGCCGATATCGTCGATGATTTCGCCCAGCGTCATGCCGAAAGCGGCTTCGAACAGGCCGGCATATTTGACGTTGCCGGCGATCTGGATCGGGATCGTGCCGCGCGAGCGGCCCATGCCGAAATCCTTGTAGAAGGCCGCACCCTTGTCCATGATGACAGGCACCGAGGCCAGCGAGATGACATTGTTGATCACCGTCGGCTTGCCGAAAAGCCCCTTATGCGCCGGCAGCGGCGGCTTTGCGCGCACCATGCCGCGCTTGCCCTCGAGCGAATCGAGCAGCGCCGTCTCCTCCCCGCAGACATAGGCTCCGGCGCCGACCCGGATCTCCATGTCGAACGCGTAAGGTGAACCCAGCACGCTGGCGCCAAGAACGCCGGCCTTGCGGGCGACCTCGACGGCCTTGTTCATCACCGCCACCGCATGCGGATATTCCGAGCGGACATAGACAAAGCCCTTGGTCGCGCCCGTGGCTATACCGGCGATCGTCATGCCTTCGATCAGCACAAACGGATCGCCCTCCATGATCATGCGGTCGGCGAAGGTGCCTGAATCGCCTTCGTCGGCGTTGCAGACGATGTATTTGCGGTCGCCTGCGGTATCGAGCACCGTTTTCCACTTGATGCCGGTCGGGAAGCCGGCGCCGCCGCGCCCGCGCAGGCCCGATTCGGTAACCTGGGCGACGATGTCGGCAGGCGTCAGCGCCAGCGCGTTCGTCAGTCCGTTCAACCCGCCATGCTTCTTGTAGGATTCGAGCGAAAGCGGATCCGTGACGCCGCAGCGCGCGAAGGTCAGCCGCGTCTGCTTGGCGAAGAAGGGGATCTTGTCCGGTGAGCCCAGCCAGCGCTTGTGATGGCCGCCGGTGAGGAAGCCGCCGTCGAACAGGCTTTTGACGTCGGACGGCTTTACCGGCCCATAGGCGACGCGGCCGTTCGCTGTCGCAACTTCGACCATTGGTTCGAGGAAATAGGCGCCGCGCGACCCGTTGCGCACGATCTTGGCTTCGATGCCGCGCTCGGCGAGCTCGCCGGCGATCGCCTTGGCGACCTTTTCGGCGCCCAGCGCCAGTGCGCCGGAATCGCCGGGAATGTAGATACGCGGGATCATGAGCGCACCTCTGCAACGATCTCGTCGAGCTTCTCGTCATTGAGTCGCCCGATCACCTCGCCATCCAGCATTGCGGCGGGCGAACAAGCGCAAAGGCCCAGACAATAGACCGGCTCCAGCGTCACCGAACCGTCGCGGGTCGTCTCATGGAAGCCGATGCCCAGCAATTGCTTCAGCTTGGCGGCGATGGCGTCCGAACCCATCGACTGGCAGGATTCCGCCTGGCAGAGCTTCAGCACATGCCGGCCTGCCGGGTGGCTGCGGTAATCATGATAAAAGCTGACGACGCCGTGCACCTCGGCCCTGGAAATGTTCAGCGCCTCGGCGATGACCGGCAGCGCATCCTTGGGCACATGGCCGAACTCTTCCTGGATGCCGTGGAGGATCGGCAGCAACGGGCCTTCGAGGCCCTTCATCTCCTGGATGATCGCGGCCGTGCGCGACGTGATCTCGGTACTTGCAGGCTGCATTGTCATGCAGCGCCCTCCCTATCGTAGCGACCCATACATATCGGCCAGAAGCATCAAGCTGTTTTGGAACAACGACATGCGCGTGCCGCTTTATCGCTAAGTGCTTAAGAAACCAGAGAAAACCTCTGAAATCAATAAAGCGGTTTCGTTGCACGATAGAAATTTTCTATCGCTCCGTTCGGCTAACTCTGTCTAGCGGAACGGTTGGCGTGGAAATCGTCCGCCAGCGCCATTGCCTCGTCCAGCAGCGCCGAGACCAAAGGTGTGTGCGGTTCGCGCGGTGTCGCCACCAGGCCGACCGTGTGGCTGGCATCCGGCTCGACAATCGGAATGGCCCGGATCGGCTCGGAAAAGCCGAATGTTTCCGCAAGGTTGAGCGGCATGATCGACGACCATTTGCCGGTGCGGATGTGCGAAAACAGCACGATCATCGAATTGGATTCCAGCGTCGGTCGCACCTGCACGCCGGCTTCGGCCAGATGCTGATCGATGATGCGGCGGTTCTGCATGTCTGGCGTCAACAGGCACAGCGGCAGGCTTGAGAGCTCTGCCCATGTCACTTTGTCGCGGTCGGAATAGGGATTTCCCATCGCGGTGATCAGTTGGTAGCGCTCGTCATAGAGCGGCACGCTGGTCACCCGCCCCAGCGGCTCGTTGTCGAGATAGGTGATGCCGGCATCGATGTCGAAATTGCCGAGCAGCGACAGCACCTCGATCGAGGTCCGCGACAGCACCGAAAAGGTGACGCCTGGATGCTTTTCGCGAAACGGCGTCGTCAGCCGCGGCAGCATGGCGAGCGCCGTCGGAATGGCGGCGATGCGGATACGGCCCGAAAGTCCGTGGCGCGCCGCGCGCATTTCCTCGCGCATGGTCCTGGTGTCGCCGACGATGCGGCGTGCCCACACCAGCACCTGTTTTCCCTCCGGCGTCAGCCCCTGGAAGCGTGAGCCGCGCAGGACCAGCATAACGCCAAGCTGGCCCTCCAACTGCTTGATGCCGGCCGAGAGCGTCGGCTGGGTGACGCCGCATACCTCCGCCGCTCGGCCGAAATGCTCCTCCCTGGCGAGCGCGATGAAGAATTCCAGCTTGTCGATCATGCGATCTTTCCGGTGGTTCGCTGCAAGGTCGGGGAAATCGCGCCTCACCGCAAGCGCGATGCACAATTGCCCTGCATCCACACCTTTAAGCCGGCTACCTGTTTCCCGCGGCGCGATGCGGCGCTATGTGGATGAAACTGGGAGATCGACCATGCTGGGCTGGTTCCGCAAGCTTTTGCCGCGCGAAGATCGCTTCTTCGACCTGTTCGAACGACATTCGCGCACCGTGGTCGGCGGCGCCGAGGCGCTGGAGCAGCTTCTCCAGGGCAGGGATATCGACCTCTGGTGCCAGAAAATCGTCGATCTCGAAGATGAGGCCGACCACATCACCGCGGAAGTCCTGCTGGCGGTGCGGCGCTCCTTCATCACGCCTTTCGATCGCGGCGACATCAAGGACCTGATCCAGTCGATGGATGATGCCATCGACATGATGCACAAGACGGTCAAGACGGTGAAGCTGTTCGAGCGCAAGGAATTCGATCCGCTGATGCAGGAAATGGGTGGCGTCATCGTCGCCGCCGCCAAGCTGGTGGCCGAGGCGATCCCGCTGCTCAACAAGGTCGCGACGCACACGGTGCGCCTCAACGCCATCGCCGAAGAGGTGATGCGCGTCGAAAGCCGGGCCGACGACCTGCACGAGCAAGGGCTGAAGGATCTCTTCAGGAAGCACGGCAGCAGCGATCCGATGGCGTACATGATCGGCAGCGAGATTTATGGCCAACTGGAAAAAGTGGTCGACCGCTTCGAGGACGTCGCCAACGAGATCAGCGGCATCGTCATTGAGAATGTCTAGGTGATGGAAGCCACCATTGCCTTTCCCGTGCTGGTCGGCCTCGTCGGCGTCGCGCTGTTCTTCGACTTTCTCAACGGCCTGCACGATGCCGCCAACTCCATTGCCACCATCGTCTCCACCCGCGTGCTAAGGCCGCAATACGCGGTATTGTGGGCGGCTTTCTTCAACTTCATCGCCTTCATGTTCTTCGGCCTCCACGTTGCCGAGACCATAGGTAAAGGTATCATCGACGTCAGCATCGTCACCCCGGCGGTGATCTTTGCAGCCCTCGTCGGCGCCATCGTCTGGAACATCGTCACCTGGATCGCCGGCATCCCTTCGAGCAGCTCACATGCGCTGATCGGCGGCCTGGTCGGCGCCGGTGTGGCCAAGGCAGGCGTGGGCGCCATCGTCTGGACAGGGCTTGGCAAGACGGTTGCGGCAATCGTCCTGTCGCCGGCGACCGGCTTTATCCTGGCGCTCGTCCTGATTCTTGTCGTCTCGTGGCTCTTCGTGCGCCAGACGCCGTTTGCGGTCGACAGCACGTTCCGCGTCATGCAGTTCTTTTCCGCCTCGCTCTATTCGCTCGGGCACGGTGGCAATGACGCGCAGAAGACCATGGGCATTATTGCCGTGCTGCTCTATTCGCAAGGCATGCTTGGCGCGACTTTCCATGTACCGCTCTGGGTTGTCCTCACCTGTCAGGCGGCGCTGGCGCTAGGCACCCTGTTCGGTGGCTGGCGCATCGTCCACACCATGGGCTCGAAGATCACCCGGCTGAACCCGATGCAGGGTTTTTGCGCCGAGACCGGCGGGGCGATCACCCTTTTTGCCGCGACCTGGCTCGGCATTCCCGTATCGACCACGCACACCATCACTGGCGCCATCATCGGCGTCGGCGCCGCCCGCCGCGTCTCGGCCGTGCGCTGGGGCATTGCCGGCAACATCGTCATTGCCTGGATCGTCACCTTGCCGGCCACCGCTTTGATTTCGGCGCTCACCTACCTGGCGGTTGGCCTGGCGAGGTGACGTAAAGAAATCTACCTGTCCACAAGGTTCAGGATGTTGCCGTCCGGGTCCTTGAACCAGGCGACCTTCATTCCGTAACCGACGTGGAGATCGCCCTCCAGCGTCAAGCCCGGCATCTC
This sequence comes from Mesorhizobium sp. M7A.T.Ca.US.000.02.2.1, assembly GCF_003996995.1. GTDB lineage: Bacteria > Pseudomonadota > Alphaproteobacteria > Rhizobiales > Rhizobiaceae > Mesorhizobium. The sequence continues at coordinate 4,386 of NZ_RZTT01000050.1, read as the reverse complement.
ATAGTGCTCGAAGGTGACGCCCTTCGTCTTCAGTTCCTTGACGATGCTGCCGATCTCGTCGCCAACCATCCATGTCACCGCTGTCGCCTTGTTGGTTCCGGCAAATTGGGAGTGATAGACGTTGATGGTGGTATCGCCACTTTTGTAGACGATCAGTTCGCCCCCCTCGTCGTGCACCTGTTTCAAGCCAAGCGTTCCCTCATAGAAAGCCTTGGCTTTCGCGAGATCCTTCACCGCGAGATTGGCCGTTGCATTGCTGTTTGCGAGCATGATGGTCTCCTTTCCTGGTTGTCGACCCCGTGCTGGTCACCGAAATAGGTCGCCGCGATCGTTTGACGACTGTCGCTCGACCTGATTGTTGGCCGCATCGGCGCTCGATTATCTGGAAGACGTTTGGCGCGGATGAAATCCGACAGGACCCGCCGCTTTTCCAGGCACGCCAAGGCAGCCATTGCTCCACGGCTTGGTTCTGTCCGGAAACTGCATTATCTCAGGTGCAAGCTGCATCTCAGGCGCAAGCTGCGTAAGGAAAAACTGCCATGTCCGTCACCAAGGAAATCGTCACCGAGCGTCTGAAGACGGTCAACGGGCCGGATTTCACCGGCAACATCGTCGACCTCGGCATGGTTTCGGAGATTTTCATCGCCGACGGGAAGGTCTTCTTCTCGATTACCGTTCCCGCCGCTCGTGCCCAGGAAATGGAGCCGCTGCGCGCCGCCGCCGAGCGCGTCGTCAAGGCAATCCCCGGGGTCGCCGGCGCGGTCGTCGCGCTGACGGCCGAGAAGAAGGGCGGCGGCATGGAGGCGCCGGTTCCGTCGCGCCCCGCACCCAGGCCCGTTCCGCCGGCTGCGCCCGCTGCCGCCGCGCCGCGTGCGGCTCCGCACGCGCCCGCCTCGCACAGTTCGGGCAAACGTGGCGTGCCCGGTATCGAGGCGATCATTGCCGTTGCTTCCGGCAAGGGCGGCGTCGGCAAGTCGACCACCGCCGTCAACATCGCGCTCGGCCTCGCCGCCAACGGCCTGCGCGTCGGCGTGCTGGATGCCGACATCTACGGACCGTCCATGCCCAGGCTGCTCAACATCCACGGCCGGCCGCAGACCGTCGACGGCAAGATCCTGAAACCGATGGAGAATTACGGCCTGAAGGTAATGTCGATGGGTTTCCTCGTCGACGAGGAAACGCCGATGATCTGGCGCGGCCCGATGGTGATGTCGGCGCTGACGCAGATGCTGCGCGAGGTCGAATGGGGCCGTCTCGACGTGCTCGTCGTCGACATGCCGCCCGGCACTGGCGACGCGCAGTTGACCATGGCCCAGCAGGTGCCGCTGGCTGGTGCTGTCATCGTCTCGACGCCACAGGATCTGGCCCTGATCGACGCGCGAAAAGGCCTCAACATGTTCAAGAAGGTCGACGTCCCGTTGCTCGGCATCGTCGAGAACATGAGCTATTTCATCGCCCCGGACACCGGCAAGCGCTACGACATCTTTGGCCATGGCGGCGCCCGCCGCGAGGCCGAGCGCCTCGGCGTCACCTTCCTCGGTGAGGTGCCGCTCGAAATGGGCATTCGCGAAAGCTCGGATGCCGGCACGCCGGTTGTCGTCTCCAAGCCCGATGGCCCCGAAGCGAAAATCTACCGCGACATCGCCTCGAAGGTCTGGGACCGGGTCAACGAAGAGCGTGGTGCGGCTGCTGCTGCCGTGCCGAGTATTGTGTTTGAATAGCAGGCGCCGCCGTGCTGCAGCCTAGGCCGCGCCGACCTTCTCGCCAAAGCTGGAAAAAAACTGTCCAGCCAGTTTCTTCGAGGTCGATTCGATCAGACGGCTGCCAAGCTGTGCGATCTTGCCCCCGACATCGGCCTTGGCCGCGTAGTTCAATATCGTGGCGTCGGGTCCATCCGCCGTCAGCGTCACGTCGGCGCCCCCCTTGGCGAAGCCTGCAATGCCGCCCTTGCCTTCGCCCTGGATGGTGTAGGAGTGCGGCGGCTTCAGGTTCTTCAGCGTCACTTCGCCGTTGAACGTCGCCTTGATCGGTCCGATCTTCACCACCACGGTTGCCGCCATCTCGGTCGGCGACTTCATCTCCAGGCTCTGGCAGCCGGGAATGGTCGCCTTCAAGACCTCGGGATCGTTCAGCGCTTCCCACACTTTTTGCAGCGGTGCGGCAATGCGCTCCTCGCCTTCGATCACCAAAGCCATGAAAACCTCCCGGACAAGACTGCCCGAACCCGTAACGCACGGCTCGGTGCGTGTCTATCGCACCAAAGTCCGGTTGCGACCGCACGCCCTCTTGCCTGCTCCCGCGCGTTGCCATATCGATTTGTCTTACAAATACGGAGACCATGATGGCAGGCGCCCCCACCCATAAGAAAAAATTTCGCTCGCAGGAGTGGTTCGACAATCCCGACAACCCGGGCATGACGGCGCTCTATCTCGAGCGCTATCTCAATTACGGTCTGACGCGCGCCGAACTGATGTCCGGCAAGCCGCTGATCGGCATCGCCCAGACCGGCTCGGATCTGTCGCCTTGCAACCGTCACCATATCGAACTCGCCAAGCGTGTGCGCGAAGGCATCGTCTCGATGGGCGGCATTCCTTTCGAGTTTCCTTGCCATCCGATCCAGGAGACCGGCAAGCGCCCGACCGCGGCACTTGACCGCAACCTTGCCTATCTCAGCCTTGTCGAGGTGCTCTACGGCTATCCGCTCGATGGCGTCGTGCTGACCATCGGTTGCGACAAGACGACGCCGGCCCTGCTGATGGCGGCGGCCACCGTCAACATCCCGGCGATCGCCCTGTCGGTCGGCCCGATGCTCAATGGCTGGCACAAGGGCAAGCGCACCGGCTCCGGCACCATCGTCTGGGAATCGCGCCAGCGGCTTTCGGCCGGCGAGATCGATTATGACGAGTTCATGGACATCGTCGCCTCGTCGGCGCCGTCCACCGGCTATTGCAACACCATGGGCACCGCCACCACGATGAACTCGCTGGCCGAGGCGCTCGGGATGCAATTGCCGGGCTCGGCCGCCATTCCCGCGCCCTACCGCGAGCGCGGCCAGATTTCCTATGAGACCGGAAAACGCATCGTCGAGATGGTGCATGCGGATCTGAAGCCGTCCGACATCATGACGAGGGAGGCTTTCGAGAACGCCATCGTCGTCAACTCGGCCATTGGCGGCTCGACCAACGCGCCTATCCATCTCAACGCCATCGCCCGCCACCTTGGAGTCAAGCTCGACAATGACGACTGGCAGACGGTCGGCCTCAATGTGCCGCTGCTGGTCAATTTGCAGCCGACGGGCGAATACCTCGGCGAGGACTACCATCATGCCGGCGGCGTGCCGGCGGTCATTGCCGAACTGATGAAGGGCGGGCTGTTGCCGCATCCCGGCGCGCGCACCGTCAACGGCAAGTCGATCGGTGAGAACAGCGAGGGCGTCGCCAACGAAAACCCCGACGTCATCCGCTCTGTCGCCAAGCCGCTGAAGGCCAATGCCGGCTTCATCAATCTTCGGGGCAATCTGTTCGATTCGGCGATCATGAAGACCAGCGGCATCTCGCCGGAATTCCGCGAACGCTATCTCTCCAACCCCAAGGATCCCGAGGCTTTCGAAGGTAACGCCATGGTTTTCGACGGGCCGGAGGATTACCACGCCCGCATCGACGACCCGGCGCAAGGCATCGACGAACACACCATCCTGTTCATGCGCGGCGCTGGCCCGGTCGGCTATCCCGGCGGTGCCGAGGTCGTCAACATGCAGCCGCCGGCCTATCTCATCAAGAAGGGCATCCACGCGCTCGCTTGCATCGGTGACGGCCGCCAGTCGGGCACGTCGGGTTCGCCCTCGATACTCAACGCCTCGCCGGAAGCCGCGATCGGCGGCGGACTGGCGCTGCTCAAGACGGGCGACCGGGTTCGCATCGACTTGCGCAAGGGCACGGCCGACATCCTCGTCACCGACGACGAGATCACCCGGCGCCGCGCCGAGTTGCAGAACAATGGCGGCTTCCACTATCCCAAGCACCAGACGCCCTGGCAGGAGATCCAGCGCGGCATGGTCGCGCAGTTCTCGGAGGGGATGGTGCTGAAGCCGGCGGTGAAATACCAGGATGTCGCGCACACCAGCGGTGTCCCCAGAGACAATCATTGATCTGAATCGACGGATGGCGGCTTGATCAAATCAGGCCGCCGTCGGTTTTCCGGTCAGCGTGTTGCATCCCGGCCGGGTGGGTCGAGAACGGTCACCGTCCTTGACAAGCGCGCCCAACAAATCCACCATCATGACAAGGGGTGCATCGCGACGACCCCGTGAGGCGTCAGCCCAACGTTCGCGTCCAAGCTTCTCTTTTCAGGAGGTGGACGCCATGCCGTCAACAACCGCTATCACCG
>NZ_RZTT01000509.1 GCF_003996995.1 Mesorhizobium sp. M7A.T.Ca.US.000.02.2.1 | reverse complement strand
ACCCTCCCCTCGAGGGGGAGGGAAAGGTCGTGCCGATCCTGTTCTACCGCTCGATGCTGCTGGCCGCCGATGTCGCGCCAATCGACGCACTTTTTGAAGCTCTGCGACAGCGCGGCATCAACCCAGTCCCCATCTTCGTCTCCAGCCTCAAGGACCCGGCATCCCTGGCGTTCGTGGAAACAGCACTCGCCTCACTGAAACCCGCCGCCATCGTCACCGCTACCGCTTTCGCGTCCGGTGCCGAACCGGGCAATGAGACCTTGTTCGACCGCGCCGGCGTGCCGGTCTTCCAGGTCATCGTCGCCCCCCCCCGCCGCGACATCTGGGAGAACAACCAGCGCGGCCTGGCGCCCGCCGACCTTGCCATGCATGTCGTGCTGCCCGAGCTCGACGGCCGCATCCTGGCCGGCGCCATTTCCTTCAAGGGCGAGAGCGAGATCGATCCAGCACTTGGCCACCGCGCTTTCGCCAACCGGCCGGAACCGGATCGCGTGGCGCAAGTGGCTGACCGCGTCGCGGCCTTTATCCGCCTGCAGGAGACGCCCCGCGCCGAGCGCAAGCTGGCGATCCTGATGCCGGATTATCCGAGCGCCCCCGGCCGCACCGGCTATGCCGTCGGCCTCGACGTGCCGTCCAGCGTGCTGGCCATTCTGCAGGACCTGCGGGATCAGGGCTACGGGGTTGAGGGGATTCCGGAGACGCCGCGTGAGTTGCTGGGGCTGCTGGGGTTGAGCGGCGATGGGCTGAGGCTGGACGATTATCTCGCTCTTTCGACAGAATTGCCGACGGGTGCGATTACAGCGGTAGAAGCCGCTTGGGGGACAGCAGAAGATGACTTAGGGCTGTGCGAGGCCCCCTCGCGCGGAAGCTTCCCCTTCCGCGCCGCCACCTTCGGCAACATCACCATCGCCCTCGCCCCGGATCGCGGCCGCTCCGCCGACCGCCGGGCCGACTACCACGACCCGACTTTACCCCCACGCCATGCGCTGATCGCCTTTGGCCTATGGCTGCGCAAGTCGCTCGGCGTCCACGCGCTGGTCCATGTCGGCGCGCATGGCACGTTGGAGTGGCTGCCGGGCAAGACCGTTGCGCTTTCGGAGAACTGCTTTCCCGAGATCGTCACCGGCGCCTTGCCCGTCGTCTATCCCTTCATCGTCTCCAACCCAGGCGAAGCGGCGCAAGCCAAGCGCCGCATCGCCGCCGTCACCCTTGGCCATCTGCCACCGCCGCTGACCGGCGCCGGGCTCGACGAAAACCAACACAAGCTCGAGCGGCTGGTCGATGAATATGCCCAGGCCGACGGGCTAGACCGCCGCCGCCGAGACCGTCTGGCGAAACTGATCGTCGACACCGCGCAAAAGACCGGTCTCGCCTCCGAAGCCGGCGTCGGGAAGACCGACGCCCCGGACGAAGCGCTGCGCCGCATCGACGCCTGGCTCTGCGACCTCAAGGATTTCGCCATCAAGGACGGGCTGCATATCTATGGCCGCGCGCCCGATGACGAGCCCGACGCCATGCGCCGCCAGAGCGCCGACGCCGAGAAGACGGCGCTGCTCGCCGCGCTCGATGGCCGCCACATTAAGGCCGGCCCGGCCGGCGCGCCCGCGCGGGGCCGTTCCGACGTCTTGCCCACCGGCCGCAATCTGTTCACCTCGGACCCGCGGACCATGCCGACGCCGACCGCCTATGACCTGGGCAAGGCGGCGGCGGAGGAAGTCGTGCGCGGCTACATGCAATCGCATGGCGACTGGCCGCGCTCGCTGGTCATCGATCTCTGGGGCTCGGCCTCACTGCGCACCGGCGGCGAGGAAATCGCCCAAGGCCTGGCGCTGATGGGCTGCCGGCCGCAATGGGATTCGGCGACCGGCCGCATCACCGGCATCGAAGTGCTGCCGCCGGCCACGCTCGGCCGGCCGCGCGTCGACGTCACCTGGCGCATTTCGGGCCTGTTCCGCGACATGTTCCCGACCCAGATCGCACTGATCGATGCCGCCGCCAACGCGGTGGCCGCCCGCGACGAGGACGATACGGAAAACCCGCTCGCGGCCAAAACCCGCGCTGACGGCAAGATCAGCCCGCGCATCTTCGGCACCTCACCCGGCACATACGGCGCCGGCGTCGAGGATCTCATGTCCTCCGGCGACTGGAGCGCGCGCGAAGAGATCGGCCGCGCCTATCTCGACGCCACCTCGCATGCCTATGGCGGCGCCGAGGGCGAAGGCGTCTCCGCGCCCGGCGCCTTCGAAACCCGCATCGCCGAGGCCGATCTTCTCGTCCACACCGGCGACGACCCAGGTCGCGACATCCTCGAAGGCTCCGCCGATGTCGCCTTTATCGGCGGCTTTTCCGCAGCCCTTGCAGCGCTTGGCAGGAATGCCGACGTCATCGTGCTCGACACCACGGACCCGCAAAAGCCCAAGCCGCGTTCGCTCAGTGAGGCCGTATCGCGGGTGGTGCGCGCCCGCGCCGTCAATCCACGCTTCATATCGGGACAGATGCGCCACGGCCCGCGCGGCGCCTCCGAATTTGCCGAAACCGTCGACCGGCTGGTCGGCTTCGCCGAAACCACGCATGCCATTTCGGGCACGCTGATCGAGGCAGTGCACGATGCCTATCTCGGCGATCCACTGGTCGGGGCCTTCATCCTGCGCGAGACCCCCGCCGCTGCCAAGGTCATCGCCGAGCGCTTCCTGTCGGCGCGACGGCGTGGCCTGTGGCATCCCCTGCGCAACTCCATCGACGACGATCTCACGGCCATGATTGCCGAGGCCGAGGCGCTTGGGGTGGCGGCATGAACGCCTTCTCTCGTCGCGGCGCCTGCCCGGCTTTGTCGGTGCCAATGCAAACCGGCGACGGGCTTTTGGTGCGGCTCAACCCGGTTGCTGGAGGCCCATCTTCTGGAGGCCCGACTTCTGGAGGCCCGACTTCTGGAGGCCCGACTTCTGGAGGCCCGACTTCTGGAGGATTGTCGCCGAAGCTTTTGATCGGGTTAGCCGAATCCGCCTTGCGGCATGGCAATGGCATCATGGAAGTCACCGCGCGCGGCAGTCTGCAGATACGTGGGCTGACGACGGACAGCGCCACACGGCTGGCGGCGGAGGTCGATGCGCTTGATATCGCGGTGCGCACCGGCGTGCCAGTCGAGATCGGGCCGCTGGCCGGCATTGATCCGCAGGAGATTGCCGATCCGCGGCCGCTGGCCGAGCGGATCAGGGCGGCGATTGACGAGGCTGGATTAGCGCCAATGCTGGGGCCGAAGGTTTCCGTGATTGTCGATGGCTGCGGGCAGTTGACGATGGATTCGGTGACGGCCGATGTGCGGCTTGCTGCAGTGCGGGTCGATGCAGGAGTTCGGTGGCGGGTGTCTGTCGCGGGTGATGGGTGGAATGGGAGGCCACTTGTCACTGCCGATGAAGGCTCGGCGTGCGACATCACCGTCGCGGCCCTAAGAATGGTTGCCGAAAAAGGCCGCGAGGCTCATGCGAGGGATTTGACTGAGAGGCAGTTGGTGTCTCTGGCGGGTTGGCTATGCTCGACAAGTTTGCGCGAGGCGCCCCCCTCTGTCCTGCCAGACATCTCCCCCTCAAGGGGGGAGATTACGCTGCCACCGATGGTTTCGCCAATCTCCGGTGTTGGTAAGGAAAAGCCGGCGCCTAAGCTGCCGATCTCCCCCCCTGAGGGGGAGATGTCCGGCAGGACAGAGGGGGGCGCCTCGCGTAAACCTATCGGCCTTTTCCCCTTAGCCGGCGACGCCACCGCCCTCGGCATCGCCCTCCCCTACGGC
>NZ_RZTT01000508.1 GCF_003996995.1 Mesorhizobium sp. M7A.T.Ca.US.000.02.2.1 | reverse complement strand
TCTGCCGCCCGCGCTTTTCCGCCGCCGTGCGGTGCACCAGCATGGAGAGCGCGTCGACCGGCTCCTCATTGACCAGGATCGACATCTTCACCAAGTCGCCTTCCCGGTAGTCGGTGAGGTGATAGTCGAACGAAGCGTAGCCCTTGGAGATCGACTTCAGCCGGTCGTAGAAATCGAAGACGACTTCGTTGAGCGGCAGATCATAGATCAGCATGGCGCGCTTGCCGACATAGGAGAGGTCAGCCTGGATGCCGCGCCGGTCCTGGCAGAGCTTCAATATGCCACCGAGATAGTCGTCGGGGGTCAATATCGTGGCGCGGATCCACGGCTCCTCGATCGCCGAAATCTTCACCACGTCGGGCATGTCGGCCGGGTTGTGCAGCTCCTTCATCGAACCGTCGGTCAGAGCCAGCCGGTAGACGACGCTCGGTGCCGTGGCGATCAGGTCGAGGTTGAACTCGCGCTCCAGCCGCTCCTGGATGATTTCGAGATGCAGCAGGCCAAGGAAGCCGCAGCGATAGCCGAAGCCGAGGGCCGCGCTGGTTTCCATTTCAAAGGAGAAGCTGGCGTCGTTGAGGCGCAATTTGCCGACCGCGGCGCGCAGATCCTCGAAATCGGCGGCGTCGACCGGGAACAGGCCGCAGAACACCACCGGCTGCGCCGGCTTGAAGCCGGGCAGCGCCTTGGCGGTGGTGCGCTTGTCCTCGGTGATGGTGTCGCCGACGCGGGTGTCGGCCACTTCCTTGATCGAGCCGGTGAAGAAGCCGAATTCGCCAGGGCCGAGCTCGTCGACATTGATGCGGGCCGGCGTGAACACGCCGGTACGCTCGACCAGATGTTTTGCGCCGGTGCCCATCATGCGGATGGTCTGGCCCTTTTTCAAAACGCCGTCGATGACGCGCACCAGCACGATGACGCCGAGATAGGCGTCGTACCAGCTGTCGACCAGCATCGCCTTCAGGGGTGCGGTGGCGTCACCTTCGCGCGGCGGCGGCAATTGGTGGACGATGGCTTCCAGAACGTCGGGAATGCCGAGACCGGTCTTGGCCGAGATCAGCACGGCGTTGGAGGCGTCGATGCCGATCACCTCCTCGACCTGCTCGCGGATGCGCTCGGGCTCGGCGGCCGGCAGGTCGACCTTGTTCAGCACGACGACGATCTCGTGATTGTTGTCGATGGCCTGGTAGACATTGGCCAGCGTCTGCGCCTCGACGCCTTGAGAGGCATCGACGACCAGCAGCGAACCCTCGCAGGCGGCCAGCGAACGCGACACTTCATAGGCGAAGTCGACGTGGCCGGGCGTGTCGATCAAATTGAGGATATAGTCCTCGCCATTGTTGGCGTGGTACTTCAGCCGCACCGTCTGCGCCTTGATGGTGATGCCGCGCTCGCGCTCGATGTCCATCGAGTCCAGCACCTGCTCCTTCATGTCGCGCAGCTCCAGTCCGCCGGTCAGCTGGATCAGCCTGTCGGCAAGCGTGGATTTGCCATGGTCGATATGGGCGACGATGGAGAAATTGCGGATATGGTCGAGGGGCGTGCTCATGGCGCGCGTTTAGCAGGGGTGGCTTGCCCGAGCAAGCGGCTGGCTGCCGCCGCACATCTGGTGCGGCCCGTTGCCCGGCAAGCCGTACAGCCGCTGCCGGGAAGGCAGAGCAGGCGGCTGCCGGGCAAGCGGTGCGGGCGCTTGTCGCCTTTTCCCCCGGATTGCTCGAAAAATCGATAAATTTTAACCACGCCTGTTAGAGCATAATTTGCGATCGGCATGTTAGCGGGGGGAAATATCTCATGTAAGGACGAAGGCATGCGGGGGCTTGCAGGCAGTTTTATCGAGTCGCGGAGCGGCTCGTTCGCACCGATACTTGTTCTCGCCATGATACCGCTGATCACCGCGATCGGCTTTTCCGTCGACTACACCTCCGGGGTTCAGACCAGGTCGACCGAGCAGGCGGCACTCGACGCCGCGATCCTGTCGATCACCACGATGGACACGGCCTCGACGAAGCCGCAGCGCCAGGTGGTGCTCCAGGATACCTACAGAGAAAACGGCGGACAGGGCACCGCGACCTTGAACAGCTTCGACGTCAGCGCCAACGGCACCGCCACCGCGCAGGCCTCGGCGAGTTTCGCCATGAAGACCGTGTTCATGCAGATCGCCAGTATCCCCACGGTGGCGATCGGCGTCACGTCGGCGGTGAACAAGGCGCCAGCTTTGGTGGAGGCGACCTTCAAGGTCACCGGCGTGTCGGGCTACTGGAACAAGACAATGACGCTCTACGGCACGATGTTCGGTGCGAAAGAGGGCAAGCCTCTGATGACGATCGATTACAAATACGGCGGCGGCACGGATCCCAAAGGGTACGGCACCACCACCGTCAGCAAGATCGACAGTCTGGGCGTCGCCACGGTTGCCCAGACGCAGGTTTGCAAGGTCGGCAAAAAGGCGCCTGACGGGGTGACGCTCAACACAGACCAGTTTGGCACGAAATATTACTGTGTCGACACGATGGCTGCCGGCAACACCGCCGGTGCCTCAATCGACGTCAGCCAGATGGCTGGCCTATATCTGCAGATGAACGTCCCATCTGGCAATCCGCAAAACCTCTATTCGAACGATCCGGCCACGTCCAACCGGCTCTATAGCTCGACAAGCAAGGACATCCCCCCGGCCGAAATGGCGACCGGCCAGATCGTTGATATCTTTGGCCTCGTTCCTTGTGGCTCGACAGCCTACCAGGCCTGGGAAGACGGCGGCAACAAGGTCCCGGCGCCCGTCAGCAACGCCGACTTCTTCTACAACGTCACCGGCAAGTGCGACTTCAACAAGCGGCCCAACAACACGCGGCTGACGCAGTAGAAGCTGCTCTTCTTGCCTTCTTCCCTTGTGGGAGAAGGAAGAACGCTAGCGATCACAAACATGTGAGCGCTGTAACGAAGGCGCCGACAGCGGCGAAGTGGGGATATCAGCGGTGCTTCCAGGCGCCGCTGCCCACGGAGCAAGCCGATGTCCCGCAAGTTCGTCACAGTGTCCAGCCTCTCAGCGCTCGCGCTGGCGGCGTCGCTCGGTGCGGCGGCCGCGCAGCCGCTCAGCGTGGTCGAGCTGTTCACCAGCCAGGGCTGCTCGTCCTGCCCGCCGGCCAACGCCAATCTGATCAGGGTCAAGGACCAGCCCGGCGTGCTGGCGCTGTCGTTCAACGTCACCTACTGGGACTATCTCGGCTGGAAGGACATTTTTGGAAAACAGGAATTCACCCGGCGCCAGGTCAGTTACGAGCCGGCGCTCGGCCATGACGGCCCGTTCACGCCGCAAGTGGTGGTCAACGGCCATGCCGATGTCGTCGGCGCCGCACCCGGCGAGATCGAAAAGCTGATCTCGGTGAGCGGCCGGACGCGTGGCCCGGCATTGTCCCTCGATGGCGGCAAGATCAGCATCGGCGCCGGCGCCGCACCTGGCGGCCACGCCGATGTCTGGCTGGTGCACTATGCCAAGGGCGTCGTCGAGGTGCCGGTGTCGCGCGGCGAAAACACCGGCCGCACCTTGCCGCACGCCAATGTCGTGCATGCGCTCGAAAAACTCGGCGGCTGGACCGGCGCGGCCGCGACGTATCCGCTGCCCGCCACATCCGGCGGCCTGAGCACCGCCGTGCTCGTGCAGTCGCCCGGTGGCGGACCGATCCTGGCCGCCGCGACAAACTAGATCACGCTTCAACAAGAGATTGCGCAACGCCGCATGGAGCGGCGCCGCATAGCACGGCCGCCAAGAGGGCGCGCCTTCACGACCAACCCAAGGAGA
>NZ_RZTT01000507.1 GCF_003996995.1 Mesorhizobium sp. M7A.T.Ca.US.000.02.2.1 | reverse complement strand
GCCACCAAATGCTTTTCCTCGCCGAGCGCATAGACGATCTCGGTGATCGAGCCGCCAACGGCCACGATTTTCGAAGGATCGGCAAACACGGCCGTGCCTTCCATGGCGCTGGCGGATTGCAGTGCGATAACAGCCATGGAGATACCGATCACCGGCCGGAAAATAGATCCGCGCACGGTCGACAATCTTGGGAAAAAACGCATCGCATTTTCCTCAGGCTGCGGTCGGGCTTGGGATGCGCGGCAGGTTTTCCGCCAGGAAGCGCCAGTCGTCCCGCTCGCTTTCGCCTTCATGACGCTTGCCGAAGAACTGGATGAACATCTTGCCGTCGGAATCATAGACCTCAAGCGAGGTGACATGACCGTCCTTGGTCGGCTTGCGCACTGCCCAGACCTCCTGGATGTGGTCGGTCCGCAAATGCAGGTGGAAGGTTTCGTCCAGCACGTTGATCCATGGCCCCATCGGCTTGATCGACTTGATCGGACCGGAATGGATCTGGATGCAGCCGCGGTTTCCCACAAAGCACATGATCGGCATCTCGCCCTCCGCAGCGTGATGAAACATGGCACGGACGGCATCATTGTCGAGCTGCCAGGCATAGTCTTGCCCGACCAGGCGCACCGCCTGCCGGCGGCTGAGCTTCAGCGTCTTCAGCATGCCGAAGAACTGGTGCACATCGGTCAGCCGGCTCCAGCGGTCGCGCAGATCGTCGAGATTGGCGGCCGCTTCGTCGCCATGGCTCTCGTCATCGGGGAGTGGTCCCGAAATGTCGACGGTCGGCTCCTGATTGGACGATTCGAGCGCGGCAACCAGCTTCTGATAGGCATAGAGGCTGGAGGCCGGACGCAAATGCACCTTGTGCACGGCCTCGCCCGCCGCATCGAAAAACTGCAGGCTGCGGCGGATTTCGTCGCCGTCTCGCTTCTCGACGGCAAAGCCGTGTGCCCAGACCTTCGGGAAGATGCGCAGGTCGATGTTTTCGCCAAGCACCATGGCATTGTGGTTGCCGGTGACGACCTTGTCATAGACGCCGATCTTCTCGTGCACCGCGCTCTCATTGCGGGTCAGCGCCATGACCTCGCCGACGGCCTCGAGGCCGGTCAAAAGATCGTTGACGCGCGGCTCGACGCGCACGACGCCGTCGCCGCAATGCGCGGCGATCAGTTCGGCTTCCGAAATGCCGAGCTGGGCAGCCAGATCACGCTCGCGCGTCTTCGGATTGTCTGTCCGTGCCCGCCGGATTTCATGCGGGGCGGGTTTTACGCGCTGATCCATGTTTCGTCCCTGCTGCCTAGGGCAATTCCGGGAAAAGTGTGAAACGGTTTTCCGTCCGGAATTGCGTTAAAACAAAGAGCTAGAGCGGTTCGGCGTTTCCGTGAAACGGTGAACCGCTCTAGCCTTACTTGTTGAGAATGAGCTTTCCCTGACGGGTGATCTTCAGCCGGTAGAGCGCACCGTGATGCTCAATGCCGATCTCGTGCTCGCCCTGGAACAGAGTGTTGCTGGACAGGGTTCGCACCGCCAGCGGAACCCGGTCGAAACGGGTGGGGGCCGAGGCATCGTCGGAACGGCGGACGCGATAGCGAAAATCGTTGGGATTGTGGGTGTTCATCTCTGTCGATCCCTTTCCTGTGCCGGGCGTCTGGCTAGGCGTTGCGTAATCCGATTCATTTCTTGACTTGAATAATCATGTTTACTAGTCAGTGCAATACCGGATTAAATGAGTCAACATTTAAGACGCCGGAGACGATCAAAAATGCCAGCCAGCCCCGGGCCAGCCAGCATGAAACCTGGACTTTGGAGTTGGGGCATGGGGTTGGTGACTTGGGAATGGCGTGGCCGGTCGGCGGCGAACGGCGCGGCGGCATTGTTGGCAAGCGTGGCGGCTATCGCCTTGTCGGCGCAATTGGCTAACGCCCAGCAAGCGGCGCAGCCGACAGAGCAAACGATGAAGGCTGAAGAAGAAAACGCCGCACCAGCGGGAGCAACGCTGCTCGACAAGATCCTCGTCATCAGCCGCACCGGCGAGACGGCGATCGAATCGCTGGCATCGACCAGCCATGTCGGCCAGGAACAGCTCGACCGCCGCATGGCGACGACGCCTAATGAGATGCTGCTTGGCGTGCCCGGTGTCGCGGCGCAGGCCGACGCCAGACGCGTCAGCACCAGTATCAACATCCGAGGCTTGCAGGATTTTGGTCGCGTCGCGGTCATCGTCGACGGCGCCCGTCAGAACTTCCAGCGTTCCGACCACGGCACGCAGTCGACCTTCTACATCGACCCCGAACTCGTCAAATCCGTGGATGTTATCCGTGGTCCTGTCGCCAACACCTATGGCTCAGGCGCCATCGGCGGCGTCGTCTTCTTCGACACCAAGGACGCCGGGGATTTCCTTAAGCCGGAAGAAACATGGGCCGGCTCCGTCACGGGACGCTATGAGAGCAACGGCAAGGGCTGGACAACAAGCGCATCCGGTGCCTACCGCCTCAACGAGAACTGGGATGTGCTCGGCAACATCGTCTACCGCAACTATGACGACTACAAGGATGGCGGTGGCGACACCGTCAAGGGCACCGGCTTCGATGTGCTTAGCGGCCTGCTCAAGACCACCATCCGGCCGACCGACAACAGTGAGCTGAAGCTCGGCTGGGTCGGCTCAAGCGACGGCTGGAACGAGATCAGCGGCGGCGTGCCGGTCAATGACGTCGACCTGAAGTCGAACACCTTCACCGCCCGCTACAACATTACGGATGAGGACAAGAGCTGGCTCGATCTCCATATCAACACCTCCTACAACAAGACCAATCTCGATCTGACCAGCCTCGTGCCTCTCAACCGGTTTGACCCGAGCACCGGCCTTCCAGTTGTTTTGCCGGCTGGCTCGACATCGACATTCGACATCGGCACGACCAGCATCGACATTTGGAACACGTCCAGATTCGAGACTGCGGGAATCGCGCACGAACTGACCTATGGCGGCGACTGGGCCGGCGATAAAGTCGAGACCGGCGGCACGGCCGGTGGCGACAGCTTCTATACGCCTTCCGGCAAGCGGAACGTCTCCGGCGCCTATGTCCAGGACAAGCTCACCTGGGAGTGGCTCGAAGTCATCGCCGGGCTGCGTTACGACAATTACAGCCTCAAGGATGACACACACGAAACGTCGGGGGACCGGTTGTCGCCGCGCATCACCGTCGGCGTCTCGCCTTTCGACAGCGCCAGCCTTGCCGGCCTGCAATTCTACGGCACCTATGCGGAAGGATACCGGTCACCCTCCCTGTCGGAAACACTGATCAGCGGTCGCCATCCGGCAGGTGTCACCTTCCCGTTCCTGCCCAATCCCAATCTGCGGCCGGAAACCGGAAAGACCGTCGAATTCGGCGTCAACTACAAGCAGGATGATATCCTCGAAGCCGGCGATGCGCTGCGCATCAAGGCAGCCTATTTCAACAACGATGTCGAAGACTACATCGATGGCGTTACCCTGTCGCGGTTTGACCCGACAGCCGGCTGCCCGAGCGGACCCGGTATCCCGATATGCTTCCAGTACCAGAATTTTGCCAAGGCCAAGATCTACGGCTTCGAACTTGAGGGCGTCTATGATGCCGGATGGGGCTATGCCGGGCTCTCGGCCTCAATCACCAATGGTCATACCATTTCCTACAAGGCCGTTCGGGCCGACCTGCTGACCATCCCCTCATCCCAGGTCACCGCGCAGCTCGGCTTGCGCTTCCTCGAGGACAAGCTGACCGTGGGCGGCGAAGTGCAATACAATGGCAAGCCCAAGGGCAATC
>NZ_RZTT01000506.1 GCF_003996995.1 Mesorhizobium sp. M7A.T.Ca.US.000.02.2.1 | reverse complement strand
ATTTTCAGCCTCCTGCGCGGGGCAAGACAAACAGAATTATAAGCCCGCGGCAGCTAGTACAGGGTAGCGAAGGCATGGCAAAGAAACCAACGACGACGAGAACTCTCGACAGCGACGTGGCCAGGGAACTGGAAAAGGCGCTCGATCTCGACCTCAGCAACGAGATCGGCAACGGCGACCTCGACATCGCGGCTTCTATGGAGTATCTGGAAGCCCAGATATCCCAGGCGGCCGACGAGTTGGCGCGCGAGGGACGCAATCATAAGCCGGAACAAAACCCGGAGCCCGTGGTCAATCAGAACCACGCGGCGAAACCCGCGCCCAAGGCCAAGCCTGCCGAATTGCGCCCCGTGGAACCGCGCAATGGCGCCCAGCCCGCGGGTTTCGCGCCGGCCAATGACGATCGCCAGAAGGACTACAAGACGCTCCTGCACAGCCTCAACAGGCGTGCCTCGAACACCATTTACTGGGTCGTCGCCTTCGTTTCGCTCGCCTGGTTCGCCGGCGCCGGCGGTTTGGCCAATCTGCTTTTCGGACCGAGCATCTGGAGAATCCGTACGCTCGACCAGTTCCTTGCCCGTCCGGAGCTGATCGGCCTTGCGGTCGCGGCCATCGTGCCCGTCATCCTGTTCTGGGCCTTCGCCGCCATGATTCGCCGCGCCCAGGAAATGCGCATCGCCGCACAGTCGATGACCGAAGTGGCCTTCCGCCTGACCGAGCCGGAAAACCTTGCCCAGGATCGCGTCATGATGATCGGCCAGGCCGTTCGTCGCGAGGTCGCGGCCATGGGCGAAGGCATCGAACGCACGCTTGCCCGCGCGGTCGAGCTGGAAACGCTGGTCCACAGCGAAGTCAACCAGATCGAACGCTCCTATTCCGAGAATGAATCCCGCATCCGCTCGCTGGTCGACGGGCTCGGCAGCGAGCGCGAAGCCGTCGTCACCCATGCCGAGCGCGTCCGCGCCTCGATCACCGGCGCGCATGAGACGCTGAAGGACGAGATCGGCGCCGCCTCCGACATCATCCGCGACTCGATCCTCAATGCGTCGACCAAATTGTCGATGACGATCACCAATTCCGGCGACACGCTGATCGATCGCATCAACGAAAGCTCGATGTCGATCTTCGATTCCGTCGAAGGCCGGCTCGATTCGATCACCGACCGTCTGTCGACCTCGGGCGAGGCCTTCGCCAGCCTTCTCGACACCCGCATTGCCAAGCTGACGGACACCACGGACGGCCTGACGCGGTCGTTGACCGACCTGCTCGACGATCGCACCACCGGCATGGTGTCGCTGCTTGGCGGCGCCGCACGCACCCTTAATTCCGAATTCGAGGCCAGCCTCAACGGCATCGAGCGGACGCTCGCCGAACGCGGCCAGGCCCTGATCAGCGAGTTCCAGACGCGCGCCGAGGCGCTGGACACCGGAACGCAGAAGCTCAATGCGGCACTCGAAGCCCGCGCCCGCCAGATCAACGAAACGCTGGTCGAGCGCGCACGCGAAATCGCCCATACCTTTGCCGAGAGCAAGGACACGCTGTCGGCGATGATCGATCAGGGCAAGACCCAGATCGGCGCCGACATGGCCGACATCGTTACCTCGACCTCCTCCATGCTCGAAGCCCGCGCCAGCGACTTCGCCGGACGCATGGAAGCCGCCCGTCACGTCGTGTCGCGATCGTTCGACAGTGACATCCAGCGGCTCGCCGACGCCCGCGTCGGCATCGAGGAAGCCGTCGAGAACCACAGCAGGAAGCTGTCCGAAAGCCGCGAGCGCATGGCCGCGGCCATGGAGGCCGACCTGGAGAAGTTCGCCGAGGGCCGCGCCGGCATCGATGCGGCGGTAACCAACCAGGTGCAGAAGCTGGCCGAAGGCCGCAGCCTGATCTCGCGCGCTCTCGAAGAGGACCTGCGCAAGGTCAATGAATCGCGGGCGGCCATCGATGCATCGCTCGGCAGCCATCTCGAAAGGCTGGAAGAAGGCCGCAACAGGCTCTCCACTGCCCTAAACGAAGACTCTGGGAAACTGGTGCAAGCCCGCACGATTATTGATGAAATGGTCGCGGGCCATGTCGGTAAGCTCGCCGAGGGCCGCAACATTCTGTCACGCGCCCTGGAGGCCGACCTCGGCAAATTGTCCGACAGCCGCGCCAGCATCGACGGTCTGGTCGCCGGTCAGGTCGAGAAGATCGCCGAGGGCCGCGCCGTGCTCGCCAAGGCGTTGGAAAACGACATCGTCGGCATCAAGAGCCTCATCGAAACCCATTCCGCCAAACTGGCGGAGGACCGCACGCAGCTTTCCCATTCGCTCGACAGCGATCTGTCCGGAATACGCGGCCTGATCGAAAGCCACTCGGGACGGCTGGCCGAGGACCGCGGCCTGCTGTCCCAGACGCTTGAGGCCGACCTTGCCAAGCTGGCTGAAAGCCGTTCGAGCATCGACGGTCTGGTCGCCGGTCAAGTCGAGAAGCTGGCGGAAGGCCGCGACATTCTCAAGCGCGCCCTGGAATCCGATCTGAACACGATCAAGGGCGTCATATCGAGCCAGTCGGAAAAGCTGGCCGAGGATCGCGGTCAGCTTTCCCGGGTCCTGGAAGCCGATCTGCAGAATGTGAACAGCGTCATCGCCGATCACATGAACAAGCTCGTCCAAGACCGCTCCGCGCTGTCGAGGGCCCTTGAGGATGACCTCGCCAAGCTGGCCGACAGCCGTTCCAGCATCGACGGGCTGGTTGCCGGTCAGGTCGAGAAGCTGTCCGAGGGCCGAGATATCCTGCGGCGTGCTCTGGAATCCGACCTCAATGCGATCAAGGGCACCATTGCCGACCAGTCGCAGAAACTGGTCGATGACCGGGCACAGTTCGCCCGGGCGCTCGAGGCTGATCTCGAAAGCGTCAACGGCTTGGTCAACAGCCATTCCGAAAGGCTCGTGCAGGACCGTTCGACGCTGTCGAAAGCGCTTGAAGCCGACCTCGAAAACGTCGGCGGCCTCGTCAACAGCCACGCGGAAAGGCTCGTCCAGGAGCGCTCGACCCTGTCGAAAGCGCTTGAGGACGATCTCGGCAAGCTGGCCGAGAGCCGCTCCAGCATCGATGGCCTGGTCGCCGGCCAGGTCGAGAAGCTCGCCGAGGGCCGCGATGTTCTGAAGCGCGCGCTAGAAGCCGACCTCGCCAAGCTGGCCGAAAGCCGCTCCAGCATCGATGGCCTGGTCGCCGGCCAGGTCGAGAAACTGGCCGAAGGCCGCGACATTCTCAAACGCGCCCTCGAAGCGGACCTGCAGAAGCTGACCGAAAGCCGCAGCGGTATCGACGACGTCATCGCCGAACATGTCGGCAAGCTGTCCGAAGGCCGCAATATGCTGACCCGCGCGCTGGAAGACGATCTCGGCAAGCTGGCGGAGACCCGCAAGGACGTCGACCGCTCGTTGTCGGGCCATATCGACCAGATCGCCGCCAGAAGCTCGGACATCTCTGCCGCGATTGCAGGAGATGTCGAGAAGATCGAGCAGGCATTCAGCCGCCAGACCGGGATCATCGAGGAGCGTGCCGGAACCATGGAGCGTGCGCTGTCGACAGGCGTGGACAACGTCCGCGCCGTGCTCGAGAAGAGCGCCGTGTTTGTCGCCGGCGCCCTGCGCGAAAAGGTGCTGGAAGTCACCAGCACCCTGCACGAGCAGGCCGGCGCCGCTTTCAGCGACGCCGACCGCAAGATCGCCGAGCGCGCCGAGCAGACGTCCGCCGCCCTGCTGGCGCGGGCCGAAGACATCGCCCGCACCTTCGAGGATGCAGACCGTCGCCTCCACG
>NZ_RZTT01000505.1 GCF_003996995.1 Mesorhizobium sp. M7A.T.Ca.US.000.02.2.1 | reverse complement strand
GAAGGCATCGGGCAGGGGCCCATCACCGCCAATCTCGAAGGGTTCACGCCGGATTTTTCATTCCAGATCCCCGATGAGGATGCGCTGCCGATCGTCTTCGACCTGATCCAGGAAGAGGGCCTTTGCGTCGGCGGCTCGACCGGTATCAACATAGCCGGCGCGATCCGTCTGGCCAGGGAACTAGGCCCGGGCCACACCATCGTGACCATTCTTTGTGACTATGGCACGCGCTATCAATCAAAACTGTTCAACCCGGAATTCCTGCGCGAAAAGCAGCTGCCGGTGCCAGGCTGGATGGAACTGAAGAGCACAATTCCGGTGCCGTTCGAAAAGGTCGCGTGATGGCAAACAGGACGGAAGCCCTGTTTCGCGACGATGCCTATCTGCGGACGGCGGACGCAACTGTCGTTGCCGTCAACGATCGCGGCGGTATCATCCTCGACCGGACGATCTTCTACGCCACGTCGGGCGGCCAACCGGGCGATACCGGGTATCTCGAACGCGGCGACGGCAGCCGTATCGTCATTGCCGCCACCCTCACCGGTGAGACCAAGGACGAGATCATACACGTGCCAGCGCCGGAGCAGGCGGTTCCGCAGCCAGGCGAGGCGCTGCGGCTGGCGATCGACTGGGAGCGGCGGTATCTCCTGATGCGCATGCACGCGGCTTGCCATTTGCTCACCGTCGTCTGCCCGTTCCTGATCACCGGTGCCTCGGTTTCCGAGGACGACAGCCGTGTCGACTTCGACGCTCCGGATGCCGGCTTCACCAAGGAGGACGTCACTGCCGGGCTGATGGACCTGGTGCGGGCCGATCATCCGATCTTTGTCAGGCTGATCAGTGACGAAGACCTGGCCGCCAATCCCGGCCTGGTGAAATCCAAGAACGTCCGGCCGCCGGTGGGCACAGGCAAGATCCGCCTGGTCTGTATCGGCGACAACGCTTCGGTGGACAGCCAGCCCTGCGGCGGCACCCATGTGAAAAGCACCGCCGAAGTCGGCGAAATCCACATCGGCAAGATCGAGAAGAAGGGCCGCGAGAACCGGCGCTTCCGCATCCGCTTTGGACCGATGCCGGCAAACTGAAATCAGATTGCGGTCGGCCTTGCACAATTCTTCGCTCGGTCGTGAGACACCTTACGCAAGGTGGCGGAAACCGGAAAGCGGTCTCTCCACCCAGGCTTCAATCTGCTCGGTGACGAACTTGGCTGCCTGATGGTGGATGAAGTGACCAGCGCCGGGCAGAGCGACCAGCGTGGTCACATTGTCGACCTCACGAAAGGTGCCATCGAAAGCGCTGACCGGAACATAGGGATCGTCGGTGCCAAACAGGACCAGGGTCGGGGCCTTGACGAGTGGCAGTTGCCCCAGGCTCGGCACTTTGCCGAGCGGAATGTTAGCCCTGTAATAACCAAGCATTGCTTCCGGACTGGATCGCCGCAGCGATTCCGTCAGCGCCTGCCTGTCTCGCGGATCGGCGACCCAGGTTGCGAGTTCGTCGATATTCAGCATCTGGGCTGCGCCGGGCACCTGGAAGCTGCGTATGTACGCGATCATCTCGGCGTTGGACGGGTCGGCAATGGCGTTCAGATGATTACGTGGGTGCGGCGTCGACAGCAGGACGAGATGGCGCACGACTTGCGGCGCGCGTATAGCCAGCCACCATGCAATGATGCCGCCCCAGTCGTGGCCGACAATGGCGGCCTGGGTCAGCTTTTCCGCTGCGAGAACGGCTAGCACATCGTTGACCAGGTTCGTCAGCACATAGTTGCCGTAGCCCTGCGGCGCATCGCTTTGCCCAAAGCCCCGTAGGTCGGGCGCGATCACGCGGTAGCGGCCACAAAGCGCCTCCAATTGCCGGCGCCAACCCATCCCGTGATCCGGAAAGCCGTGCAGAAACACAATCGGCGGGCCTGAGCCCGCCGCCGTGTATTGCAGTCTGACGTTGCCGTTGACGGCAACTCTGGATTCGAATGCCACTTCCTGTTCCGTCAATTGCAATCCACTTGACGCAGTAGTCCGAGCCAGGAGGCTCGAATTGCTGGTCTACATCTTGACTTCAAGGCGCAGGAACGGCCCGTTGAACGTCTGGGTGCTCTTGTCGGACAGCTCCAGCAGATTGTGCCACTGCTCGACCCGGTAGCCCGCGGTGAACGTCGTGTTATCCCACGGCCTGAAGGTCACGCCACCGGAAAGATCAATATTCGTCACAACCTCGCTGGAATGCTGGCTTGCGCTGACATCGACGGGCAAGTCGGGCGTGGGATCAGACGGATCGGTCACTTCTGCATGCAAGCTGATCTTGTCCGTCCGGCGGCCCCACATGGCCGAGCCGGAAACGGCCCCGGTCAGACCCCATGTTTCGCCCAACGGATAATATACTTCAGCCCCGACGCGCGGGCCGATGCCGTAGAATTCGGACGAGCCAAGCTTGTCGGCGCTACCAGCCTTGTCCGTCGTCGGATCAGTCGGGGTAACCCCCTGGTGAAGGTTCAGCTTTTCTTTCGCGTGCAGCAAGCGCAGGCCTCCGAAGAAGCGGATATCGGCGCTTTGCGCCTGAACGTGCTTGCCGATGTCGAAGTCCAGCGTCTGGAAATTGTAGCTGTTGCCGAAGGATAGGTCGACGGTACCACTACCTGTGGGAACATTAAAACCGAAGTCGTTGTCCTGTCCGGCGTGGAAGGCACCGGCAAGCCGCCAGTCGACATCCGCAGAAATCGCTTTGGTCAGCGCGACCGACCCATAGAGATCACCAAAGCCGTTGTTTTCACCCAACTTGTCGCTGCTGTCGCCAAGCTTATCGACGTTGGACTGATAGACAGCGCCTTCGAAGGCAATCTTGATGCGGGAATCGACCACTGCCGGATCAGTTACCTGCGCATCGGCGGCATGAGCCGCGACCACACCAACAGATGTCACTGAAGCAGCAGACGCAGCAACAGTAGCAAGAAGCTTGCCTGAAACGTGATTTCTCATTTTTCCCCGCCTGGAATCAAACTGGATAGTTATTAGCCCATTCGCACATTACCGCAGCGGTACCTCGCGAGATAGCTGCTATAATCATTTAAGCAGGCAGTGTTACGCGTTTGCCACAGATGACTTTTTCTCTCTGCGAATCAAATAAGATAGCGGAAAATTTTGTGGTCGAAATGTCAGCACAACGCCTGCGGCGTTCGGGGTTGCAAGGGCAGCATTGATGGATGATCAGACGCGAATCGAAGGCGTTCTCAACAACCTCGTCTACGTGCTTTTTGCTCAAAGCGGGCAGATGGAAACGAATGGAAAGGCCGGCAACCTGGGCAACGTGATTGTCTTCGACAATCCGGAAGCAGTTGACGTCATCGTCAAGGCGCCAGAACTCTTCCGCAAGAACTTCTCACTGATTTCGGCACTCGGTTTCAGCCGCTTCAACACCAATGGCGAGGATTGGTCGGTCCGGCGCGCCATAACCCAGGACACGTACCTGATGGCGGCCAGGCCGGCGCAGCAGTACCCCATGGCAGAACTCTACACCGCCGTTCTTGCCGAGAGCGACCCAACGCTGCCTTCCATCCAGCAAGCTTTGTTCTCGGCATCGATGACGATATTTTATCGGGCTTTCGGCCTGGTGCCCGATATGGATGCGACGCTCTTGCTGCTCGACAGGGTCCGCGATGTGCTGAGGCGCCTCCAATATTATTCCTGGGTGTCGCCGACGAGCTCCGAGCGTGCGAATGTTATCCAAGAGGCCCGCACGATGGTTGCCGATTTCACATCTCTGCTGATGGCGGATCCCCGGGCCGCCGCTGAAATGGACCGCTTCAGGGG
>NZ_RZTT01000504.1 GCF_003996995.1 Mesorhizobium sp. M7A.T.Ca.US.000.02.2.1 | reverse complement strand
TTGCGCGACCTCGTCGTGGTCAAGAAATCGGGCCGCAAAGTGCCCTTCGACCGCGACAAGCTGCTGCGTTCGGTGGAGATCGCCGTGCGCAAACGCAATGTCGATCCCGAGCGCATCGACCGCGCGGTGACCGGCATCGTGCGCCAGCTCGAAAGTTCCGGCGAGACTGAGGTTGCTTCGGGAGAAGTCGGCCGGCTGGTCATGGAAGCGCTGAAATCGCTCGACGATGTCGCCTATGTGCGTTTCGCCTCGGTCTACCGCAATTTTCGCGAGGCCAAGGATTTCCACGAATTGCTGGGCGAGCTCAAGGGCGACGAAATCAAGGGTGAAGAGGAAGCCAGCTGAGCATGACTGCAAGCGAACAGGCCGCCCTTGATCGCCGCTTCATGGCGGCGGCACTCAGACTGTCGCGAAAAAATGCCGGGCGCACCGCGACCAATCCGTCCGTCGGCACGCTGATCGTGCGCGATGACGGCAACGGTCCGATGATCGTCGGCACCGGCGTCACCGCTGTCGGCGGCCGCCCGCATGCCGAGACCGAGGCCCTGGCCGAGGCCGGCGACCTCGCGCGCGGCGCCACCGCTTACGTCACGCTGGAGCCTTGCGCCCATCACGGCCGCACGCCGCCTTGCGCCAATGCGCTGGTCAATGCCGGTGTAGCGCGCGTCGTCGGTGCGGCCAGCGATCCCGATTCGCGCGTGTCCGGCAAGGGCTACGCTATCCTGCGTGCCGCCGGTGTCGAGGTGGTCGAGAAGGTGTTGGCCGAGCAAGCCGCCGAGCAGATGGCCGGCTATTTGATCCGATCATTAAGAAAACGCCCGGAAGTGATTCTCAAGCTTGCGCTTTCCAGCGACGGAAATATCGGCAGGGAAGGCGGTGGGCAGGTGTCGATCACCGGCGATATTGCGCGCCGCGAAGTGTATCTGATGCGGGCCGAGGCGGACGGCATACTGGTTGGTATCGGCACGGCCCTTGAGGACGATCCGGCCCTGACGGTGCGTTTGCCGGGGCTGGAGAACCGTTCGCCTGCCCGCATCGTGCTCGACCGGCAGATCCGGTTGCCGGAGGCCTCGAAGCTGGTTTCGGGCGTCGACCGGGTGCCGCTCTATATCGCCGCCTGCCTGGAGGCCGATCCGCTGCGGCGCGCAGCACTCGAGCGCGCCGGCGTGCGCTTCATCGGCACCGAGACGCACGAGGGCGGCGTAGCCTTGCCGGAATTGCTCGAGGATCTGGCCGCGCTCGGCATGGCCAGCGTGCTGGTCGAGGGCGGCGCCAGGGTGGCGAGCGCCTTCCTGGCTGACGAACTGGTCGACCGCATCGTGCTGTTCCAGGGATCGGAAGCGATCGGCGATGACGGCATTGCATCGCCTGTTGACGCTGACCATATCCCGGCAGGTTTTCGCAAGCTGCGCGAGATGCGCTTTGGCGAAGACAGCTACGCCGAGTGGACAAGAGATTTTTAGGATCAACACCGATGTTCACCGGAATTGTCACCGATATCGGCACTGTCGCTTCCGTCAAGCCGCTCAGGGAAGGGGTGGGGCTGCGCATCGACACAGCCTATGACCCGCAGACCATCGCCATCGGCGCCTCGATCTCCTGCGGCGGCGTCTGCCTGACGGTGACGGCCTTGCCCGACAGCGGCTCGAATGCGCGCTGGTTCGAGGTCGAGGCCTGGGAAGAGGCGCTCAGGCTGACGACGGCCTCGGGCTGGAAATCCGGCACCAAGGTCAATCTGGAGCGGGCGCTGAAGATCGGCGACGAACTCGGCGGCCACATCGTTTCGGGCCATGTCGACGGCATGGCCGAGATCGTCGAGCGCAAGGATGAGGGCGACGCGGTGCGCTTCACGCTGGAGGCGCCGCGCGATCTGGCGAAGTTCATCGCGCCCAAGGGTTCGGTTGCGCTCGACGGCACCTCGCTCACCGTCAACAAGGTCGAAGGCGCGCGCTTCGACGTGCTTTTGATCCACCATTCGCTGACCGTGACCACTTGGGGTGAGCGCAAGGTCGGTGACCGCGTCAATCTCGAGATCGATACCATGGCCCGCTACGCGGCGCGGCTGGTGGAGGCCACGAAAGAGGGGCTTTGATGGTCAGGAATAGACGGATCTCGGCTGTGCCGGAAGAGGAATACCGGCGACGGACGCTCGAGGCCTTGGCCGATGTGGACGCTGGTCGTGTGATTGATCATCAGGCCGTGCTGGCTTGGGTTGAGAGCCTCCACGGCCATCTCAAAAACGAGGTTGGTGAACCTGAATAGGTCGGCAAACCGGGCGTGCGCAACATCTTCGCTTGCGATGAACCCGGCTTCGGCCTAAGTCACCGGCAACTCCCCGGAGACTTTTATGGCTGGTACATCCCAACACGGCAAAGCCTTCATTCGTCCGAAGGCGAAGGCGCATCTGCTCATTGTCGAAGCGCGCTTTCACGACGACCTTGCCGACGCGCTGCTCGATGGCGCGACAAGCGCGCTCGATGAAGCGGGCGCGACTTATGATGTCGTCACCGTTCCAGGTTCGCTCGAGATCCCCGCGGTGATCACCTTTGCACTGGACGGCGCAACGGAAGGCGGCACACATTATGATGGCTTTGTCGCGCTCGGCACCGTCGTCCGCGGCGACACCTATCATTTCGACATTGTCGCCAATGAATCCAGCCGAGCGCTCATGGATTTGAGCGTGCAGGACTCTGTCTGCATCGGCAACGGCATCCTCACCACCGAGAATGACGCCCAGGCCTGGACTCGCGCCAAGCGCTCGGAAGGCGACAAGGGCGGCTTTGCCGCGCGTGCGGCGCTGACCATGATTGCCCTCAAGGAACAATTGGGAGCGCGATCGTGAGCGAACCCGCTTCGCCCGGCCAGCCCACGGTGCGCCACGCCAACAAGCGCGGCGCTGCCCGTCTGGCCGCCGTGCAGGCGCTCTATCAGATGGATGTCGCCGGCAGCGGTGTCTTCGAGATCACCGCCGAATATGAGGCCTTTCGTCTCGGCAAGGAAGTCGACGGCGCGCTCTATCGCGAGGCCGATGCGCAATGGTTTCGCGCCATCCTGGCGGGTGTCGTCGAGAACCAGAAGACCATCGATCCGATCATCCGCCAGGCGCTGACCGAGGACTGGCCGCTGTCGCGGCTGGATTCGACGCTGCGCGCCATCCTGCGCGCCGGCGTCTACGAACTGATGAAGCGCGAGGATGTCCCCGTCGCCGTCATCGTCTCCGAATATGTCGACATCGCCAAGGCCTTCTACGAGGAAGACGAGCCGAAGCTGGTCAATGCCGTGCTCGACCGTGTGTCTCGCCGGGTGCGTGGCGAGGGGCGCGGCAAGGACGCATCATGACGGCGATCGCCCTCGAGACCGGTCAGGAGGCGCGCCGCACCGCGCTGATCCTCGCCGCCTCGCAGGCGATCATCGGCTCGGCGGCCCCCATCGCCATCTCCGTGGGCGCGCTGGCCGGGCAATATCTGCTTGGTCCCGACAAGTCATTGGCGACAGCGCCGATCACCGGCTTCAACATCGGCGTGGCGCTCGGCGCGCTGCCTGCAGCGGCCATCATCCGCAGCATGGGCCAGCGAAGCGGCTTCATGACCGGCACGATCGTCACGGCGCTTGGTGGCCTGATCGCCACCTTGGCGCTTTTTCAGGGCGGCTTCTGGCTGTTTGCCTTCGGCTTGCTCACGATCGGTGTCGGCGGCGCCTTCGTCCAGCAGTTCCGCTTTGCCGCCGCCGACAACGCACCGCCTGAATTCAAGGCGCGCGCCATCTCCTTCGTGCTGGCCGGCGGCGTCGTCACCGCCATCATCGGGC
>NZ_RZTT01000503.1 GCF_003996995.1 Mesorhizobium sp. M7A.T.Ca.US.000.02.2.1 | reverse complement strand
ATATGGGACGACATATGTCAGGCTCGCCAGACGCGAGCTTAAAACACCAATGCGATCCAAACGGTCAAGAAACCGGAACGGCTGAACAGGGCCGGTCAAATCGCAAGCTTATGGATGAACGATCATGGACCAGGCTGTCGATAACAAAACGATGGCGGAAACCGGCACGCCGATAACAGAGAGCGAAAAGAACGCCATCATCGGCGGCGTGCTGTTGTCGATGCTGTTGGCGGCACTCGATCAGACCATTGTCGCACCGGCCATGCCGACCATCGGGCATGCGCTCGGAAACGCACACTATCTGCCATGGATCGTCACCGGTTATCTCCTGACCGCTACCGCCGTGGCCCCGCTCTACGGCAAGATTTCCGACGTCTACGGCCGCCGGCCGACCGTCTATGCCGCGATCCTGATCTTTTTGGCGGGATCGCTGGTCAGTGCGATGGCTCCCAACATGTTTGTGCTGGTTGTCGGGCGGGCGATCCAGGGCGCCGGCGGCGGCGGCTTGTTCGCGTTGACGCAGACCGTCGTCGGCGATCTCGTTCCGCCGCGCGAGCGGGCACGCTATGCCGCCTGGTTCTCCGGAACATGGGCTGTCGCCAGCGTTGCCGGTCCGTTGCTCGGCGGCACTTTCGCCGAGCACCTGCACTGGTCCCTGATCTTCTGGATCAACATTCCGCTTGGTGTTCTTGCGATGGCGATCATCAACAAGCCGCTCAAGAAACTGCCGGTTGCCGCAAAGCGCCATCGTATCGACGGCCTGGGCGCGTTGCTTCTGATCGTTGCCACCGCGCTGCTGCTGCTCGCACTGAACTGGGGCGGCAGCGCCTATCCCTGGATTTCGCTTGAAGTCATCGGCGTTCTCTGCGGTTCGGCGATTTTCTGGGGCGCTTTTGCCTTGCGGCTTATGCGAGCCGCCGAGCCGCTCATCTCGCTCGAAGTGCTTGGCAATCCAATCGTTCTGGCGGGCACGCTTTCGATGTTCCTGCTTCAGGCCGCAAGCGTCGGCATGGCTGTGTACCTGCCCGTCTATCTTCAGGCGGTGCTCGGCCTGTCGGCAGCAGAGTCGGGCATCGCGATGCTTGGGCTTTTGCTGGGGACCGTCGGCGGCGCGGCATTCAGCGGGCGTATGATACCGCATTTCACCCACTACAAGCGCATTGCGATGGTGGGCGTCGTCTTCAGCATGCTGTGCCTCTGCCTGCTGGCCGTCGTCGCAGGATATGCAACGCTGCTGGAGGTAGAGGTCTTGACGATCTGCATCGGGTTTGGAACCGGAACGACGTTTCCGGTCACCACCGTGTCGGTCCAGAACGCCGTCGATCGCGTGCATCTCGGCGTCGCGACGGGCGTGCTGACATTCCTGCGTTCGCTTGGCAGTGCGCTTGGTGTCGCGATGCTCGGCGCGGTCGCTCTGGGCTACGGCTTGCCACTTGCCGGTGAAGGCGTGCGGATCGTGGGCCATAGCGCGACGGTCGAGCCGTTCGTGATGATCTTTGCCGTCGCCGCCGTTACATTGCTGCTGGGGCTGATCACGCTGACGCTGATGCCCGAAAAGGAGCTTCGCGGTTACGCCGACAATGCGGCGCCCATCCTCGCCGAGTAAGCTTCAGCCGGAGACGCCGAGCTTCTTCTGCAGGCTGGTCGATGAGGTCGTGTACTGGAAAACGATGCGCTCGCCGGGGCTGATGATGCGCTTGGCGGCCTGCGCCATCAGCGCCACTTCGTGGAAGCCAGACAGGATCAGCTTCAGCTTGCCCGGATACCAGTTGATGTCGCCGACCGCGAAGATACCGGGCACCGATGTCTGGAACTTCTCGGTATCGACCGGAATAAGGTTCTCGTGAAGGTTGAGACCCCACTCCGCGATCGGTCCGAGCTTCATGGTCAGGCCGAAGAACGGCAGCATGCGGGTGCAAGGCACCTCGACATCGCCGTCAGGTCCCTTGATGGTGGCCGATGACAGTTGGCCGTCGGCACCGGTCAATCCGGTCACCTGCCCGACCTGGAACTCCAGCTGCCTCATCTCCTGCATGGCATACATCTTGTTGACGCTGTCGGGGGCGGCACGGAACTCGGGCCGCCGGTGCACCAGCGTCACGCTCTTTGCCACCGGCTGCAGGTTCAGCGTCCAGTCGAGTGCCGAGTCGCCGCCGCCGACGATAACGAGGCCATGGCCGCGAAAATCCTCCATCCGGCGCACCGAATAGAAGACGCTCTTGCCTTCATAGGGCTCTATGCCGGGGATCGGCGGACGCTTGGGCTGGAAGGAGCCGCCGCCGGCAGCAATCACCACCACCTTGGCTTCGAACACCTCATTTTCGTCGGTGGTGACGCGAAAACTGCCATCCTCCAGTTTTTCCAGGCTGGAAACCATTCGGTTGTAGCTGAAATCAGGCTTGAACGGCGCGATCTGCTCGAGCAATTTGTCGACCAGCCCCTGCGCCGAGATCGAAGGCCAGCCTGGAATGTCGTAGATCGGCTTTTCCGGATAGAGCTCCGCGCACTGGCCGCCCGGCCGATCGAGAATGTCGATCAGGTGGCATTTCATGTCGAAAAGGCCGAGCTCGAACACGGCAAACAGGCCAACCGGCCCTGCCCCGACAATAAGCACGTCTGTCCTGATAATGTCGGTCATGCCTGTGCCTCGCTGCGCATGACCCCGAAAATCGGATCGATTTTCGGAAAGGATCATGCGCAAAATAAAAGTGCTACAGCGTCCTTTGCGCGTCCAAGAGGACGCGCGGCGCTGTAGTGAAACAGCAGGACACTGCATGACCA
Source organism: Mesorhizobium sp. M7A.T.Ca.US.000.02.2.1 (assembly GCF_003996995.1). Lineage (GTDB taxonomy): Bacteria > Pseudomonadota > Alphaproteobacteria > Rhizobiales > Rhizobiaceae > Mesorhizobium. The sequence continues at coordinate 1,065 of NZ_RZTT01000503.1, read as the reverse complement.
TCGCTCCGCTGCCAAGCCACAGCGGGAAAAATCAGTTGGCAAAGATACCGCTTATCCCTGACGGGCAGGCACCCGCACAATGAGACCGTCGAGCGCGTCTCGCACCTTGATCTGGCACGACAGCCGTGAGTTCGGCTGGACGTCGTAAGCGAAGTCCAGCATGTCCTCTTCCATCGCTTCCGGCTCGCCGACTTCAGCCGTCCAGGCTTCGTCGACATAGACGTGACAGGTGGCACAGGCGCAGGCGCCGCCGCATTCGGCTTCGATCCCGGGCACGGCGTTGCGGATCGCGTTCTCCATGACCGTAGAGCCGTTCTCGGCGTCCATGTCGAAATGCGTGCCGTCATGGGCGATGAAAGTCAGCTTGGTCATTTGTCACCTGAAGGGAGTTCCAGCCGAGATAATCACTCCGGCTGACAAGTCAACTGCCGCATGAAAGCGCCGCCCGATGACGTTTTTCCGCAAATCGGGTTCAGCGCGGATTCAGCGGTTGATGGCGGCGATGAAATCGCGCACTTCGTCGATCAGCATGCCAAGCCGTTTGAGCGTCTGGCCGTCTTCCGGCCGGTGCTCGATCTCGGTGGCGCAATCGGCGATGGCAAAGGCGCCGACGCCCCGTGCCGAACCCTTCAATCCATGGGCGAGCAGAAGCCGATCCTTGATGTCGGCGTCGACTATTCTGTCGCGCACGGACAGCGCCTGCTGTACAAACAGCGCCAGCACCTCTTGCTCAAGGCTGCGGTCACCCATCGTCTGGCGGGCAAGGTGTGCCAAATCGACCGGCCGTGACCGCCTTGGTCCGGATACGTCGCCCCCGGGCATTGAGAAGGCAATGCCGCTTTCGCCACGCATGAACTCGAACTCCGTTTCTTCGATTCGCCCAAAAACCTAGGCGAATCCAATGGACAACGGGTTAATGAATGGCCGGGAAAAATGTTGCCAAAGCGGCGCCCAAATCACAGTTCCGTTAACCTTATATTTAAAGTTTTACGTATCCCGCGGAATGCATGTTTTCTTTACCCCCCTGTGTCATTACGATACGAGGGGTCCATTTTCAGCCTCCTG
>NZ_RZTT01000502.1 GCF_003996995.1 Mesorhizobium sp. M7A.T.Ca.US.000.02.2.1 | reverse complement strand
ATGATCATGGTTGTCGATGATGCCGGCCGCTGCATAGGCTGCGGAGCCTGCGGCCGCGTCTGCCCCAAGAACTGCCAGACGCATGTTGCGGCCGACGAGCTCGCAACATGATCTGGCGAAAACCAGGGGAGCGGCGTCCACTTCATCTTTTTGTCGGCTCGTGGGGCTGGTCCTGTACAGCAATGCGTCGATGGTTTACTTCGCTTTGGATTCGCACCCGTGTGGCAGTCGTCACGACGCTGGCCTGTTCGCTGCTGCTTCAGGCCGGCTACTTCGGCCGCGTGCCCTTTCTGATCTGGCAGTCCTCTAGCCGCGCTCGTGGAACTCGCCACAGGGGCCAGCATGCCGATGGTTACAGGAAAGCTCGGGTACCAGTCGTCTCACTCTGATCAACTGCGGAATGCAATTTTCAGCTGTGTCCCGGCTTGGTCGAATGCCCAGCATGTGCTGCTGCTTTGATGCGCGGATGACAGGATCAGTGCTCAGACCCACACCAATTTTGGTCACCCTCTGATGACTGAGCTGATCGTATAGGGAATCTGTGTTCGGCTAACACGCGACCACATTCGGTGTCCTTAGGCCGGGAGATGCGGGTGGTTGGTCGATTAGGGACATAAGAGTCATCGCAGCACGCTGGATGCGGTGTGCTTGTCGCAATGACAAACTCGGTGCACCCGCTTCGAAAGACGGGTGTCTTTGATCACACATACCCCTGGGCTGACCGGTGCGTAGCCGGTTCAGGTACTTTTTTGCTGGAGATAGCATGCTGGAAAAATTCGAACGTTATCCGCTCACCTTTGGACCCACGCCGATCGAGAGGCTCGACCGCCTCGGCAAGCATCTGGGCGACAAGGTGGAAATCTACGTCAAACGCGAGGACTGCAACTCCGGTCTCGCGTTCGGCGGAAACAAGCTGCGCAAGCTCGAATACATTGTGCCCGACGCGATCGCGTCAGATGCCGATACGCTCGTCACAATCGGTGGCGTGCAGTCCAACCATACGCGCATGGTCGCTGCGGTCGCCGCCAAGATCGGCATGAAATGCCTCCTGGTCCAGGAGAGCTGGGTCCCACATGATGATGCTGTCTACGACCGGGTCGGCAATATCCTCTTGAGCCGCATCATGGGGGCAGAGGTGCGCCTGGTTGACGAGGGCTTTGACATCGGCATCCGCCGCAGCTGGGAAAAGGCACTTTATGAAGTCAAGGCAAGGGGCGGCAGGCCATATGCGATACCTGCCGGCGCCTCTGTCCACAAATACGGCGGCCTGGGCTATGTGGGGTTCGCTGAGGAGGTGCGTGCCCAGGAAGAGCAGCTTGGGTTTGCCTTCGACTATATCGTCGTCTGTACGGTGACTGGTTCAACCCACGGCGGCATGCTCGTCGGGTTCGCCAAGGATGGTCGACAGCGCAACGTGATCGGTATCGATGCCTCCGCCATGCCCGCCAAGACCAAGGCGCAGGTGCTTGGCATCGCCCAAAATACAGCGAAGCTCGTCCACCTCGGAGCGGAAATTGTCGAGGCAGACGTGGTGTTGTTCATGGACTACGCGTACCCGGGTTATGGCGTTCCATCGGAGGAAACCAAAGAGGCAATCCGTTTGTGCGCGCGGCTCGAGGGCATGATTACGGACCCGGTTTACGAGGGCAAATCGATGCAAGGGATGATCGACCTCGTCCAGAGGGGCTTCTTTCCACAGGGATCGAGGGTCCTCTACGCACATCTAGGCGGCGCGCCGGCGATCAACGGGTACGGCTACACCTTTCGCAACGGCTGACGTTCGGCAGTCTGCGATTCCGCGGTCGCGCTCGAACGTGGGTAGGTAGCGTCGTTCGAGCGCTTGGCTGGAGAAGTGGAGGCAGCGACGGGCATCCACTAATTGGTACCATTACGTGCTGTCGGGGCTCAACGCCACGCGCATTGAGCGCATGCCGCCGTTGGCAACCGCGAGGCGAATTTTGACTCCGGGGCAAGAATCCACACGCGGCGGTGGCGGCACGAGGACCAAGCCGGCGAGTTCGCGCTTTCGAATGGCGCCAAACTGCCACTGCTCGAGGACCGAGGCCAGTCTAATCACAGGCGAGCCGTCCAAGCTCTCAAGAGTGATAGGGCGAAACCCGACAGCGGCAGAAGACATGTCGGGTTCACGACAATCGGCCGCATTTGGCCTCGTGGAGAATTTCAAAGCATTTCCCGCCGCTTACCGGAGCTGAGGGAATTGGCACCTCCGTTGCAGCTTGATGTGCGGCAACACGGTGAGAGCTTCGCTGAAGCAAGCCAGAGGGAGCGATGCCCTCGAGACCGTGTCCGATTTTGACTGGAAAATATTCCGCGACAAAAGAGACGAAAGGTGTGGAATGACTTTGGACACCAAGATGGAACTGCGTATGGGGTCCCCGGCTCCTGCGATCAAAGTGGAGAACTGGCTGCGTGGCGAGCCCCTCACGAACTTTCGGCCCGGCAAGGTCTACCTCGTTGAGTTTTGGGCGACTTGGTGCGGACCATGTGTCGACGCCATGCCCCATTTGATCGAACTGCAGGAGAAATATGAAGGCAGCGGATTTGAGGCGGTCGGAGTTGCCGCCTGCGAACAGGGTCCTACCGCAGACGAGGCGCGGACCAACGTGGATGCCTGGCTGACCGAGAAGTTCCCGAATCTGAATTATCGTATCGGGTTCGATTACATTGGCGAAATGAACAAGCTCTGGATGGATCCCAGCTCTTCGATTGGGATTCCCACCTCGTTCGTGGTCGACCGCGACGGCCACATCGCTTTTATCGGCCACCCGGCGGAACTCGATGACGTTTTGCCGAAAGTCCTTAACGGCAGCTGGCGCAGCAGCTATGAAGCGAAAGCCGCCGATGCAAAGCGCATCGCGCATAACCAACTTGCAGCGCGCGAAATGTCGCTTACCGGGCCGATATACGCCAAACTTGAGCCGGCGATGCAGGCCGAGGATTGGACGGCGGCGCTCTTGGCCATCGAAGAAGGCCTCGCCTTGATGCCAGACTCTTGTGAGTTCCGGCAGATTCATGCGGATCTTCTGCTTCACAAGCTGCGCGACATCAAGACCGGCATGCCAGTCATGCGAGAATTGGTCGAGGACGCGATCGACAAAACGTCCGACGCGGTGTCGTGGATGGCCTTGGCCCTCAACCAACTCTTCGATCCCACGATGGACAATTCCCATCTTCCGCGCGCGGAGCGCTTTGCGATGGGCAACGAGCTCTCGGAACAGATACTGGCACTCAATCCCCCGAACGGCGATGGCCCGTTTAAATACCTCCGGTACCTCCCGGTAGCTCAGTATTATTACGAGAGCGGCAACAAAGATCGCGCAATCGAGTTGATCGAGGTGGCACTGAAATCGGTGGACCGGCTGGGGCCAATTCCGGACCACACCAAACAGTACTATCTTACCCCATTGCTCGAAGCACTGGCCAACTACACGGGTGAGCCTGCCTGTCACGCGGATCTTTGTGTGGCTCCGCAAAAGAAGGCACCCGAAACTCAAAACGCAGTCACTTCCTGAGCAAGAATCGCGAAGGGACTGACAATTGGAATTGAACACTGGCCAATCCGCCCATCGAGGCTCTCTGCGCAGCAAGTATGTCGATGCAGCAGGGCGGCGGCTTGCGGCAGGTTGGATTTCAATTGCGTTGACCACCGGTCGGATCGCGGCGCAGACGATGTGCGCCGCGAATTCGCGCCGCAGGTCTCGCACTCGTGGACATGTCGAGGTCGGCCACGGGACACTGTTGCGTGGGATCGGCTCGCCCAAGCCATTCCCCGCCCACGCAAGCGCCCGAACCACACATCGCAGAAAAAGAGATCGTCCTTCAAGAGGAGTACTGAAATTGGG
>NZ_RZTT01000501.1 GCF_003996995.1 Mesorhizobium sp. M7A.T.Ca.US.000.02.2.1 | reverse complement strand
TTGCAGGAAGATATCGGCATCAGTCCGAACGGCATCGTGCTGATCTCGCCGGCGCTGGAGTTCACGCTGGTGCAGCCCGACGAATTCGAGCCGCTGCATTGGGCGCTCGAACTGCCGTCACTGGCGGCGGTGCGGCTACGCACCGAAGGCGTCAGCGGCGATGCATTGCGGGAGAAGCTGGCCGAAGTCGAACATTATGCGATGGGCGATTACCTTACGGCAATCACCAGCGGACTGGATCAAGGCAGGCGGCTGGCGAGCCAGCGCGTCGCTGAGATCACCGGCCTGCCACTCGATTTGGTGCAGCGGAACTCCGCTCGCATCCCCACCGGCCTGTTCGCAAGGGAATTCGCTCGCGCCAGCAGCAAGGTGCTCAGCCCTTATGACGCCACGATCGGCACAGCCGACATCGCGCCTGAGAGCGCCCGCACCGCCGGCCCGGATCCGGTGCTCGACCGCAGCGTGCCGGCGCTGACGTCGGCGTTCGTCGGCTATATCCGCGAAGAGCTGAATTTCCGCACCGATGTCAGCTATCGGCTGCTCAATGGCGAAATCAGCCACAAATGGGATTACGGGACCAGCGCCTCGCGGCAAGGCTATGCCGGAGTGATGGACGATCTGCAGCGCGCACGCTCACTGAACCCTTCGCTTGGTGTCGTGATCGTCAACGGCTACACCGACCTGGTCACGCCTTACCTCGCCTCGCGCTACCTGGTGAACCAGATCCCATCGCTCGCCGATGCCAAGCCTATCCGCCTCGATGTCGTCGAGGGCGGGCACATGATGTATTTCAGGTCCGACGGCCGACGCGCGCTGAAAGAAGCCGCTTCGGAGCTTTACCAGGCGACGCAGTAGGCTTGGCGACAGTGCAGCTCGGCATGGACCCCTGCCCCAACATAACCAGCGGGCTGGCGTAGCGCCGCAGCGATTTTCGCCCTTATAGCTTGGTGCCGAGGGAACTGAATTCACAGCTCCTCGTGTCGCTCCTCACAGCATTCTGCCGCTCCGGCAATTTGGTCCCACGCGCCTTATGGCCGATATCGCCATTCTCGAAACACGCGAGCGGGTGCTTGCAGGCATCCTGCTGACCGGTGCGGCCTATTTGCTGTTTTCGACACAGGATGCTTCGATCAAGCTGTTGGTCGTCGGCATGAGCGTCTGGCAGATCATGTTCTTCCGCAGCATTGCCATTCTGGGCGCGTGCGCGGCGATCGGCGGACGACAGTTGTTTGCCGACACGATGCGCTCGCCGATCGTGCGGCCGATGCTGGTGCGCAGTGCCTTCACGCTTGCTGCGTGGCTGTGTTACTACAACGCCGCGCGCAGCCTGCAGCTCGCCGAGCTGACCACCGTCTATTATGCGGCCCCGATCATCGTCACAGTGCTTTCAGTGTTCCTGCTCGGCGAAAAGGTGCCGATGCTGCGCTGGCTGGCGGTGCTGATCGGCTTTGCCGGCGTGTTCGTCGCTTGCGATCCGACCCATCTCGGCCTGTCCGTGCCGGTGCTGCTGGTGCTGGCGGCGGCCTTCTTGTGGGGCATCGCCATCGTGCTCTTGCGCAAGACCGCCCTTGCCGAGCGCTCGATGATCCAGCTCCTGCTCAACAATTTCTATTTCCTGCTGTTTTCGGCGGTGCCGGCATTGTTGTTGTGGCGTACACCGGACGGGGCTCAGTTGCTGCTCCTTGCCAGCGTCGGCGCACTCGGCGGCCTGGCACAATATCTTCTGTTCGAAGGCATGAAGCGCACACCGGCTTCGGTCCTCGCGCCGCTGGAATACACCTCGCTGTTGTGGGCATTCGCACTCGGCTTTGCGATCTGGGGCGACGTGCCGCGCCGCGAGGTGTTCCTGGGCGCTGCGCTGATCGTCGCCGCCGGCCTGTTGATCGTCGGCACCGAGCATTTCCGCAAACGGCTATGATGTGCATGGCCATGATTGCTGACACTACGATGTCAGGACCAAGCGGCGTAGGCTGGTTGCATGACTGACATTGCAGCCGCCACCGACACCGCCGCGGAGCGCACACTCGGCATCATCCTGGTGTCGTCCTCGGCGGCAGTGTTCGGCCTGACGGGCGTGCTGACCAAGTCGATCCATGCCGACCCGCTGACCATCATCTGCTGGCGCGGCTTTGTCGGCGCGATCCTGATCAGCCTCTATGTGCTGTGGCGGCGTCACCGTTCCGGCAACCGCGAGAAGCTGCGGCTTGGCTGGCGCGGCTGGCTGCTGGCGGTAGAGGGAGCTCTGGCCAGCATCGCCTTCATCTCGGCGTTCAAGTTCACCTTCGTCGCCAATGTCGCGGTCATCTATGCCACAGCACCTTTCGTCACCGCGCTGCTGGCCTGGGTTCTGACGCGCGAACCCTTCCGGTTGCAGACGATGGTCGCCGCCGCCGTGTCGCTGTGCGGCGTGGCGATCATGGTCTGGTCCGGCTTCGGCACCGGCAATCTGTTCGGCGACGGACTGGCACTGCTGATGACCATCGGCAGCGGCCTCTACATGATCATGGTGCGCGCGTTCCGCGACACGCCGGTGGTGTGGGCCGGCGCGGTTTCGGCGTTCCTGCTGTTCGTGCTCGGCTGGTTCGTCACCGATCCGCTGGGGGTTTCGCCAAGGGATGCCGTTCTGCTCGCCACGTTCGGCGCGTCCTTTGCGTTGTCCTCGATCCTGTGGACGGAGGGCGCGCGGCTCATCCCACCGGCCGAATCCGGGCTGCTCGGCTCGGCCGAAGTGCCGTTCGCGATCCTGTTTGCCTTCCTGTTCCTAGGCGAGATTGCACCAGCCGCCAGCATGATCGGCGGCATCATCGTGTTGTGCGCGGTGTTCGCCCATGCGGGGCGGGATTGGCTGAGGGCCCGCTCGCAACGCATGGCCGGCCCGCGACGCGTGGGGTCAAATATTTCTTAAAAAAGTGACACAGTCACGGAACCATCATCCGGGTCAGGCATTATGGGTGCGACGGGCCATCCCCAAGTCCCCCCAAACCCCTCGGCCCGTCCTACTCCAAGCCGACCGTAAGGTCGGCTTTTTCTTTGGGCATTCAGCCCGACAAGGCAAGGTTGCCGCCGAGCAGAGCCGCCAGATCGCCCGCCGGACCATCGGAGCCAGCGCGCAACCGGATGGCGAACTCAGCCATTGGAACCTGCGGCAGGCCAAGCTCGCGCGGCGCCTCGACAATGCCGGAATGGGCAAAGCGAGCCGTTCGCAGCGTCAGCGCGACACCGGCGTTCACCGCCGTGCGCAGGCCGGCCAGACTGGCGCTGCCGGCAGCGATGCGGTAGCGCCGGCCGGCAGCATCGAGTGCGGCAAGTGCTGCCTCGCGAAAACCGCAATACGGATCGAGCAGCGCCAGCGGCAATTCCTCCTGCCGCGAAGCCAGCCCTTTTTGCGAACACAGCCATATCATCGGCTCGCGCAGCACGCCGACCTCGTCCAACGCCGCTGCCTGGCGCATGACGATCGCCAGATCGAGGCCGCCAGACTGCAGCGCCTGCGCCAGTTCGGCGGAGCGGCCGACCCGCAATTCGATCCTGACGCGCGGATGACTGACGGCGAAGGCCCGCAGCAGGTCCGGCAGGCCGCTGTCGGCGAAATCCTGTGTCGTGCCGATGGCGACGCGTCCGGCAGCGCGCGCGCCCTTGAGCGCCAGCCATGCCTCGCGATGGGCGGCAAGGATCCGCCTGGCATGGCCGACGAGGTCTTCGCCTGCAGGGGTCAAGCCGCGCCCTCGCCCTTGCGGCGCCAGCAACGGCTCGCCGACAATTTCCTCCAGCCGCTGCATCTGGGCGGTCACCGCCGAGGGCGAGCGGCCAATGCTTGCAGCCGCCTGGGCCAGCGAGCCGCTGTCGACGAAAGCGAGGAAGGTTCGGAGC
>NZ_RZTT01000500.1 GCF_003996995.1 Mesorhizobium sp. M7A.T.Ca.US.000.02.2.1 | reverse complement strand
GCCCAGAGTTGAGCAGCGATCTCGGCAGTTTTGCAAGCCCGTTGGTGATCGAGCCTGTGCGGCGTGTCGTTGCGGCAACTATTGCGGGAAATCGTTCAAATTCGCTGCTTTGGATTGGCGAATTGGTCAAGGTGTGTGTGTTAGCCCGTTCATCTGCCATTAAAAAGATGAGAGACTATTTGAGGGCAGGCAGGTTAGGGGCAATCAAAGGGGTTTGATCGCATGAAAAAGACAGTTCTCATGGCAGCCGTGTTTGTTGCGATGCTGTTCGGTGCTTCGGGGCAGGGCTGGGCAGCCAGCCTCGTTGCAAATATTGACGTGTCTTCGCAGACGATGACCGTCAGATATGGCGCGTCGGTTTACCGGTGGAGCGTCTCCACCGCGCGCAAAGGTTACATTACGCCGCGCGGCAGCTATCGGCCGCAACGGACGGCGCGGATGTGGTATTCGCGCAAATACGACATGTCGCCAATGCCTCATTCGGTGTTCTTCCGCGGCGGCTATGCCATTCACGGCACCGGCGCGGTGAGGCAGCTCGGGCGCCCGGCATCGCATGGCTGTGTGCGCTTGCACCCGACCAATGCCGCCGCCTTCTATGCGATGGTTCGGCAAGCCGGTTTCGGCAATACGCGCATTGTCGTCACCAACTGAAGAGATTCAGGTTCGCTGTTGTCGGCTGGCGCAGGGCTAACACCCTCGCCAGCAGTTCTGTTTAAGCGTTCGGGACCGCTTTTGCCTGCGAGGGCCGCTTTCGACGCCCGCCGCTGATCTCCCACCTTTTGTGGAACCACATCCACTGGCCGGGATCTTCTCGCACCCAGCGTTCGACGACATCGTTGAGACGCTGGGTGGTGGCGTGGACATCGACGCTGCCGTCAGCCGTGCGCGGCAATGTCAGCTTGTCCTCGATTTCGAGCCGGAAGCGGTTGCCTGGCAGCCTGATGCAGCGCGCCGGATAGACGTCGCAGTCATAGTGACGGGCAAGGGTGGCCAGCACCCGATTGCTCTGGCACGGACGGCCGAAGAATGTCGTCTCCAGTCCGTTGGAGAATTTCTGGTCGACAAGGATGCCGATGTTGCCGCCGTTCTCCAGGACCCCGGCCAAGGCGAATGAGGCACCGGCCATCGATGGCAGCAACGAGCCCATGGTCGAGCGGCGCGTCGAGAGGATGTAGTCGGCAAGATAAGGATTGTTGGGTGGGCGAAACAGCGCCGTGATGTTCATGCCGAAGGTCGCCGCCGCCACCGGCAGAAGTTCGAAATTGCCGAGATGGCCGGTAAAGACGATGTGCGGCTTCACTTCGCTGGCGATTTCGAGGAAGTGGTCCGCTCCTTTGACCTCGATGCGGCCGGGCTTGATCGCTGTAGGGTCATAGTCGAAGAGGGCGTCGAGAAAGATGTATTCCGCGGCGAGACGGGCCATGTTGCCCCACATGTCGGAGGCGATCGCCTGGATCTCGGCTTCGCCCTTTTCCGGATAGGCCTTGCGCAGATTGTCGACGGCGACCTGATGGCGTCCCACCCGGGGGCCGACCATGCGTGCGGCGCGGTCGGCGAAATTCAACGCACTGTCGGCCGGCAGCAGGCGCAGGACCGAGATGATCATCATTGCGGCGCGCGCCACCAGCCAGTAATTGAGCTGGCGCAGTTGCCTGCCGTAGCGAAATTTTAGATCCCGGCGGAACTTCTTGAACACAGAGGTCAAGGCTCTAGCCGACGCGCAGGATGATCTTGCCGAAAATGTCGCGGCCTTCCATGCGCTTCAGCGCGGCGTCGATACCGTCGAAGCCGACTTCGGTGTCGATGACGGGTGCGACCTGTCCCGCCGCCATTTTCTGCATGGCGTTGGCCATGTTTTCCATGCGGCACCCAAACGAGCCAAGCAGTTTCAATTGCTGCTGGAACAGCTGCATCAGATTGATCTGCGTCGACACGCCGGAAGTCGAACCGCAGGTCACCAGGCGGCCGCCGCGCTTCAGGCACAACATCGAGGCGGCAAAAGTGTCGGCGCCGACATGTTCGAAGACGACATCGACGCCCTTCTTCTTGGTCAGCTTGCGCACGACGCCCTCGAAACGGTCGTCGCGGTAGTTGATGACATGGTCGGCGCCGAGCGCCTTGGCCTTGTCGATCTTGTCGTTGGAGCCGACCGTGGTGATGATGGTGCAGCCCATCCGCTTGGCCAGCTGGATGGCCGCAGAGCCGATGCCGGATCCGCCGGCATGGATAAGGATCGTCTCGCCGGGCTGTAGCCTGGCGTTGTCGAACAGCATGTGCTCGACCGTGCCGAAGGTGACGGGCGCGACCGCCGCGCCGATGTCGGTCACGCCGGGCGGGGCAGGGACCAGCAGGCGAGCCGGCAGATTGATCTTCTCTTGCGCGAAACCGTCGAGATGGAAACCGTGCACACCCGAAACATGTTCACAGAGGTTGTCGCGGCCTTCGCGGCAGGCTCGGCAGAGGCCGCAGGTGCGCGCGCCGTAGATCGACACCAATTGTCCGGGCAGCAGGCTGGAAACGCCGGGGCCTACCGCCTCGACCTCGCCGGAGGCTTCGGCGCCGACGACCAGAGGCAGCTTGCGCTTGGCGAAGGCCATGCCGCGCCAGCCCCAGACGTCGATATGGTTCAGCGCCACCGCCTTGATGCGCAGCGTGACTTCGCCAAGTGCCGGCGGTGGGGGAGGCGGCAGGTCCACCGTTTCAAGACGGCGGTCCTCGATAAGTTGCAATGCGCGCATTGGGCCTGTCGGTTTCGGTCTGGCTGAAAAAGGTCGCTTAGACCGGTTCCCGCGCCATGACAAGGCAAGTGTTCTGGCCGCCGAAGCCGAAGGAGTTCGACAGCACGGTGCGGACCTCGGCATTGCGCTTCTTGTTCGGCACCACGTCGAGCACGATCGCGGGGTCGGGATTGTCATAGTTGATGGTCGGCGGGATGACGCTTTCGCGCATCGTCATCAGTGAGAACGCCGCCTCGACGGCGCCCGCCGCCGACAGCGTGTGGCCGATCATCGATTTGTTCGACGAGACCGGCATCGAGCCGATCCGCTCGCCGAACACCGTCGACAGCGACAGATGCTCCATCTTGTCGTTTTCCGGCGTCGAGGTGCCGTGGGCGTTAACGTAGTCGATCTCGTCCTGGCTCAAGCCGGCATCGGCTAGCACAGCACGAACCGCCGCGATCGCCGGCGAAGCGTCCGGCTTCGAGCGGGTGCGGTGGAAATCGTCCGCCTTTTCGCCGCAGCCGCGCAGGATGCCAAGAATCGTGGCGCCGCGCGCGAGTGCGGTTTCCAGTGATTCCAGCACTAGCGCGCCCGAACCCTCGGCGAGGACAAAGCCGTCGCGGTCCTTGGAGAAAGGTTTTGACGCCTTTTCGGGAATGTCGTTGTGGGTCGACAGCGCTGACAGCAGCGAAAAGCGGATCAGCGCCTCGGCGGTCGCCGAACCGTCGGCGCCGATCGACAGCGCGCGGTCGCATTCGCCGCGGCGGATCGCCTCGACGCCGAGCTGGATGGCGGTGGCGCCGGAAGCGCAGGCGGTCGACAGCGTGATCGGCAGCCCGCGGGTGCCGAAACGGTCGGCAAGCCGGCCGGCGATCGAGCCGAACTGCGTGGTCTCGAAAAAGTCGAGTTCTTTCAATCCGCGCGCCACCCGCAGCAGCCGTTCGCCGCCGGAGTCCAAATCATTGGAATTGTAGAGCGCGAAGCGGTCGTGCCAGTCGAGTTCGACCGGCGGTGAAGCGAGGAAGAGAGGACCACCAAAATCACCGGAATCGAGGCCGGACTCGGCCACGGCCTCGCGCGCGGCGGTTTCCGCCAGTTCATAGGTGAGATGGCTGGAGCCCTTCGAGCTCGACGGCAGGAAGTCGACCATGCCGGAG
>NZ_RZTT01000004.1 GCF_003996995.1 Mesorhizobium sp. M7A.T.Ca.US.000.02.2.1 | reverse complement strand
AGCCGGATCACATCATCGTCGGCAGCGGCATCAACGCGCTGGTCTGCGCGGCGATGCTCGGGGGCAAAGGGGCGCGTGTGCTCGTCCTGGAGCGCAACGACCGCATTGGCGGCTGCCTGCGCACCGAGGAGATCACCGCGCCCGGCTTCATCCATGATGTGATGGCGACGACCTTCGTGCTGTTCATCACCTCGCCGGCCTTTGCGGCACTGGGCGCCGACCTCGCGCGCCACGGGCTGGAGTTCTGCCACACCGGCACGCCGACCGGCGTGCTGCGGCCGGACGGCAGCCATGCCGTGCTCAGCACCGACCGTGCCGCCAACGTCGTCGCCCTTAATGCGATCGCGGCAGGCGACGGTGACCGGCACGCGGATGATGTCGGCGGCATCGAGCGCAATGCCGGCCTGCTGTTCGGCCTGCTCGGCGGCAGCCTGTGGTCCTATCCGACAGCGAAGCTGCTGGCCGGTGATGGCTGGCGGCGTGGCCCGCGTGGCCTTGCCGCCTTTCTCGGCGAGGCACTCGTGCCGGCGCGCGGCTGGCTGGAAAGCACCTACCAGTCCGAAACCATTCGTGCGCTGTGGGCGCCCTGGGTGCTGCATGCCGGGCTCGGCCCCGAAGACGCCTTTTCCGGCCAGATCGCCAGGGTTATCGCCTTCGCGCTTGAGGCGGCGGGCGCGCCGATCGTCAAGGGCGGGGCAAAAAACCTGCTGGCGGCCTTCGAGGCCCTGATCCGGGAACGCGGCGGCGACATCCGTACCGACGCCGATGTCGCTTCGATTGTCCAGAGTGGTGGTCGCGCAACCGGCGTGCGACTGGCATCGGGCGAAACGATCACGGCCAACAAGAGCGTCATCTGCTCGGTCACACCGACCCAACTCTATGGTCGGTTGCTCGGCAGCGAGGCTCCCAAAGCCGATGTCGAGGCGACGCAGAAATATCGCTACGGCAAAGGCAATTTCCAGATCCACTACGCCTTGGACAAACCGCCCGCATGGCGCGGCGAAGGCCTGGACAAGGTCGCGCTGCTGCATTTGACGCCTGGGCTGGATGGCGTCTCGAAAGCCTGCAACGAAGCGGCGCGCGGCATGCTGCCGGAGGTGCCGAGCATCTGTGTCGGCCAGCCGCATGCGCTGGATCCGTCGCGCTGTCCGGAGGGCAAGGCCATCCTGTGGCTGCAACTGCCCGAAGCTCCCCGCCACATCAAGGGCGATGCCGCCGGCATGCTGCAGGCGCCGGCTGACGGGCAATGGACCGACGCTTTGCGGGAAGCCTATGCCGACCGCGCAGAAACGATCCTTGCCAGCCATATCGAGGGCTTCAAGGACAGCGCCATCGCGCGCCGCGCCTATTCGCCGGCCGATCTCGAGGCGATGAACATCAATCTGGTGGGTGGTGATCCCTATGGCGGTTCCTCGACCATCGACCAGTCCTTCCTGTGGCGGCCGTTCAAGAGCAGCCGCAACCATCAGACCGGCATCAAGAACCTCTACCACATAGGCGCCTCGACCCACCCGGGCGCGGGCCTTGGCGGCGGTTCCGGCTTTCTCCTGGCGGGGAGGCTGTAATGGAAGAGAAGGTCACTGAGAAGCGCCAGCGCATTTCGACCCTGGGGCAGATCGGCCTGCAGCAATTCGCGCCCTATCTGATGAACCGCATCATGGGCCGCTACAACGCCACCCTGCGCGACGATTTTCGCAAGCAAGGCCTGACCATTCCGCAGGTCCGCACGCTGGCCGTGCTGTCGGTCACCGACGGCATCACCGTCAACGACCTCTCGGTCTATACGGTCATCGAGCAATCGACCTTGAGCCGGACGCTCGACTCACTGGAGGGCCAGGGCCTCGTACGGCGCGAACAGGGTGTCACCGACAGCCGCATCCGCCATGTGTTCCTGACCGACGAGGGCCGCGCCGAGTTCGCGCGCGCCTGGCCGGCCATGCATGACGCGTTCGAGGCGATGTTCGACGATATCGACGACGCTGAATATTCCGCACTCATCGCCACGCTTTTGAAGATGCTGAAGAACATTCGCAAGCACGACATCTAGCATGACCCCGAAAAGTGGATCCCGGTTTTCGGAAGAGGTCAAGCAGATAGACCTACGCGCCGCCAGCGCAGGGCGGCAACGGAAGGATTGAAAAATGGCCGAACGGTCTTTTGCCAGGGAAGTCGAGAAGCTCCGGCTCGGCGCCGGCGAGGAATTTGCAGGCGAAGGCATTCTCGCCATCACCAAGGCGCTGCTGCAATGCGGCGTCGGCTATGTCGGCGGCTATCAGGGCGCGCCGATCAGTCATCTGATGGACGTGCTGGCCGACGCGCAGGACATTCTGGGCGAACTCGGCGTGCACTTCGAGGCCAGCGCCTCGGAAGCCACCGCCACCGCCATGCTGGCCGCCTCGGTGCATTATCCGATCCGCGGTGCGGCGACCTTCAAGTCGACGGTCGGCACCAATGTCGCCTCCGATGCGCTGGCCAATCTCGCCTCCGGCGGCGTCACCGGCGGCGCGTTGATCATTGTCGGCGAGGACTATGGCGAAGGCTCCTCGATCATGCAGGAGCGCAGCCATGCCTTCGCCATGAAAAGCCAGGTCTGGCTGCTCGACCCGCGCCCCAATCTGCCATCGATCGTCAAGGCGGTGGAGGACGGTTTCGAACTGTCGGAGATTTCCAACACGCCGGTCATGCTGCAGGTGCGCATCCGCTGCTGCCACGTGCATGGCCATTTCATCGCCAAGGACAACAAGCGGCCTGACATGACGGTCGCCGATGCGCTCGACGCGCCGCGCCGCGACACCGGCCGCATCGTGCTGCCGCCCGCCTCCTTCCTGCATGAGAAGGAGAAGGTGCAGAAGCGCTGGCCGGCGGCGGTGGACTTCATCACCAAGAACAAGATCAACGAGTTCTTCGGCTCGGACCACGGCTCGGTCGGCATCGTCATGCAGGGTGGCATGTACAATTCGGTCATCCGCGCGTTGCAGCGGCTCGGCCTTGCCGACATTTATGGCGACACCGATGTGCCGCTCTATGTGCTCAATGCCGTTTATCCCTTGATCGATGACGAGTTCCTGTCGTTCTGCGAGGGCAAGCAGTCGGTGCTGGTCGTCGAGGAAGGCCAGCCCAACTACATCGAACAGGCCTTTGCCTCGATGCTGCACAAGGCGGGCCGCGGCACCAGGCTGGTCGGCAAGGAGCATCTGCCGATGGCCGGCGAATACACCGGCCAGGTCATGCTTGACGGCATCGGCGCCTTCCTGCGCGCCGAGGCGCCGCATCTTTTGCCCGGCGAAGTGCGAGCGCCCAACAAGGTCGGCGATGGCGTCGACGCAGCCGACCTGATCAACGTCGTGCCGGGCCGTCCGCCGGGCTTCTGCATCGGCTGCCCGGAACGGCCGATCTTTGCCGCGACCAAGCTGGTCGAGCAGGAGCTCGGCAAGCACCACATAGCCTCCGACATAGGCTGCCATCTGTTCTCGATCATGCCGCCCTTCGAGCTCGGTGCCACCACCATGGGCTATGGCCTGGGTCCGGCCTCTGCCTCAGCCTTCAATTCGCCCGATGCCAAGCGCCGTTCGATCTCCTTCGTCGGCGATGGCGGCTTCTGGCACAATGGCCTGACCTCCTCGATCGGCAATGCGGTGTTCAACAAGAACGACGGCGTCATCGTCATCGTCGACAATTTTTACTCGGCAGCCACGGGTGGGCAGGACATCCTGTCATCGCGCGCCGGCAACAAGACCAAGTCGACGAAGCATCCGATCACCGAGGCGGTCAAAGGCATGGGCGTCAAATGGCTGCGCCATGTCGACCGCACCTATGACGTGACCAAGATGCAGGACACGCTGCGTGAGGCGCTGACGACGGACGAGAAAGGGCCGAAGGTCATCGTCGCCTCGTCCGAATGCATGCTCAACCGGCAGCGCCGCGAAAAGCCGCTGGTCGACAAGGCGATCAAGGGCGGGACCCGTGTGGTGAAACCGAAATTCGGTGTCGATGAGGATATCTGCACGGGCGACCATGCCTGCATGCGGCTGTCCGGCTGTCCCTCGCTGTCGGTCAAGTCAACAGACGATCCGCTGCGCGACGATCCGGTCGCTCATATCGACCAGAGCTGCGTCGGCTGCGGCAATTGTGGCGAGGTCGCCGATGCGGCAGTGCTCTGCCCATCCTTCTACCGCGCCGACGTCGTCCACAATCCGAGCCGCTGGGACCGTTTCCTGGAAGCCGCGCGCCGCGCCACCATCAGCCTGTTGCAGCGACGCCGCGAAAGCCGGCGGCTGACCTTCGCCGATGCTTGACGCTGTCCCCCCACTTCGCGCCCGCGCCGGCGCTCAGGATAGCGAGCGTGTCATCAAGCTCGCCGTGCTGGCGGTCGGCGGCCAGGGCGGTGGCGTGCTCGCCGACTGGATCACCGATGTCGCCGAGCGCAACGGCTATGTCGCGCAATCGACCTCGGTCGCCGGCGTCGCCCAGCGTACCGGCGCCACCATCTATTATGTCGAGATGGCCCGCGACACCGGCCGGCTGCCGGTCTTTGCGCTGTCGCCGTCGCAGGGCGACGTCGACATCCTGATCGCCGCCGAATTGATGGAAGCCGGCCGTGCCATCATTCGCGGCTTCGTCACGCCCGACCGCACCACGCTGATTGCCTCGTCGCACCGCATCGCCGCCGTGTCGGAAAAGATCGAACCGGGCGATGGCCGGGCTTCGTCCTCCAAGGTGCATGCGACGGCGGAAGCCGCATCGAAGCGCTTCATCGCTTTCGACATGGAAAAGATCGCAGCCGACAATGGCTCGATGATCTCGGCCAGCCTGCTTGGCGCGCTAGCGGGGTCCGATGCGCTGCCCTTCACCCGCGAGAGCTACGAACAGGCGATCGGTGCCGGCGGCCGGGGCGTCAAAGCCAGCCTTGCTGCCTTCGGCGCTGCGTTTGACCGCGCGCGCGGCACGGCAGCACCGGCGCAGAAGCCGGCTGAGCCCGCGATTGTCGAATCTGCCCTGGGCACAGGACAGGTGAGTGGCCCGCAAAACCTGCTGCAGGGCTGGCAGGCCTTGGCTGCCCGCATCGACCTGTTGCCGGTAGCCGTACGCGACATGGCACTTCGGGGCTTGAGAAAGGTCGTCGACTATCAGGACATCGCCTATGGGCGCGAGTATCTCGACCGGTTGGACAAGGCCGTCGCGCTGGACGGGCCGCTTCAGGGCTATGGCCTGTCGATCGCTGCTGCCAAGCATCTGGCCAACGCGCTATGCTACGACGACATGATCCGTGTCGCCGATCTCAAGACACGTTCGACGCGCGGCAAACGCGTGCGCCGCGAGGTCGGCGTCAAGGACGGCTCGATCCTGCAGGTGACCGAATATTTCCACCCGCGCATCGAGGAGTTCTGCGGCACGCTGCCGGCGGGGCTGGGAAGCTATATCGAAAGCCGCCCGAAGCTCGCCGCCTTTCTCGATCGTCGCATCAATCATGGTCGCCGCATCCGCACCGACAGTTTTGCCGGCTTTGCCGCTTTGTGGTTCATCGGCGGCCTGCGCCGCTGGCGCCGCAGTCTGCTGCGCCACAAGGTCGAGGTCGCGCATCTCGATCGCTGGTACGCGCTGGCTCTCGACCATGTGCCCCAGGACTACGCACTGGCCGTCGAGATCCTCAATTGCCGCCGGCTGATCAAGGGCTACAGCGACACCCATGTCCGGGCACAGTCGAAATTCGACCGCGTGCTGTCGGCGCTCGACCTGGTCAAGGGCCGAGCCGACGCCGCCGACTGGATCCGCCGCCTGCGCGAGATGGCGCTGAAGGACGAGAAGGGCGACATGCTCGACGGCGCGCTGAAGACGGTGGCGACGCTGGGGCCGGACCCAATCGGCTGAGATATCTAGCGGGCGTCCACGGATTGGAGCGGCGCTAACCTTAACTCCGGGCTGGCTGACAGGATTGCCCGTGCGCCGGCGCTGACGCGGGGCCAGGTGCCTGGCCCCGCGGTGCTTCGATCAGTTATGGTGCCAGCGGCGCCAGTGATGGTGCGGGTGCCAGCCATAGACCGGAGCGTGCCAGTAATGGTAGTGCGGGCGCACGACGACGACGCCGTTCGGCACGCAACGGCCCCATCGGTTCGGGTGCCAGCCGATGCCGCACCCCCAGCGGACATGCTCGACCAATGCCGGGGCGGCCGGATGGGTTACAGACATGAAGGGCATCGCGCTGGACGCGGAGGCTGTCACGACAGTTCCACCGATGGCCAGGATAGCGGTTGCTGCATAGTTTTTCAGGCGACTCATAATTGGACTCCGAGTGCATTCGAGTTTGAAGATGGCCGCCCGGCACGGTGCGATCGGGCAGGCTTGTCCCTTCTCTTCGTTAAACGGCGTCTCCCGCCTTTTCCGTCGGTCGTCATGGCGATTTTTTCGGCGCAACGGCAGCGCGGCGTTCCATATGGCGCAGCAATGCCTGTGCCAGCACGCTCCGGTTTTCGAGTGATGTGTTCGCCGCGAAGTCGACAATGGCCTGCTCGAGCCGGGTGCGAACCGTCGCGTCGGCGTTGCGTGCCCGCTCCAGGGCAGCCGACACGGCGGCCTCGTCCATGACAGGCTGTTGCAACAGGTCTGCTGCCTCCTGCCTCGCCTGCTGGCCATCCAGAATGATCTGACGGGACTGCACGCGAACCTGGCGCAGCGCCTCGCGGAACGCCTTGCGATCCTGGTCGGGAAGTTGTCGGCCGGCCGATTCCAGCGAGACACCTGTTTTGGCATTTCTCAGCCAGACCGCACCGCCGACGAATGCGCCGGCAAGAAAGACGTTCAGCACCACGGAAGCAATAACCAGACCACGGACCCAGCGCGTGCTCATAGGCTTTCCTCACCGTTCTCGGCAGCGGGGCCGGCATCGCCAAACGCCGTCGCATTGGCATCCAGCACATAATGGTCCGGCTGGACCTCCGGCGTGACGATGGTCACCAGGGCCAGCCCTGCCACGGCACCGGCCAGACCAATGCCGGCAAGTCCAAGTCCCAGCCACCAGAACCACTGGCGCCGGCGCTGGACGAGGTGCCGGCCGGCAGCCTGCAGAATGCTGCCGTGCAGTGCCTTGTCCGGGGCGTCGACGCGGTAGCTGTCGAGCAGCGCGTCAAGTGTTCCGGCCTGCCTCAAGATGGCCTTGCCCGCGCCGCTCGCGGCAAAGACCGTGCCGGCCATTCGCTCAGCCGCGGGCCATCGCCGCAAGTCGCCGCCATAGGCCTGGGCCAAGACGGCAAAGCGCCTGGCATCCATTGCGGGTTCGTTCCTGGATCCTTCAGCCATGTGTCGCCCCCTTGCCCGTCGGCGCCGAGCGCCAGGCGGCACCAGCAAGGCGCAATGGCCGTGGTGCGTTGGTGCTTGCCCGGTGCTTACTCATCGGCGCCATCCCCCGCCAGGATCGCCTGCAGCGACCGCCGGCCGCGCGCAAGCAGGCTCTCCAGGGCATCGACGCTGATCTGCAAGGTCGCTGCCGCCTCGATATTGGACATCTCCTGATAGTAGACCAGAACGATCGCTTCGCGCTGGCGCGGCGCTATGGCTTGCAGCGCCCGTTCGACCTGAACCGCGTCCTCCTGGCGAGGGGCGTCGGGAAGTGCCGCAGGGTCGACCATTTCCGGCAGGTCGCCGCTCACCCACTCGCGTCTGCGACGCAGCCGGTCGTAGCAAAGGTTGAGCGTCACTCGGTGGATCCAGCTGTCGAAGCGCGCATTGCCGCGCCGCCAGCTCGCGGCATGGCGCCAGATCCGCACGAAGGTTTCCTGGGCGACATCCTCGGCCTCCGCCGCATCGCCGAGCATGCGCACGGCAAGCGCCAGGATACGCGGCAGCTTGCGCGCGACGAGCGTTTGCACGGCTGCGGGCTCGCCGGCGCCAACACGGCGAACCAGCTCCTCGTCCGGATCCGCAGCCATCAGTCGGCGCACTCCCGATGTTCATCGCGCGTCATTGCCTCTTGGTCATTGCTCTTGCTTGGGAGCGGTTTTGTGGCCCGGCAGTTCGTCGGCCGTCAAAATGCCGTCGGCATTCTTATCCAGCCGGGCGAAGCGCCTGGCGAAGAATGCATCGAGTTCGGCGTGATCGATGAAGCCGTCATGGTTGGAATCGATCCGCGCGAAAGATTTGGCGGCGTCGCCCTTGACGTTGCGCTTCGTCTGAAAGGCCTCCCATTCCAGCAGGCTGATCTTGCCGTCGCCATCCGTGTCGGCCGCCATGATCGCCTTTTCGCGCCGCTTCTGGAATTTGGCCAGCGTGATGTCGGACCTGGTCCCCGAAGCGCCTGGCGCGGCAAGTGGCGCGGCGGTCGGCGGTGCAGGCGGCGTCGTTACCTGGGCGAAAGCCGCAACGGTCTGCAAACTCAAGGCAACGACTGATATCGAACGACTGATCATGTTGTGCGTCTCCAGGTTGGCGCGACGCAGACGGCTTGTGCCGCCATCGCGCTTCAACCGTTAAACGCCGCGACCCGGAAAATCCGTCGGTCGCGCCTGCTGATCCGTTCACGCCCGGACAAAAGAGGGTGCCCATCCCGGCTCGATCGGGATGGAAGGAACTCTAGTCCGATTGGTCCGCCGCAATCAGTTGTTCCGGCTTGAACCCGGCATGTTGCGGGGTCCACACCTCGCCCTCGCGATTGAACCAATGGCACAGATACATGCCCGAGGCTGCGCCATCGCTGATCGTCATCCTGGGGCCTCCGGATTTCAGCTTGACGACGTCTCCGGTCTTGAAATTGTTGGGCATTTTTTGACCTCCCGTGCTGAGGCCATGAGTTTCACACCAAACCGGGGTCTCGACAATGGCAGATCTGCCAAGCCGGCGCCGCAATCCTTTGCGCCAGATGAGAAGGGGTAGACGACGAAACGAAGGGAGAAATGGTGCCGCTTGCGTGACTCGAACACGCGACCCCCGCATTACGAATGCTGTCCATACACGAATAGCGTGCTTTAAAAATAAGGCGCGCAACGGGTCAATCTATTGATTTCGCTATATTTTATGGCGAAAGCGTTATAACGTCCCCTGATTGTAAAACAACCTAGGGTGGTGCAACTAAGGTGGTTTTCCTTATTTGCTTCCCGCTCTAGGCCCAACCAGTCAGGAGAGTATCTTGCCGCGTATCAAGCTCACGGAACGTACCATCGAGAAGCTACTTGCCCCCGATCCATCGGGGAAGCAGGTGCTTCACTGGGATGCAGATCTGAAAGGTTTTGGCGTCCTCTGCTCGGGCGTGACCAGCACCAAAACGTTTATCGCACAGCGCACACTTCCCGACGGAAAGACACGTCGCGTTACGGTGGCGGCTGTCAACGAAATGGCCCTGTCTAAGGCACGCGAGGAAGCTGCCGACATGCTAGTTGACCTTCGCAAGGGAAAGGATCCCAAGGCGCGGTCAATGACGCTGCAAGGAGCGCTGGATGCGTACTTGAAAAAGTATGACGCGAAACTGAGCGCCAACACTGTCTCGAACTATAAGGACAAGGTGGAGAACCATCTGACATCCTGGCTGGACAAGCCACTCAACTTCATCACCCGCGATGCCGTGGAAAAGCGCCACGGCGAGATTGCCCAGAAGATCGCGCTGTCAAATCGCTGGAAGGGCGAGGTGACTGCTAACACGACGATGGCCATTCTTCGTCTTCTCTGGAATTTCGCAGCGGACCAAGATCCGACACTTCCGCAAAATCCTGTCCGCTTACGGAAGCAGTGGTTTGCTGAAGAGCGGCGCGAACGAATGGTTGAGGCCGACGACATGCCTGTCTTCTACAAGGCCGTCTGCGCTTTGCCCAACCCGGTTGCAGCCGACTACCTACGCTTCATTCTCTTCACAGGGTTGCGCCGACGCGAAGCCGCAATGTTGAAATGGGCGTATGTCGATTTCGACAAAAAGCTGCTTCACATCCCAGCCATCAACACCAAGGCAAAGCGGAAGCTTGATCTGCCGATGTCGGACTTCGTTCGGGATCTGCTAGTGGCGCGGCGCGCGGTTGGAAAAGATCCCAACGACTACGTGTTCCCCTCGCACGGAAAGAAGACAGGCTATATCGCAGAGCCGAAATTTCCTCTCGATGCCGTCGCCAAGGCCTGTGGCGTCCAAGTGTCGGTGCACGACTTGCGGCGCACCTTCATCACCGTAGCTGAGGAAACGGAAATCAGCCCCATGGCGCTCAAGGCACTGGTCAACCACTCGCTGGGAAATGACGTCACAGAGGGTTATGTGCAGATGAGGGTAGAGCGTCTTCGTAGCCCGGCGCAGAAGGTCGCTGATCGGCTAAAAACGCTATGCGGAATCGTTCCGATTGAGGACGCGAACGTCGTCGCGATAGGCTGACGCAAACGTTCCGCTTGTGGGTTTTATTGGGCGTGCTAATTATACGGTTGTAAGTCCGTAGGCCGCCCGCTGGGGCGGCACGGGAGCATTTCGGGACCGTGCCCGTACATACGGTCCAAACCAAACGAAAGCCCCCTCGTGTGCAACATGCGCGCGAGGGCTTTTTTTTGCTAAGCCCCGCGTGCCATTTCGGAGAAACCGAACATGGACGTAAACCGGCATCTCGATAGGCGCGCTGACGCCATAGCTGAAACAATCAGCGACGGCGATGATCTCCTGAATACGGCACAGACTGCGAAACTTCTGGGCGTCAGTGTCCAATGGGTCGAGATCAGCCGTTCGAAAGGCTACGGCCCTCCTTTCATTCGGATAGGTCCCCGCAACATCCGTTATCGACGCGATGCGCTTCGCGTTTGGCTCAAGGAGAGAGCCGAGTACCGTTCGACCCGCGAATATGGCGCGGTGGCGTAATGGACGAAGACGAGTTCTTCATCCCGCAACTGGTCAAGCACACAGGCGGCAAGAAGGTGATGTGGTCGTTTGTGTTCAACGGCAGGCACTGTGTGCTGACCACCCATCAACTGATGACTCAGAGCGAATTCAGGAAAACGGTGCTCGAGAAGGTCCACCGTTTCCCGCCAAGACGAGCGCCGGTCAACTTTGAGAGCTATATCGGCAACCTGATGCGCAATTGCGTTGAACAAGAAGACGCCGGCCCTGTGTGAGCAGGACCGGCGCCAAGATGGAACTGGCATTGAAAGAGAACCAAGGGTGTCGTGCGGAAATCGACCCTGGGATCAACTCCCAATATACCCGCAAAATCCTGATAAAACAAGGGCTTGGCGGCTATGGCACCACGACCAGATACAATCGATATTGATGGCACCCGATCATTGGCACGCAGGTACATGGGTGTCGGATGGGTGCCGATCGCCTACCAGCATCAGACTAAGGCGCCGCTCGAAAAGAACTGGCAGAAGAAGACGCTCGACAAGGTCGATGTCGATAGAGCCTTCACCGGCAACAGTTCAAACGTTGGCGTGCTGCTTGGGGCGCCATCAGGCAATCTCGTAGACATTGATCTCGACAGCGCTGAGGCAATAGCGCTCGCCGAAGAGTTTCTGCCGCCAACTCCGGCACGGTTTGGCCGTCCCGCTACGCCGGAGGCGCACCGGCTCTACAGGGCGGTTGTCCCCGCCACTGTGCCCTTCACCTACAATGGCAAGAAGGACGGGATGCTGGTCGAGCTCCGCTCAACTGGTGGGCAGACAATGTTTCCGCCGTCCGTCCATCCCTGCGGCGAACGGCTCAGTTGGTCCGAGGAGGGCCAGCCTTTTGAGATAGAAGGTGAGTTCCTCCTTCAGTGCGTGCGGTGTCTCGCCCTCGCCTCCCTGATAATGCGGCACTGGCAGGAGGGCTTGCGCAATGTCCTGGGCCTTCGCGTGCCTGGCGCTCTGCTAACGCACGGTTGGACGGAGGCGGAAGTCAAAAAGCTGATCCACAAAGTGGCAACCAAGTGCGGTGACGACCAGCGCGCGATAGACAAGTCCATGAGGCGTGTCGAAGCTACGGTGAAACGACTTGGCGGTGGAAGGGCGTGCACCGGCATCCCGAAGCTTGCTGAGTCGCTCAACATCAACCCTGACACGCTGCGCTCATGGGTCGATATGCGCCCCGAGGATGAACGTGGCATCTTCCCAAGTTCCGAGCCTATCTTCATCGCGCGCCAATTCGCAAAAACGCTGGATGATGTCTGGCATTGGCGGGGTGACTTTTACCGCTGGGCTGGAAGCTGGTGGGTCCAGATGGATGACGAGGAGCTTCGGGGGCGGCTCTATCCGTGGCTTGAGACGATCAGGGTACTGGATAAAGGTAAGCCTGTTCCATTCAAGTCAACGCGCAATGCAGTTGGCGACATCCTCGCCGCGCTTGCGGGCATCCGACAGCTGCCCAATATCGATGAAGCGCCATTCTGGATCGACGCCAAGGCTGGCGACCCCTCGCCCGCTGACATGCTGCCCTTCAAGAACGGCACTCTCGACTTGCGGACATACACGCTGCATCCGCCACAGCAGCGCTTCTTCGCTCTACATGGGGTTGACTGCAACTATGACGTCGCAGCGGCAGCGCCTGTATGGGCAAGCTTCATGCACAACGCATTTCCTGATGACCCCAAGTCCATCGAGTGCATCGAGGAGATCATGGGGTACTGCCTGACCGGCGACACGTCGCAGCAGAAGGCCTTCGCCTTCATCGGCGAGAAGCGCTCAGGTAAAGGCACCATTGGGCGCGTGTCGCGGGCGGCGGTAGGCGCGGGCAGATATGCCAATCCCAAGCTGTCGGACTTCAGCGAATCTTTTGGTATGGAAAACTTGGTCGGCAAGTCGCTGGCCGTCATATCCGACGCACGTGGACAGGGGCGATCAAACCCTCATGCGGCTGTTGAGAACATCCTGACCATCACAGGTGAGGACCCGGTTTCAATCAGCCGCAAGTACAAGTCGCGGTGGAACGGTGTGCTGAGCACGCGCATCATCCTTATGGCGAACACAGTCCCGAAGCTGAAAGACGCATCCGGTGTCATCGTGACGCGGTTCATTGTGATCGAGTTCCGGGAGTCGTTTTATGGGCGCGAGAACCCAAATCTCACATCCGAGCTGCTGGCCGAACTACCGGGCATCATCAACGTCTGGATCGAAGGACTGAAGCGGCTGCGAGCGCGAGGACGTTTTGAGCAGCCTGATTCAGGCCAAGAACTGCTCGACTTGATGGATGAGAACACCGGCCCGGTGAAACGGTTTGTCGAGGAAATGTGCACCGTCGGGTCCAGCTATGCAGTCAGCAAGAAGCTGTTCAACATGGAGTTGAATGAGTGGCTGAGAGATCGAAACCACCATGTCATGGCAGATGAGACCATCGGAGCTGACTTGTACGCGCTGCAATTGGGCATCAAGGCCAGCAAACCGCGCGTGGGCGGTCAGCACACTCCCCACTATGCCGGGATCACGCTAACGGAGATGGTTCCGACTGGCGGCAAGCTGACGCCAAATCAAGCGGCGATGGTGTTCCGGGACTCAGGTGAGATGCCTCCGGACGAGATGATCGATCCCAAAGTCCCCTTCTAGGGGTGCCGGGGGTGCCGGGGAATTGCCCAAAAGCTTCCCCTACTAGCGTTGCGCTGCGCGCTGCAAAAAAACTTCCCCTTACGTGTTATTGATCGGAAAGTCCCCGGCACCCCCGGCACAGCAAGTGCGCGTCAACCCTGCTAATCCGGCTGAAAAGCCGGGAGATCACGAATTCCGAGCGAGGGCCGTATTTATTTGCGCCCCAGCTTCGCACCGCATGCGTAGCGCCAGCGTCCTTCGACGCCAGTCCCCAAAGGCCGCTCTTCTAGTCGATTTTCCTTATTGCTAAAACAAAAGCCATCATAACGCGCTGTAAACGTTCAGCTTTACGCATCAAAGCAGCTAATATACTGTTAGCTTTACCAGTTGATTTGAAGCAAAAGCACATAGCAGATACATATTGGACGCCCAATGGACGCCTATTATCCGGTCCCCCGCAAGCGCAAAGGCAGAAGCAGGGTCACCAACGGCAAGACACTGCTTGCAGGCATGGACGGGCGCACCAAGTGGGCCAAGCGGCTGCATGACCTAGTTGCCAATCATGTTGCTGACCTAGGCGGACCCAGCAACGTCACGCAAAGCCAGTTCATTCTGATCAAGAGCGCCGCCAACGCGACCATCGTCCTTGAGCAATGGGAGCTTGAATTTGCGAAGGCAAGCACAGCCAGCCTGCCGGAACTGCTCGCGTACCTGAGTGTCATGAACAGCCTCCGGCGCACCTACGAGACACTTGGGCTGGATCGCGTCGAAGCGCCGAGCAATGGCATGCAGACGTACGACATCAGTAAGCTCACCCACGACGAACAGCAGCGCCTCAAGCTCCTGAACCACAAGGTGGGCGAGGTCGGAGTGGGGGGCCTGTCGGAGACCGATGCGAGAGAGATGAAGATGCTCATGGAGAAGTGCCTGGGCAGGGGTTACGGGCCATCGGCCACAGATCCCAGTCCTCGTGATCGCCCATTCCACGAGATCGATTATTCGAGGCGATGAACAATGCGCATTGGTGATTACGTCAAAGGCAATTCCGGCAAGACGTGGGTCGTCGCCAATGTCGTCCCCGATGGCATGTTCCCCTGTCTCGGCGACGGCAGACACGTGTTCATGATCCGTGATGAAACGAACGCGGACGGGGACATTGATCTCGTCGCCACGATGCAATCCGAGGATGACGTTTACATGGGCTGGCGCACCGGCCCCGCTTTCGAGAAGGGCCAACGGTTCATAGTCGAGGGCGAGCGGGTTGAGGTGCACAGCGCTACGCCGCTCTTCGTGTTCCTCCGTATGCAGGACCAGTCGTTCACCGCCCTGTGGCGGTGGCAAGCGTCCCTGCTCGTGCACCGCAGGAAGCCGATGTCCTTTGAGATGGCAGAGATGACGACGCTCACAGAGGGGGCAATCTGATGACCGCAGCGATTGGCGATATCGTAGCCATCACCACCGGCGTCAAATACGTCGTTCTGGGTTTTTCAGGCAACCCCATCGGCGGCACAGACGCCCGCCTAATTCGTCCTGATGGCAATGGACGCTTCACTGGATTCACCAAGGACGCGAGCGGGTTGATCGTCGTCCAAAGCCCGTCTTTTGAGACGGGCGAGCGAGTCTCGGTAGACGGGCTGAAAGGCGGCTATCTGGGAACTGAAAATGGCGTGGCCCGCGTGCTGCTCGCTGAGCGCCGCAAGCAGACCAAGGCCGGCGACTACATCACCATCGATGCCTCTGTAGCACGGGTGCCGATCGGCCTTTTGGTGCTTGAAAATAGACGTTTTTGAGAAGGAGAAATCACATGGCAACCGTTGCCGAACAAGAACTGAAACTGCACGTCAGCCCATCAATCAATGAGCTGGCGATTGACCATTTTGCCGAGAAGCAGCGCGGCAACGACAAGCCTGAACCCGACCTGGAGCATGTCGCCCTATCGGGAGCGATGAAGGTAGCTCGCGAGGAGGCCCACGCTCTGGTCGCTCTTGCTGAGACTGTGTACGGGGACGGGTCGCAGACGCCCGCTGCCGCCGCGATCCAAGTGGCTAGTGCGGCGCGCAAAAGTGGCGAGCGTGTCGCGGCCCGCTTGCTCGCCGCTCAGGAGAAGGTTGATACGACGATAGCGTCGCTTGAGAAGGTGACGTTTGCGCCTCCACCGGACGCCACGATTGGGGAGCGATACGATCAAGAGATTCGGGCGTCGCTGAAGGCACTGACTCCCGATGAACTCGCCAAGGAGATCAATGACGCTCTTGTTAGCAACGATATGGCGCTCATCGGTGCGGTGCTGCGCGCGCCACGAGTCACCACGGGCATGAAGGCGGCGGAATTGGAATCCCTTCGCCACAGGTTCCGCACCCAGCACTTTCCGGGCGAGATGCGCCGTCTGGAGCGCTTGAAGAAAATGCGCGCCGCGTCTGATGTGGGCGGTGGAGCATTCATCAAACTCGTGCAGCAGGCGGGCGACACCACCTTCGCCAATGCCGCAATCGCTGCCCGTTCGAAGCGCGAAGCGGTGTTGTCGGCCCATCAGCAACAGGAGGCATGAGCCATGGCTAGTCCAATCAGCATCTACATCAAGGAAGGCCTTCGCCTACGCATGAAGCTCACCAAAACCGACATTGCGTCGGTCCCGGAGGAGTATCGCATCGCCTACCGAGCGGTTGACGAGGACGACGACGATTGCAAGGGCTATGACTTCATCCTGTGTGTCGCTGCCGCCAACTACTGCACCGAAGCACTTGCAGAACTTGCGGCGCTCAACGCGCAGCTGGAAAGGCTGAAGGTTGACGGGCCTAAGATGGTGGCGGCTGAAAAGCAGGCGTCACGCGACCACGCCGTCCATATGACGCTCTATCATTCGCTCGCAAAAGCTGGCGTGAAACAGGGGCTGATCGAGGGCGCCATGGACCTGTTGCAGGACCGAAATGATTTCGAGGTCGGCGAGACCGATGGCCGAAAGAAAGAGCGAGTCGTCCATGCCAGGACTGAGCGCGGGTTGTTAACGGTCGACGCACTGGTCCAAGAGTTCGTGCAGGCCGAAGGGGCAGCCTATCTGGAAAGGCGCGCTGCCCCCACCGGCGGCCATTTCAGCCAATTGCAGTCGGGGCTGAAGGCGCGGCGGTAAAAACAAAGCTCATAACCATCCCGTGCGAGGTCTTACCAGTAGACAAAAGCGGGAACATTTGACCATCTACTCCCTAAAGTGTCCTGGCGGCCCTGTATCGCTGGACAATGGGGAGGGAAATTTGTTTCTTGAAAAGCACTCGCGGTTCTTCCGTCAATACGAATTCACCCTGAATCCCCGACACAAGGCAGCTATTCGCCTTCCGCTGATTGCAGACGAGAATGAAGTCAGTCTATTCGACGCACTGGAAACAAGGATCCAGGAGCAAGCTGCCCTCGAAGTCCAGCCGAACCACGACATCATCGAGTTGATGACTATCGAACATTGGCCTAAGCAAAACGCGATCGTAATGTTGTTTCACAAAGCCAGCCCTGACGCTGCCGACCCCGCATATCGTAAGAAAGCACGGGCGAAGGTGACGATCCGCGATTCGGTAAAGGAGGAAGGCGAGGAACAGTCTGTTTCGGCCCACCTTGTGATAAACACAGTGCCCGTCGCCGAAGGGCGGTATAGGGCTGTGCTCGAGGAAATTCCAGGCATGAGCATGGGAATTCTCCGATTGGTGATCGCAGCGGCACTGTTTGAGTACAAATACGACTTCGAGACAAAAAACGGCGAGGTAGAGGAGACCTACTGCGTTTTCAAAGCAGAGGGTGTTAAATCGGAAACGATTGCGGGCGCGCTTGAGGAAGGCCATATGAACTTCATCACCTTGGTGCGTCCTGCAGAGGTTGACTTTGTTGACGGTGCAGGAATTTTCGAGCCGATCAACGAGGTCATGAAAATCCGGATTAAGGGCGAAATCGATAAGAAGAACTGGGCGGCCACGTTCAAAAATCTGGTTGAGTGGGGCAAGAAGGAAGGGTGGCAGGACTTCAACATCGAGATTGATTTGGGCGACAAGCGGAAGCGAACGGTGACGCTGGATCGCGAACATGAGGCGAAGGAGATACTCTTCGTCCGCTCCGAGCAGGTGCATCTTAAAAAAGCCGTGCGCGTCTGTTCAGATCAAATCGTGAACGAAATCGCCGAAAAAGCGCTCGCCTTGATGGCTGTTTGAGATGAACCCAATCCTTAGTCCACTAAGATACCTGATCCTAGTAGATGAAAAGGGCCGCAGGCTTGTCAGGCGGGACGCTTGGACAGTTGTGATAATTGCTTTGATAATTACGGCGCCATTTGTGGTATTTGACGGCACTAATTATTTCGGCGAGAAGGGATTTCTAGATCGAGTTGGAAGCTTTTCGTCGATCCTAACAGGTTTCTATGTAGCGGCCCTTGTGACCGTGGCGACATTCTCATCTGACGATGTAGACAAGAAGATCACTGTAGGAAAGGTGTCATTGACGGCAGGGGGGACTAGCCTTAGCCGTCGCGAGTATGTCTGCGCTATGTTTGGATACTTAGCATTTTCTTCGCTATTTATTTCTGTTTTATCGATTTTGATGGTTGCGGTGTACAGTTCCATAGCATCTTACTTCATTAAAAAAATGCAGGAACATCAGGTAGACCCGTATTGGTGCTCGACCATCTCGTCGTCGCTGATTAAGATATCTGTATCGCTAATCATATCTCATATGATTATCTCAAGCTTCCATGGGCTGTACTACCTAATAGATAGATTGTATTATAAAGACCCAAAAATACTTCCGAAGAGGGGCGCGGGCGGCAGGTAACTCCCACCGCCGCCCCTCCAAGCGTTATCCGCGCCGCCCGCACACTTGTGGCGACGCGCTATGGCGCTCACGCTATAGGCGAGGGTAGCGGCCGAAGCGGGCGGCTATATTGCAGCACGATGTACCGCACTTTGTGTGGGGTCAGCTCGCGCTCTATCTCACATCCGACCGATGAGAGCCTACGGTACGCCTCTCTTCGATCATCCCGGGTGAACAGTTCATACCACTTAGGTTCGAGGATGATGGATTCCACGGTGAGTTCAATCCCACCGCACATCCATAGTTCGACAAAGCCATCTTGCACTTTGCCCCTGGACATAGGCTGAAGCATAAGCTTGGCGGCTTTCCAGCCGCCGTGGCCTGCTATCATCTTGCGAAACACATGACCGGTGTAGCCAGGCAAGTCGCGTGCTTCCCTATCAGCTTTGACCAAAGCTTTATGGAATTCCTTTTTTTGCAAATCCAACGTCATGATCGTTCTCCATGCGCGCTCTTAGAACGAGGGCGCTTCCGCGACGGACCGCATGCAGGTCCGCGCTGTAGTCGAGGAGTGCACCCGTGCACGGGGTGCGCCAGCTTTAGGTGGCTGGAGAACTGACATCATCTGACATCGAAACCCTCCGGAGGTCAAGCGCTGGGCACTTTCTGTTATTTGGGCCTAGACCCAAATAAGTCCGCCCGGCTGAAACCCGGCGCAAGCGATTCTAATTATTGGGAGTTTTTGGTGCCGCTTGCGTGACTCGAACACGCGACCCCCGCATTACGAATGCGGTGCTCTACCAACTGAGCTAAAGCGGCCCGGGAAGCCTAAGCCTCCAAGATGCGGCGGTGATAGACGCAACCGGGCGCGAATTCAAGATGCGACTTGGCAATTCCTGCGGCGGCACCATGGCACCCTCGAAGCCGGCCGCCGCCTTGTCCGCCAATCAATCGCCAAGGGATGCGGCGCACGGTGCGTGCGCTCCCTGCGCCTGGAAATCGGCGAAACATGCTGATTTTGTTGCCGGAACAGCGCCGGAATGGACTTTGCACACCTCTGCGAGGCAGAATGCGCCGCTCGCCCGTTGATTGATTGGTCGCCTGCGGCTAACGATCACGGCAAGGTTGGCAAAGACAGAGGGACCCGCTTGGACGTGATCGAAAAAGCGATCCGGAACGCCTTGGAGAAAGGCAATGCCGAGGACCGCGCGTTCCGCGAACGGGTCTATCGCTCGGCTTTTGCCGCGCTCGATCGCGCGCTCCAGGCCAATCCCGGTGTGACCGTTGAGGTCGCCATCAAGCGCCGCAAGGCAATCCAGGCGAAAATCACCGAAATCGAATCCGAGTTCCTGCCGGCGGTGCCGGATGTCGGTCCGCAGGGCGATGCACCGGCGGTCGAACTCGGAGCGGACCCGGCGCCCGCGGTCGAAACCGGCCGACAGGCATCGTCCCCCGATGTCGTCGTCGACGGACCCGTGCAATCCGCTGCCGATGCGCCGCGCTCCCGCGTTCTGCCCGTCGTTCCCGATATCATGCCGGACGCCACGCTTCCCGATGCTCCGGCCATCGACATGTCGGTTCCGGCCTCGGCCGGCGCGACGACGGAAGTGGCGCCCGACCGCGATGAACGGCGCATAAGGGGGCGTCGCCTGCCGCTGACCGCCATCTTCCTGACCGTGACACTGCTCGCCGCGGTTGGCATCGGCCTGTTCTTCGCCGTGCAGACCGGCGTGTTCAAGACATCCGCGCAACTCGACACCGCCCCGCCGCAAGCGCCGCCGACCGTCGAGGACGACGATTTCACACCGGCCGACGGCGGTCCGGAAAAACCCGGCGCCGCGGACCAGGCGCGCGACTGGATCAATGTGTTTTCGCCGGCCGATGCATCCCATGTCAGCGCGCCGTCTGACGCCAGGGCCGAGGTGATGAAGGACGATACCGGTTCGTTCCTGCGCATCCGTTCCGGCGCGTCCGGTTCGGCGATCAGTTTCGACGTCGGACAAGGCGTGCTGGAGAAGCTGGCCGGCAAACATGCCGTGTTCGACATCATTGCCCGCTCCGAAGAAGGCAAGGAGACGCAGATTTCGGTCGACTGCAATTTCGGCGAACTCGGCGACTGCGGCCGCAAGCGCTATGCGGTCGGCCAGCAGCAGAACGAATATCTGTTCGATGTGCAGTTTCCCGACAAGCGTCCGGGCTCGGCCGGCACCATTGCCATCAATTCCGACTTCGACAAGCAGGGCAAGGCCGCGGACATCTACGAAATCCGCGTTTCGATCGAGCCGTAAGAGCGCTGAACGGTCTAGCGGTCGAGCAGCGCCTGCAGCGTCTCGATGCGGTCGGCCTCGTTGGCCGGCTTGTCCCAGCGCAGCCGCGAAATGCGGGGAAAGCGCATGGCAACGCCGGATTTGTGCCGGGTCGAGCGGTTCAGCCCTTCGAAGGCGACTTCCAGCACCAGGCCGTTGTCGCGGTCAGCCCGCACCGAGCGCACCGGCCCGAAACGCTCGATCGTGTTGTCGCGGACATATTTGTCGATCTGCTTCAACTCCTCGTCGGTGAAGCCGAAATAGGCCTTGCCGACCGGCACCAGTTCCTCTTCGCCTTCGGCACCTGTCCAGACGCCGAACGTATAGTCGGAATAGAAGCTCGAGCGTTTGCCGTGGCCGCGCTGGGCATACATCAGCACCGCGTCCACCGTGTGCGGATCGCGTTTCCATTTGAACCATGGACCTTTCGGCCGGCCGGCGACATAGGCTGAGTCCCAGCGCTTCAGCATGACGCCTTCGATGATCGGATGCGGCGGCACCCGGCGCAGTTCCTCAAGCGTTTGCCAATCCGTGAAGTCGACGAATGGCGAAAGATCGAAACGGCTCGGGTCGAGCGTTCCGACAAACGCTTCCAGCCGGCCGCGCCGCTCGCGAAACGGCAGCGCGCGCAGATCCTCGCCGCCGACCTGGAGCAGATCGTAGCAGCGCATGAAGGCCGGGTATTGCTGCTGCATCTTCAGTGTCACCGTCTTGCGGTTCAGCCGTTGCTGCAGATCCGAGAAGGTTCCCGTCGCCTCTCGGGGATCGCCGACAAGCAGTTCGCCGTCCAGCGTTGCGGAAAAATGCATGGCATCGGCGAGGTCCGGAAAGGCGCCGGAAACATCGTCACCGGTGCGCGAATAGAGCCGGCGGATGCCGCCCTCGGCCACCGCCTGGACACGGATGCCGTCCCATTTCCATTCGGCGGCATAATCCGCCGGATCGAGCTTTTCGAGATCGCCGTCACCGACCGGGTTCGACAGCATCACCGGGCGAAACAATGCCAACGCCGTGTTCCTGGGCTTTTCGGCCTTGCCTTCCAGCCACGCGAACAGCGCTGTGTAAGGCGGCGTCAACCCGTGCCAGAGTTCCTCGATCTCGGCCACGTCGACCTTGCCGAAATCGGCCAGCGCCTGTTTGGCCAGCCGCGCCGACATGCCGATGCGCAAGCCGCCGGTGACCAGCTTGATGATGGCGAAGCGCGCCGAGATGCCCGCGCTGTCGAGCAGCCCGGCCAGCACCTTCGGTCCGTCGGAGCGGCTTGCCGCCTGCAGTTTGGCGACGACCTCGCCAAGCGTCGGCTCGCGGTTCGCGATGTTCCCAGGCGTTTGCGGCCAGACCAGCGACACCGTTTCGGCGAGATCGCCGACATAATCGTAGGAATAGCCGAACAGCACCGGATCCATGCGTTCGGTGGCCAGCATGCGCAGCATCGCCGGCTTGACCGCGGCGATGTGGAGATCGCCGGTGATGGCAGCCAGCGCCAGCCCGCGATCGGGATCCTCCACGGCTCGGAAATAGTCGGTCAGCAAGGTCAGCTTGCCGTTGCGCGACGGCGTCAGCACCAGGCGGTCGAGAAGCTCGGCGAAGCGGTTCATGGCTTCAATCGCCCTCGTCTTCGTAGCCGACCAGATGCAGCGGCCGGGCGGCGATGCCTTCGAGCTCGCACCAGCGCACCAGCGCTTCCTCGCGGCCATGCGTCACCCAGATCTCCTCGGCTCCGGTCTCCTTGATGGTGGCGGTCAACTCATCCCAGTCGGCATGATCGGAGATGATCAGCGGCAGCTCGACGCCGCCTTGCTTGGCGCGCTGGCGAATGCGCATCCAGCCCGACGCGAAGCACGAGATCGGATCGGGAAAACGCCGCGCCCAGCGGTCGGCGAAGGCCGATGGCGGGCCGACGACGATGGCGCCGGTAAAATCATCCTTGCCGCCGCTTTCGACGGTCGCCGGTTCGAGGGTGCCGAGATCGATGCCTTGGCTCTGGTAGTACTCACTGAGTTTGGCCAGCGCGCCATGGATGTAGAGCGGCCTGTCGTAGCCGGCGTCGCGCAACAGCCGCATCACCCTTTGCGCCTTGCCCAGCGCATAGGCGCCGACCAGATGCGAGCGCTCGGGGAACTGCGCTGCCGATTTCAGCAGGCGGGCGATTTCTTCTGTGTCGGGCGGATGGCGAAACACCGGCAGGCCGAAGGTCGCTTCGGTGATGAACACATCGCACGGGATCGGCTCGAATGGCGCGCAGGTTGCGTCCCTCTGCCGCTTGTAGTCGCCGGAAGCGACGATGCGCGCGCCCTGATGCTCGACGGATATCTGCGCCGAGCCCAGCACATGGCCGGCTGGATGGAAGCTGACGCTGATGCCATTGAGTGCAATCGTCTCGCCGAGTTGTGCCGCTTGCGTCGTGCCAGCGAAATTCTCACCGTAGCGCAGGCCCATAATGTCGAGCGTTTGCCGCGTCGCCAGCACCGAGCGGTGGCCGGAACGCGCATGGTCGGAATGGCCATGCGTGATCAATGCCCGGTCGACCGGCCGGACCGGGTCGATGAAGAAATCGCCCGGCGGGCAATAGAGGCCCTCGGGCCGGGGATGAAGCAGGTCGCTGGCGCGCATGATCCCCAAGATAGGATATAATTCCGCGGCGGGAAGCCTGTTGTAAGTCATTGCTGACTCCCGCATAGAGCACCGCCGGCTCGATCCGCCGGCAGGACCCATCGCCATGAAACCGCTTCAGGCCTCGTCCGGCGACTTGAACGCCGATCGCCGTGCCGATTATGCCGAGATGCTGCACGCGGATGGCGATCATGCGGCGGCGGCGGAATTGCTGCTCGGCGCCCTGGAAATGACACCGCAATGGGCGATGGGCTGGTTTCGCCTCGGCGAGATGCAGCAGGCGGCGGGCGCGGCGGATCTGGCTGCACAGGCCTGGACGATGGCGCTGCAAATCGATCCATCGGATCGTCAGGGCGCTGCACTGAACCTGCAATTGATCGGCAAGGCGCCGGCGCTCGATGCGCTCCCCAGCGCCTTCGTCGAGACACTGTTCGACCATTATGCAGAGAGCTTCGACGAGTCCCTGGTCGGCAGGCTGGGGTACCGGCTGCCTGGGATGCTCGACCAGGCCATTCGAGCGGCAAGGCCGGGACGCTTCCCGCTCGCTCTGGATCTCGGCTGCGGCACCGGCCTGATGGGGCAGAGGCTGCGGCCGATCGCCGACCGGCTGGAGGGTTACGACATTTCGACAAGGATGCTGAGAAAGGCTCGGGCCAAGGGCGTCTACGATTTCCTCGACAAGGCCGATCTGCGGGATTTTCCCTATGCCGGTCCGAAAGCCGATCTGGTGACGGTGGCCGATGTTTTCATCTATGTCGGCGCGCTGGACGGCGTGGTGAAGACGATTGCCCGCTTGCTGGCGACGGACGGCCTGTTCGCGTTTTCCGTCGAGACGCTGGCTGGCGATGGCGATTTCGTGCTGCTGCCGTCGCGCCGCTACGCGCATGCGCAACACTATGTGCGCGACGTCCTGGCCGCCAACGGGCTTTCGGTCCTGTCACTGGAGCCAACCGTCATCCGGCAGGATCGTGGGGAACAGGTCAACGGGTTGGTCGTTGTGGCCAAGGCTCCGAACTCAGCCCGACAAAGGACCTGACGACAGCCGGTTCCGTGATGTCCGCAGCTTTTGCCGGCAGAGATAGGAATTTTTTCTTGACACCCTGCCCTCAGCTATGGTACATTTTCGCTCATGGTGCTGATTTCCGCCAGTGACCCGCCGCGCAGGCGGGTTTTTCGTTTGATGCTCCGTCAGCCACGCGCCGGCGGAGGGGCGGCCTCGCCGCATCGCAAACAATCTTGCTGTGAAAAAGTCCGATTTGCATGCGCGACTGATATTTGCGATCTGCTCGCATCAGGGCGGGATATCAGGAGGAGCATAGCCGATGCGCTGGAACATGATGATCTTGGCCTCTTGCCTGCTGACCGCCGGCTGTGTCGGCGGCACCTCGATGTCGGAACAGCAGGATGCGAACGTCCAGTCCTCCCTGCAATACGACACCGTGCCGTGCGATCAGTTGCTGGCGCAGCGCAACGGCTTGGCGCAGCAATACAACCTTCCGGCGAAGGCCAAGCCGACATTCTCCAACCCGGCGATGGGCTTCGGCCCGTTCACGCCTGACATGCGCTCCAAAGCCAAGCGCGATACCGACAAGGCGAGCGGTGAGATCGATGCCATGAACCGGTCGATCGATCGACGCGACTGCGGCCAGCCAGACAAGCAGAAGAAGCTCGCTCTGCCTGGCTAATACCCCGCCTTGCGGTCCACCAGATTGTCCAGCTTTTCACCGCGTTCGAAGGCGTCCATCTGGCGCAGCATGATCGGCGCCAGATGCACCGGGTCGGAGGTCGCTGCCGCGTGCGGCGTCACGAACACTTTTGGATGCCCCCACAGCGGACTGGTCTTCGGCAGCGGTTCGACCTCGAACACGTCGAGGCTTGCCTCCTTCAGCGTGCCGTCATCCAGTGCCCGCAAAATGTCGGCATCCTTCTGCAGGCGGCCGCGCCCGGCATTGATCAGCACCGAGCCGCCGAGACCGTTGCGTTTCCGCAGTTCCTTCAGCACGCCGTAGTTGATAATGCCCTTGGTCTCCGGCGTCAGCGGCAAAAGCACCACCAGGATGTCGGTCGCCTTGAGGAAGGGGATCAGTCCAGCCTCGCCGGAATAGGTCGCGACGCCTTCCATGGCCTTGTCGGTGCGCGACCAGCCATTGACGGCAAAGCCAAGCGACAAAAGCACCGATGCCGCGGCCCGGCCGAGACTGCCGAGGCCCATGATGCCGACCGAAATGTCACCGGCAGGCCTCTGCTGCGGCTCGTGCCAGATCTTCTTCGGCTGCTGCGACCGGTAGAGCAGGCCCTGGCGGTGATGATCGAGAACCCGCCAGACGACATATTCGGTCATGTACTGGGTGAGGTTGTCGGCGACGACCTTGACGATCGGCACATCGGGCAGGCCGGGATCGGCGAAGATATGATCGACGCCGGCGCCGATCGAAAAGATGGCGCGCAGATTGGGCAGCGACGACAACAGGTTCGGCTTCTGCTTCCACACCACGGCATAGGTGATCGACGGGTCGCTGGCGCCGTCGGGCTCCAGCACCACCTCGCGCTCGGCCGACAGGAGCTCGCGCCAGCGCTGCGGATGAAAGCCGGTGACGGCAAGCAGGATACGGCCTTTTTCCATTGCGGTCTTTTAGTCCCTCTCTACGCAAATCACTCGCTGACGATGCCGACCGGTGCCGTCTCGATCTTGAAGGCGGCCGAGATCAGCGCCCGAGTATAGTCGGTTTGCGGATTTTCAAAAATCTGCTGGGAAGGACCGGCTTCGACGATCCGGCCATTGCGCATGACGATGACGTCGTTGGCGAGCGCCCGGATGACTTTCAAATCATGGCTGATGAAGAGATAGGCGAGGTCGTGCTTGGCCTGCAGGCTGCGCAGCAGATCGACGACCTGCGCCTGCACGCTCATGTCGAGTGCCGATGTCGGCTCGTCCAGCATGACGAAGCGCGGGTTGAGCACCATGGCGCGTGCGATGGCAACGCGCTGGCGCTGGCCGCCGGAAAACTCGTGCGGATAGCGGTTGCGTGTCGCCGGATCGAGCCCGACCTCCTTCAGCACGGCGGCCACCTTGTCGTCGCGCTC
Source organism: Mesorhizobium sp. M7A.T.Ca.US.000.02.2.1 (assembly GCF_003996995.1). GTDB lineage: Bacteria > Pseudomonadota > Alphaproteobacteria > Rhizobiales > Rhizobiaceae > Mesorhizobium. Next base: position 16,497 of record NZ_RZTT01000004.1, on the reverse strand, counting down.
GTCGGGCGACAGCTTCGGCTCGTGGATCTTGAGGCCTTCTTCGATGATCTCTGCGATCGACATGCGCGGGCTGAGCGAGCCGAACGGATCCTGGAAGACGATCTGCAATTCGCGCCTGAGCGGCCGCATGGCGTTGAAAGTCAGCTGGTTGATGTCGCGACCGTTGAACTGGATCGTTCCGGTCGACGAGATCATTCTCGCCAGCGCCAGGCCGAGCGTCGTCTTGCCGGAGCCGGATTCGCCGACCACGCCGAGCGTCTGGCCGGCGCGCACGGTGACATCGATGCCGTCGACCGCCTTCACATTGTCGACGGTGCGGCGGAAGAAGCCCTGCTTGATCGGAAACCAGACCTTTATGTCCTTGCCGGTCATGACAGGCTTGGCATCGGCATTGGCGGCCGGCGGCTTGCCTTTTGGCTCGGCCGCCAGCAGATGCCGCGTATAGGCATGCTGCGGATTGGCGAAGATCTCCTTGGTCGGGCCTGTCTCGACGATCTTGCCCTTGGTCATCGCGCAGACACGGTCGGCGATCTTGCGCACGATGCCGAGATCATGGGTGATGAACAGCATCGACATGCCCTTGCGGCTCTTCAAGCCGGCCAGCAATTCGAGGATCTGCGCCTGTACGGTGACGTCGAGCGCCGTCGTCGGCTCGTCGGCGATCAGAAGTTCGGGCTCATTGGCCAGCGCCATGGCGATCATCACGCGCTGACGCTGGCCGCCGGACAACTGGTGTGGATAGGCATCGAGGCGCTTGTGCGGATCGCGGATGCCGACCTCGTTGAGCAAGGCCAGTGTGCGTTCCTTGGCCGGGCGGTCGGCCATGCCCTGATGCAGCTTCAGGATCTCGACGATCTGCTGCTCGATCGTGTGCAGCGGATTGAGCGAAGTCATCGGCTCCTGGAAGATCATGGTGATCTTGTTGCCGCGCACCTGCCGCAACTGCTTCTCGCTCATCGCCAGCAGGTCGTTGCCCTGGAACAGGATCTTTCCCGAGGGATGGCTGGCGCTTGGATAAGGCAACAGCTTCAGCACCGAAAGCGCCGAGACCGATTTGCCGGAACCGGATTCGCCGACCAGCGCCACCGTCTCGCCCTTGGCGATGTCGAACGAGATGTGGTCGACCGCCGTCGACTGGCCGCCGCCCTGGCTGAAGGCGACGCTGAGGTCCTGTACGCTGAGCAAGGGGGCTTCGCTCATCTGAACGTCTTGCGCGGATCGAAGGCGTCGCGCGTCGCCTCGCCGACGAAGACCAGCAGCGACAGCATTAGCGAGATGACGACGAAGCCGGAGATGCCGAGCCACGGCGCATTGAGGTTCCGCTGCGCCTGCTTGAGCAGTTCGCCGAGCGAGGCGGAGCCGGGCGGCAGGCCAAAGCCGAGGTAGTCGAGCGAGGTCAGCGTCGAGATCGAGCCTGAGAGCAGGAAGGGCATGAAGGTCAATGTCGCCACCATGGCGTTGGGCAGCAGGTGCCGGAACATGATGGTGCGGTTGGGCACGCCGAGCGCCCGGGCCGCGTTGACATATTCGAAATTGCGGGCGCGCAGGAACTCGGCCCGCACCACGCCGACCAGCGCCACCCAGGAGAACAGCAGCATCAGGCCGAGCAGGATGAAGAAGCCCGGCGGCAGGATGGCGGCGACGATGAGCAGGAGATAGAGCACCGGGATGGCAGACCAGATCTCGATGAAACGCTGGAACAAGAGATCCGTCCAGCCGCCGAAATAGCCTTGCACGGCGCCGGCTGCGACGCCGATCAAGGCCGAGCCGGCGGTCAGGATCAGGCCGAACAGCACCGAAATGCGGAAGCCGTAGATGACACGTGCCAGCACGTCGCGCGCCTGGTCGTCGGTGCCGAGCCAATTCCAGTTGCCTACCATGCAGGCCGGGTCGGCGGCACCCTGCGGATACTGGTTGCAGCGCTTCGTGGCGTCATACTGCCACGACGGCCTGGCCGGCGCTGCTTCCGGAATGGCGTTGTTGACGGTCTGATAGGAGTAGCGCACCGGTGGCCAGATCATCCAGCCATTGGCGTTGATCTCGTCCTGGATGACCGGGTCGCGATAATCGGTGACGGCATAGAAACCGCCGAATTTTTCCTCGGGGTAGGCGACCAGCACCGGAAACAGGATCTCGCCCTTGTAGGAGGCGATGATCGGCTTGTCGTTGGCGATGAACTCGGAAAACAGCGACAGCACGAACAGGACGAGGAAGATCCACAGCGACCAGTAGCCGCGCCGGTTGGCTCTGAAGTTCTGCAGGCGCCGCTTGTTGAGCGGCGACAGAAACGGCCGCTTTATCCGCGCGGGTGCCGCGTCCACGGGGACTGTAGCCTCCGACATCAGACGTCTCTCCGCTCGAAATCGATGCGCGGATCGACCCAGGTGTAGAGCAGGTCGGACAACAGACCGACGAACAGCCCCAGCAGCGAGAAGATATAGAGATTGGCGAACACCACCGGATAGTCGCGCTCGACCACCGACCGGAAGCCGAGCAGGCCGAGGCCATCGAGGGAGAAGATGTTCTCGATCAGCAGCGAGCCGGTGAAGAAGGCCGAGATGAAGGCGCCGGGAAAGCCGGCGATGACGATCAGCATGGCGTTTCGGAAGACGTGGCCGTAGAGCACCTGCCGTTCCGACAGACCCTTGGCCCGCGCCGTCACCACATACTGTTTGCGGATTTCTTCGAGGAACGAGTTCTTGGTCAGCAGCGTCGTGGTGGCGAAGGCCGACAGCACCAGCGCGGTCAGCGGCAAGGTCATGTGCCAGAAATAGTCGACGATCTTTCCCCACCAGGACAATTGATCCCAATTGTCCGAGGTGAGGCCGCGCAGCGGAAACCAGTCCCAGAAAGACCCGCCGGCAAACAGCACCATCAGCATGATGCCGAACAGGAAGCCCGGAATGGCATAGCCGACAATGACGACGCCGCTGGTCCAGACGTCGAAGGGAGTGCCGTCCTTGACCGCCTTGCGGATGCCGAGCGGGATCGAGATCAGGTAGGACAAAAGCGTGATCCACAGTCCGATCGAGATCGACACCGGCATTTTTTCCAGGATCAGGTCGAGCACCGAAATGTCGCGGAAATAGCTGTCGCCGAAATCGAAGCGGGCATAGTTCCACAGCATCATGCCGAAGCGCTCGAGCGGCGGCTTGTCGAAGCCGAACTGCTTTTCCAGCTTCTTGATGAATTCCGGATCGAGCCCCTGCGCCCCGCGATATTTCGAACTGACGTCACCGGCGACATCCAGGTTGCCCCCAGCACCCGCGTCGCCGCCACCGCCGCCGAGGCGGTCGCTGCCGCCCTGATTGGTCAGCCGGGCGATGACCTGTTCGACCGGACCGCCGGGGGCGAACTGGATGACGGCGAAGGATATCGCCATGATGCCGAACAGGGTCGGGATCATCAACAGGATGCGGCGCAGGATATAGGCGCCCATCAGGCCTTCTGCCCCGCTTGAGCGAACATCTCAGCCTTTGCCAATTTTTGCCGCCTTGCCCTTATCGAACCACCACAGCGTCTCGACCGGAAAGCCGAAATCGGGCTTCTGTTCGACAAAGCCGAACATGTCCCAATAGGCGACGCGGTGATTCGCCAGATAGTATGTTGGAATCCAGTCGAGGCGCGCGCGCAAGACCCGGTCGAGCGCTCTGAGCGCCGTGACGAGTTCTACACGGTCTTTCGCCTTGCCGGCTGCCGCGATCAGGGCGTCGATGGCCTTGCTTTCCGTGCCCGGATAGTTGCGCTGCCCCGGGATTTTCGCCATTCGGGAATCATAGAGCATCTGCAGGCTGTCGTCGGTCGGCGTCGCCCCGATCGACCAATGCAGCAAGGCAAGATCGAAGTCGTAATTGCTGTGCCGCTGCTCATACTGCGCCGAATCGATTTGCCGGATCGATGCGTCGATCCCGATCGCCTTCATATTCTCGGACCAAGGGGTGTAGATGCGAACGATGCCGTCGTCCTCCGCCAGCATTTCGACCCGCAGCCGCTCACCCTTGTCGTTGACGACGAAACTGCCATCGCGCTTCCAGCCGGCCTGCGCAAGCAATCTCGAAGCCTCGCCCAGCAGCTTGCGGTCATGGCCCGAACCGTCGGAAAGGGGCTGCGTCACCGCTTCACCGAAAACCTCTGGCGGCAATTCGGCCCGGAACGGCTCCAGCAGGGTCAATTCTTCAGGCGAGGGCAGGCCTTCGGCCTTGTAATCCGACCGTTCGAAGTTCGATTGAGAACGCTCGTAGGAGCCGTAAAACAGCGCCCGCTTCATCCATTCGAAATCGAAGCACCTGGCGATCGCCCGCCGCACCCGCTCATCGCGGAATTGCGGACGACGCTGGTTCAGTGCGACGCTCTGCATATCCGGCGTCTTCTCGCCGGGAAATTCCCGTTTGACGACCTTGCCGTCCTTCAGCGCCGGAAAGTCATATCCGGTCGCCCATACCCGCGAGGTGAATTCCTCGCGAAAATGCGTGTCGCCTTTCTTGAAGGCTTCGAACGCCGCCTGCCGGTCAAGATAGAAGTCGATGCGGATGCGGTCGAAATTGTAGAGGCCGCGGTTCACTGGCAGATCGCGGCCCCAATAGTCGGCCACGCGGTCATATTCGACAGTCTGTCCGGCCGCCACGCGTCCAATCTTGTAGGGACCCGAGCCAAGCGGCGGTGTCATGGTCGAGGCATCGAAATCATTGGCCGCATAAAAGGCCTTGGAGACGATCGGCATCCCCACGATCGCCAGGATGTTTTGCGCTGACTGTTCGCCGTTGAAAGTGAGGTTGACGGTGGCGGGATCGACCGCAACCGCGTCGGTCATGTACCGCAACGCTTGGGAAAGGTTCGGATGGCCCTTGTCCTTATAAAGCTTCAGCGCGAAGACAACGTCGTCCGCGGTCAGCGGCGAGCCGTCATGGAAACGCGCTTGCGGTCGCAGGGCGAAGCGGAAACCGTTGCGGTCTGGCGACAGGGTAACGGTTTCGGCGAGCAGGCCGTAGGCCGCATCCGGCTCATCGAGCGCGCTTGTCATCAGGGAATCGAAACAGAGTTCGGCGCGCGGCGGAGCCTCTCCCTTCAACACCAGGAAATTCAGGGTGTTGAAGGTCAGGAAGCTCTGATTGAGGGTCGAGTTCGGCGGCGCGAAATTCATCTGGCCGCCCTTTGGGGCGTCAGGATTGACGTAGTCGAAATGCGCGAAATCGGGTTTGTATTTGAGGTCGCCGAAGGCCGACAGGCCGTGCAGCCTGGTGCCGGTCGCAGTGTCGCCGAAGGCCCGGCCTGGCAGCAGGGCGGCGGCCGCCGCGGCACTGCCCAGGGCGAGAAAGTCGCGACGGGCAAGGGCCGCCATCAATTGCCGCCCTTGTATTTGGCTGCCAAGGCCTTCTCCTTGTCCGGATCGATCCACCAGGAATCGATGTCGGCTCCGACATAGGCAGGCTGCTTGTCGGGGAATTTGAACTTGTCCCAATAGGCCAGCCACACGGCCGACCGGTAATATTGCGGAACGACGTAGAAGTTCCACAACAGGATGCGATCGAGCGCATGGGTGGCGGCGACGAGATCGTCGCGATCGGTCGCGAAGATAATGCGATCGACCAGCGCGTCGACTGTCGGGTCCTTGATGCCCATCAGATTGCGCGAGCCGGGCGAGCCGGCGGCTTTAGAGCTCCAGAAGTCGCGCTGCTCGTTGCCCGGCGAATCCGACTGCTGCAGCATCCCGGTGACGACATCGAAATCGAAATTGTTGACGCGGTTGATGTACTGCGTCTGGTCGATGATGCGCAAAGTGGCGTCGACGCCGATCTTGCGCAGATTGGCGATGTAGGGGCTAGCGATCACCTGGTCGGTGTCGTTCCAGCCGAGAATTTCGAACTTGAACGGCGCGCCGGTCTTGGCATTGACCATCTTGCCGCCCTTGATCACCCAGCCCGCCTTGGCGAAGAGATCGACCGCCTGTTTCAGGTACTTCCGTTCCGCCTGCGGTGAATCATAAACCGGCAGCTTGAATTCCTGGGTGAAAAGTTCGGGCGGCAGCTTGTCTCGGTATTTTTCCAGGATTTCCAGTTCCTTGCCCTGCGGCAACCCGTTCGAGGCCAGTTCGGTTCCTTGGAAATAGCTCGACGTGCGGGTGTTGAAGCCGAAGAACAGTGTGCGGTTCATGCTCTCGAAATCGAACGGAATGGTCAGCGCTTCACGCACCAGCCGGTCCTGGAACAGCGGCCGCCGCTGGTTGAGGACGAAGCCCTGCATCGGTTCCGGCGCCTGGGTCTGGAAATCCTTCTTGATGACATCGCCGGCTTGGAATGCCGGGAAATTGTAAGCCGTCGCCCATTTGCGCGAACTGTATTCGCGGTTGATGTCTTCCAGCCCACCCTTGGTGAAGGCGAGCCAGGCAGCGTTGTCGTCCAGGATATAGGTGTAGCGTCGGGTGTCGAAGTTCTCACGGCCGATCTTCACCGGCAGCTTGGCCGCCCAATAGTCCGGCACACGCTGCCAGATGATTTCCGAGCCCGGCTTGAAGCTGGCGATCTTGTAGGCGGCTGAACCGAGCGGAATTTCCAGCGTCGGCTTGGTTACGTCTCGCTTCTTGCCGTTGGCATCGGTGCCTTCCCACCAATGTTTCGGCAGCACGGCAAGGTCGCCGATGATCTTGGGCAGTTCGCGATTGCCCTTCTGGTTGAAATGGAACTCCACCTCGCGATCCGAAATCGCCACCGCATCGGTGACATTTTCAAAATAGCGGCTGTATTGCGGGCTGTTGGCCTTGAGCACATGAAATGACCAGATCACGTCATCGACGGTGATCGGCTGGCCGTCATGCCATTTGGCGCGCGGATCGAGCCGGTAGGTCGCAGAGGAATAATCATCAGGATATTTGTAGGCATCGGCGATCAGCGGATGGCTGGTGCTGCCTTCGTCGGTCGCTTGCTCCATCAGCGTGTCGTAGAGCAGGCCGCCGCCGAACCCGACCAGGCCCGCGGCCGGTGATCCCTGGACGACGTAGGGATTGAAGCTGTCGAATGTGCCTGGCACCACCGAATTCAGCGTGCCGCCCTTGGGCGCGTTCGGATTGACGTAGTCGTAGTGCTGGAAATTGGCGCCGTATTTGGATTCGCCGATCAGCGATGAGGTGGTGCGCCATTCGTCGGCGCGGGCACCCTGCAAGCCCGCCGCCAGAAGGGCTGCCGCCAGCAACGACTTGAGAAGCGTTCGGCCAACCGTCATGCACTATCCTCTTCGCAATGCCCGTTCATGGCAATCTAGATGATTTGGCGCTCGTGAAAACCGCCATGCGCGGCTTTGTCGCCGCCTATGCGGTTTTCCTAACAAAAAAGCCGGGCTGAACCCGGCTTTTTCAAGGTCGTCGAGATGATATCTGGCTATTGGGCAGGCGCCGGTGCCGGTGCGGCCGGAGCCGGGGCGGCAGGTGCGGCCGGCGCGGCACCCTCAGCCGGCTTTGCCGGAGCGGCTGCATCGGCGGGCGCGCCTGCATCGGCGGCGGCACCCGGCGCCGGCAGCGGCTTGGGATTGTCGGACAGCGTGCGCAGATAGGCGATGACGTTGGCGCGATCCTCGTCCTTGGGCAGGCCGGCGAAGCCCATCGCGGTGCCCTTCACGAGTTTCTTCGGCGAGGTGATGAAGTGGTTGAGGTTGTCGTACGTCCACTTCTCGGCGCCGCCCTTGGAGAATTCCTTCATGCCGGCCGAATAGGCAAAGCCTTCATGCTCGGCAACGGGGCGGTCGATGAGGTCCCACAGGTCCGGGCCGACCTTGTTGGGGCCGCCCTTTTCGCCGGAATGGCAGGCTTGGCACTTCTTGAAGACGGCAGCACCTTGCTCGACATTGGCGGTCGCCAGCAGTTCGGCGATCGGCTTGGCTGCGGCGGCAGGCGCGGCCGGACCGCCTTCGGCGGGCTCGGCGGCCTCGATGGCGAAACCGGGTTTTTCGGGCGCCGGCGAGGCAAACAGCGCATCGGACACGATGCCGACTGAGAAGACGACGAAAACGGTTCCGAGCAATCCGGCGAGCAGTTTGTTGATTTCGTTGGAATCCATACGCCCCTTGCTCCCTTTTCCGGCGGACAGAACCGTCCACTCCGTCCGTCGGTATCGTGACCCGTCCTGCCAGGGCGGTCAAATCGGGCGGAAACTAGGTCTTTTGCTGCGGCGTTGCAACACCTATAAGGGCGCTTCCAGTGAGACCTTTTGCCACTTTCCCTGTCCTCTTTCGAGACGCCTTGCACCCGAAATGTCCACGCTGATCCTGATCCCGGCCCGCATGGCTTCGACCCGCCTGCCGGGCAAGCCGCTGGCCGACATCGCAGGCGCGCCGATGATCGTCCATGTCGCCCGCCGTGCCGCCGAAGCCGGCCTTGGCCGGGTGGTGGTGGCGACCGACACGCAAAGCGTGGCGCAGGCGGTGCGCGCGCGCGGTTTCGAGGCCGTGATGACGCGCACGGATCACGAATCCGGCTCCGACCGCATCCACGAGGCGCTGATCGCGCTCGACCCCGGGCGCAAGGTCGAAACCATCGTCAATGTGCAGGGCGACCTGCCGACGATCGATCCCCAGATCATCGCCGCGTCGCTCAGGCCTTTCGAGGACAGTGCGGTGGACATCGCCACGCTCGGCGTCGAGATCGTCCGCGACGAGGAAAAGACCAACCCCAATGTCGTCAAGATCGTCGGCTCGCCGCTCTCGGGCAGCAGGCTGAGGGCGCTCTATTTCACCCGTGCCACGGCGCCTTGGGGCGAGGGGCCGCTCTACCATCATGTCGGCCTCTACGCCTATCGCCGCGACGCACTCGAGCGTTTCGTCGCGCTGAAGCCGTCGCCGCTCGAACGGCGCGAGCGGCTGGAGCAGTTGCGGGCGCTGGAAGCCGGCATGCGCATCGACGCCGAGATCGTCCAGTCGCTGCCGCTCGGCGTCGACACGCCCGAAGACCTCGAACGCGCCAGACAGATCCTTTCAACCTGAGATATCGGCATGCCTGAAAAGACCAACAGAATATCCTTCCAGGGCGAGCCGGGCGCCAATTCCGACACCGCCAGCCGCAACATGTTCCCTTCGATGGACCCGTTGCCCTGCCCGACCTTCGAGGATGCCTTCAACGCGGTCGAGACCAACAAGGCCGACCTCGCCATGATCCCGATCGAGAACACCATTGCCGGGCGCGTCGCCGATATCCATCATCTCTTGCCGGAATCGAAGCTGCACATCATCGGCGAATATTTCCTGCCGATCCATTTCCAGCTGATGGTGTTGCCGGGCGTCAAGCGCGACGAGATCAAGACGGTGCACAGCCATATCCACGCGCTTGGCCAGTGCCGCAAATACATTCGCAAGAACGGCTGGAAGGCGATCGTCGCCGGCGACACGGCCGGCGCCGCCAAGATGGTCTCCGAGGTCCAGGACCGCACCATGGCGGCGCTGTCGCCGGCGCTGGCAGCGACCCTCTACGGGCTCGATATCATCGAGCAAAACGTCGAGGACACCGACTCAAACGTCACCCGCTTTGTCGTCCTGACCAAGAACAAGCAGTGGGCCGAGCGCCCGTCGCCTGACGTCAAGATGATGACGACCTTCATCTTCCGCGTCCGCAACGTGCCGGCGGCACTCTACAAGGCGATGGGCGGCTTCGCCACCAACGGCATCAACATGACCAAGCTGGAGAGCTACCAGCTGGGCGCTTTCACGGCGACGCTGTTCTACGCCGACATCGAGGGCCATCCCGACGACCCGCTGGTCAAGCTGGCGCTGGACGAGCTTCGTTTCTTCTCGCGCGAAGTGCGGATTCTGGGCGTCTATCCGGCCAGTGAGTCGCGTGAGCAGTGGAAGGTTGCGGACTGATCGCTACTGGGCATGATCTCCGGACAAACGAAACCGTTTGTCCTAGAAAACCGGTTTCCACTTTTCGGGACCATGCCCTAAATCACCGCGCCCAGCGGCACATAGTCGATCTCCATGAAGGTCTCGACCTCCGGCACCCAGCGGTCGCGCACGAAGGCGACGTGGTCTGGATGGTCGCTGTACCTGTTGTAGGCGGCCTGGTCGGCGAACTCCATCGAGAAGCCGAAACGATAGTCGTTCTTGGGGCTGATCTGCCGCAATTGCTCGAAATGCGTGACGCCTCTGATCGCGGTGAGGATTTTCTTGGCGTCGACCAGGAACCGCTTTTCCTCCAGCGAATGCGGCGGATGCTTCAGCGTGAAAACGACGGTGTGACGGATCATGTCCTGCTCCTGCAATGTCTTTCGGTGTTCGCTGCCATCATTCTGAATCGACCCAGGCGCGGATAAGGTGATGCGCGATGGCGCCTTTCGGCGGCGTGACCAGATTGTCCTTGTGCGTCCTTTCCAGCATCAGGCGCACCTCGTCGCGAAAAAACCAGCGGCAGTCCTCAAGCTCGTTGAGGTCGGCCTGGATGTCGTCGTTGAGCGGCTCGCCGAAGCAGCCGATCATCAGCGAATAGGGAAACGGCCAGGGCTGGCTGGCGTGGTAGACGACGCGGCCAAGCCTGATGCCGGCCTCTTCCAGCGTCTCGCGGCGCACCGCCGCCTCGATCGTCTCGCCCGGCTCGATGAAGCCGGCAAGGGCCGAGTACATGCCCGGCGCGAAATGCCGGCCGCGCCCGAGCAGGCACTTCTCCCGCGTTGCCGTCAGCATGATCGCCACCGGGTCGGTGCGCGGAAAATGCTCGGTGCCGCAATTCGGGCAATGCCGCTTGTAGCCGCCGGCTCGCATCTGCGATTCTGTACCACATTTGCTGCAGAAGCGATGGCTGGCATGCCAGGCGAGCAGGGCCGCCCCTTGGGCCATCGCGCCAGCCGCCGCCTCGTCGATCAGCCCTTGCATGTAGACCGAGCGGTAGTCGATGGCCTTGACTGTTTCGGGAAGCTGTTCGGGTTCGACGCCGGCGGGCACGGCCAGCACCGGTCCTCGTTCGGAAAAGCCGAGCAAGATGCCTTGCGCCAGGGAAACCTTGAAGGGCTCGCTCTCGGTGGCGCCGAACCAGGGATCGAGAGCGCCGCTATCGCCGAGCTTCAGATAGAGCCGGCCGCCATGCATCAGAAGCAGCCGCGTCGCCGGATCGGCCAGCGCCTTGCCGACCGAATCGTCGGCCCGGTTCTCGGACTGCCGGTCGATCGTGTTGCCGGCGAAGCCGACGAACTGGCTCGGCTCGCGCAAAGGCGCGTCAAACAGGCGGAAGCTCATGGGGACTCTGGGCTATGTTGAGGGATGGACACTGGGAACGCTTATAGCGCCGCCTTGATCGTTTCGGCAAACCGTCGCAAGTCGGAACGTTGATAGGGCTCTCGCAGGCCATGTCCCCACACAGGGCCTGGCCAGCCGGGATCACCTTCCGAACGCGCGATGACATGGATGTGCAGCTGGCGCACGATGTTGCCGAGCGCGCCGGTGTTGATCTTGGTGCAGCCGGTCGCCTTCTTCAGCGCCTGCGCCACCATATTGGTCTCGAAGGTCAGCATCGCCTGGTCGAGTGGCGTCATGTCATGGATTTCCTCCGCGCCGGGCCGCTGCGGCACCAGCAGCAGCCATGGCCAGCGGCGGTCGTTCATCACCCGCAATTCGCACAGCCCAAGCCACATCAACTGTTCGCTGTCCGCCTCCAGCCGTGCGTCCAGCGTAAATCCGGCCTCCAGGCCCGGCAGCATCGGCGTTTCCCTTGCTTTTCTTGGTTTGCTCAACACATGAAGGCTAGAGCGGCGGCAAGGGGGCTGCAAGTGAATCATTGCGCCCTCACGGTTTGGTGCGCCGATTCGACATTTAACGATTTCTTCGGCGGACTTGCATTTCGTCGCGCAATTGCCGATATGGAAAGCGGGAGGTTGGTGGTGGACGATCCACTCGCCAACCGGGTCAGGTCCGGAAGGAAGCAGCCCTAACGAGCCCGGAACGGGTCATTGTTCCAGCCTCCCACCTCATCGGCCCCTCTCGCGACATTGACGACGCATTGCAGCGCGGGCGAGACTATGCGCAGGAATCGGCCGCCTTCGGGCGCGGCCATTTGGAGCTTACGGGCGTATGAGCGAAGCCGGAAATTCGGGACCAAAAAGCCTGGAGATAGGCAAGGCCGCCGCCTATCGCGTGCTGGCGCGCAAGTACCGTCCTTCGAATTTTTCCGAGTTGGTCGGCCAGGAGCCGATGGTGCGCACCCTCACCAACGCCTTTGCCACCGGCCGCATCGCCCAGGCCTGGATGCTGACCGGCGTGCGCGGCGTCGGCAAGACCACGACGGCGCGCATCCTCGCGCGGGCTCTGAATTATAAAACCGCTGATATCGACCAGCCTTCGGTCGACCTCGCGGTGCTCGGCGAGCATTGCCAGGCGATCATGGAGGGCCGCCATGTCGACGTCATCGAGATGGACGCCGCCTCGCATACCGGCATCGACGACATCAGGGATATCATCGAGCGCGTGCGCTATGCGCCGGTCTCGGCCCGCTACAAGGTCTACATCATCGACGAAGTGCACATGCTGTCGACGCAGGCCTTCAACGGCCTGCTGAAGACGCTGGAAGAGCCGCCGCCGCACGTCAAATTCATCTTCGCCACCACCGAAATCCGCAAGGTCCCGATCACCGTCCTGTCGCGCTGCCAGCGCTTCGACCTGAGGCGCATCGACGCCGGCGCTCTGGTCGCGCATCTGTCCTCGATCTCGGCCCAGGAAGGCATTTCTGTCGACGACGACGCGCTGGCGATGATCGCGCGCGCCGCCGAAGGCTCGGCCCGTGATTCGCTCTCCATCCTCGACCAGGCGATTGCCCATGGCGCCGGCACTGTCGGTGCCGCGGCTGTGCGGGCGATGCTGGGACTTGCCGACCGCGCCCGCATCGTCGACCTGTTCGAACATGTGATGAAGGGCGATGTGGCGGCAGCCCTTGGCGAATTCCGCGCGCAATACGATACCGGCGCCGATCCGGCAGCCGTGCTGACCGATCTTGCCGAATTCAACCATCTCGTCACCCGGCTGCGTTTCGTGCCGACGGCCATCGAGGATGCCTCGCTATCCGAGGACGAGCGGCAGCGCGGCGCCGATTTCGCCAGGACGCTGTCGGTCAGGGTGCTGTCGCGGACATGGCAGATGCTGCTCAAGGGCATTCCCGAAGTGCAGTCCTCCAACCGGCCGGTGAGTGCCGCCGAAATGGTGCTGATCCGGCTGGCGCATGCCGCCGACCTGCCGACGCTGGACGAGGCGCTGAGATCGCTCGAGGGCGCCGCCCCCATGCAGAATGGCGCGCCGCGCCCGAATGGGACGCCTGCAAGTTCCGGCAATGGCGGTGGTGCCAGCGCGGTGGCGCAGACGCGCATGCCATCCGGATCGGGCGGGGCACAGAGCATGCGGCTGGTCGAAGCCTCGCCTGCTGCCGTTGCCTACGTCGCTCCGCCGGAGCCTGCCATGGAATCGGCGCTGCTGAAATCGCTGGCCGACATCATTGCCCTGGCCGACGCGCAGCGCGACATCGCCTTCAAGGTGCTGGTCAAGAGCTGCATCCGGTTTGTGCGCATCGAGCCCGGCCGCATCGACGTCGGCCTGACCAGCGATGCGCCCAAGATGCTGCTCAACGACCTGACGACGAAGCTTCGCGCCTGGACCGGCCGCAGCTGGCTGGTCTCGCTGTCGAAGGAAGAGGGCGGCCAGACGCTCGCCGAAATGGAATCGGCCAAGCGCGAGACGGCATTTCTCGATGCCAAGAGCGATCCCACCGTTGCCGCCATCCTGGCGCGCTTTCCCGGTGCCAAGATCATCGACGTGCGCATTCCAGACGCGCCGGAAGCCGAAACGACAGAGGCTGAAGTGCCGGCAGAGCCACCGGCTGACGACGATGAAACCTGATCCAGCCACGAATCCGCAAAGGACCCGACCATGAAAGATCTTCTCGGCCTGATGGGCAAGGCGAAGGAAATGCAGGCCAAGTTCCAGGCCATGCAGGACGAGATCGCCACGCTGGAAGCGTCCGGCCAGGCCGGCGGCGGCCTGGTCAATGTGACGCTGACCGGAAAATTCGAGATGAAGTCGCTGAAGATCGATCCGTCTCTGTTCAAGGAAGACGATGTCGAGATCCTGGAAGACCTGGTGCTGGCCGCCCACAACGACGCCAAAACCAAGGTCGAGCAGATCATGCAGGAAAAGACCAAGGCGCTGACCGCAGGTCTGCCGATCCCGCCGGGAATGAAACTGCCCTTCTAGCATTCGGCGCGCGCGCCCATGATCGCCATGACCGAAGAGCCCTCCGAAAGACTGATCGAGCAGCGTATCCGCAACAGGATCTACGAGATCCTGGAAATCCTGGCCGATTGTGACGACGGCGTCGATCTCGTCGGCATCAAGGGTTATTTCTACCTGTTCGAGGATTTCGTCCATCGCCCGTCGATCGAAGCCGGCACATCGGCGCTTTCAAAGGACGAGCGCGCGATCGTGCTGGAGATCGCCGAATTTCTGGAGGCGGCAAGCGAGACAAATCCGGACTTCACCAAGGCTGACTTCATTGACAGCGACTGGCCGGGAAAGATAGCGCCGACGGCCAGGGAGGCGCGGACGCTGTTCCTCCGGCGCGGCCTGTTTTCGGAGAAGGTCGAGGAGCTTGAGCCCGGCCAGCCGGCGGCCATCACAGTGGGGCACTAATTCACTTTTAGGCCATGCAACTGTACCAATTTGGTAACAGAGACTCATCAATAACGTTTTGGCCATCATTTTGCCCGAAAGTGTCTCATTCTTGCCGCAGCCTGGGGGCGGGCATGAAGTGAGAGGGTTACCTGTTGATTGCCACGCGATGGAAGACGCCGCTGTTGCTCTGCGCCGTCATTTCACCCCTGTTTTTGGCTGCCTGCAGCCAGACCACGTCACACGGCATGTCCGTCGCCAGCCTGACCGACGCCATCACGCCGGGTTTCCTCAGCTCACGGGCCTACAGCCACACGCCGAAGGACAAGGAATGCCTGGAACGGGCGATGTTCTTTGAATCCAACCGCTCGAGCCGCGATGGCATGATCGCGGTCGGCACTGTGGTGATGAACCGGCTGCGCTCCGGCAAGCACGGCAGCACCATCTGCCAGGTGGTGGGCGAGCGCGGGCAGTTCGCCCCCGGCGTCATGACAAGGCCGATGAATTCACGCGCAATGCCCGATGTCGAAGAGGCTGCCGAGGCGGTGCTCAAGGGTGAGCGCAAGGCCAAGCTCAAGAACACCATGTTCTTCCACACCGCCGGCTTACGCTTCCCCTACAAGAACATGCACTACACCATGGTTGCCGGCGGCAATGCCTTCTACGAGAAGCGCGGCCGCAACTGGCAGCCGCTGCCGGACGAGCCGCAGGTCGCCATTGCCTCGGCGGCGCCGCAGAAGCCAGCGGAGCCGGTGACGATGGTCGCGTCCGCCGAGCCGGTGCGTCCGGCCAAGCCGGCGACCGTCCGGTCCGTCCCTGCCCAGCAGACCTATATGACCGCGGCCGCCGCGCCGACCGCGAAATCCGCGCGTGTCTCGGCGGAGCCGACGGTGGTGGCGATGCAGGAGCCGATGGAGGAACCGGATGCCGCCCGTTTTGGCGGAACCTTGAACACAAGGACAAGGGTCATCTCCTCGGTCGAGGAAGCGCCGCAAGAGGCGTCTATGGGATTCCAGTCGACGCCTGAGAACACCGACGCTGTCGGCGCGATGATCGTCAGCCAGGGCCGGCCGCTCGAAACCAACTGATCTGCTCTCCATGGTCCCCATAGGCCCCGCCCATTTTGGTCCGCCAAGGCCAATATGCGGTCATGCGTATGCGGATGTTCCAAAGCGCTCTGAAAAATCCTAGATCAGAGCGATGTCGAAGCGAATCGCCGGTCCCGAGATCGAACGTCTGATCCAGCTCCTGGCCAAGGTGCCGGGGCTGGGTCCCCGGTCGGCCAGGCGTGCGGCCCTTCATCTGATCAAGAAGAAGGAGCAGCTTTTGTCGCCGCTGGCCGCCGCCATGGCCGAAGCGGCCGACAAGGTGCGCATCTGCTCGACCTGCGGCAATGTCGACACATCGGACCCTTGCATCATCTGCACCGACCCGCGCCGTGACGCCGGCACCATCATCGTCGTAGAGGACGTCTCCGACCTGTGGGCGCTGGAGCGCGCGGCGGCGATGAATGTGCGCTACCACGTGCTCGGCGGCACGCTGTCGCCGCTCGACGGCATCGGCCCCGACCAGCTCAACATGCGGTCGCTGGTCGACCGCGTCGCCGGTGGCGAGGTCAAGGAGATCATCCTCGCCGTCAATGCGACGGTGGAGGGCCAGACGACCGCGCATTACCTCACCGATCAGCTCTCCGGCTTCGACATCAAGGTGACACGGCTCGCGCATGGCGTGCCGGTCGGCGGCGAACTCGACTATCTCGACGAGGGCACGCTGGCCGCGGCGCTGCGCTCGCGGACGGCGTTTTGACAAAGTTGGCGGGGATGCTTGCTGAGATGACTGCCGCAGAACACAACCTTCGCAATGTCATCTCTGCATTTCTTC
>NZ_RZTT01000049.1 GCF_003996995.1 Mesorhizobium sp. M7A.T.Ca.US.000.02.2.1 | reverse complement strand
CCGCTCATAGACCCCAAAACCGCCATGACCAGAACCGGAGCTTCCGCATGAGCATCATCAACAAGGCAGCCGCCATCGGTGGCGGCGTCATCGGCGCCGGCTGGGTGGCGCGGCTGCTGCTCAACGGCATCGACGTGTCGATCTTCGATCCCGATCCCGAGGCGTCGCGCAAGGTCGGCGAAGTGATGAAGGGCGCGCGCCGCGCCTACAAGCAGATGGTACCCGGCGGTTTGCCGAAAGAGGGCAAGCTGACCTTTGCCAAGACCATCGCCGAGGCAGTGGCCGATGCCGATTTCATTCAGGAAAGCGTGCCGGAACGGCTCGACCTCAAGCACCGGGTGCTCGCCGAGATCGATACCCACGCGCCGGCCAATGCGATTGTCGGTTCCTCGACCTCCGGCATCAAGCCAACCGACATGCAGGTGGCGATGAAGAAGCATCCGGAGCGGCTGGTCGTCGGCCATCCGTTCAACCCGGTCTATCTCCTGCCGCTGGTCGAGATCGTGGGCGGCGAGCAGACCTTTCCCGAGGCGATCGAGGTCGCGAAGGAGATGTATGCCTCGATCGGCATGAAGCCGGTCGTCATCCGCAAGGAGATCGAGGCCTTCGTCGGCGACCGCCTGCTCGAAGCGGCATGGCGCGAGGCGCTGTGGCTGATCAAGGACGGCATCTGCACGGTCGAGGAACTCGACGACATCATGCGCTACGGCTTCGGCCTGCGCTGGGCGCAGATGGGCATGTTCCAGGTCTATCGCGTCGCCGGTGGCGAGGCCGGCATGCGCCACTTCATGGCGCAGTTCGGGCCCTGCCTGAAATGGCCATGGACCAAGCTGATGGATGTGCCGGAGTTCAACGACGAACTGGTCGACCTGATCGCCACGCAGTCGGACGACCAGGCGCATGGGCTGTCGATCCGTGAGCTGGAAAAAATCCGCGACGACAATCTGGTCGCCATCATGGACGCGCTGTCGAAGCAGAACAAAGGCAAGGGCTGGGGCGCGGGCGCGCTGCACAAGGACTATACCAGGCAGCTCGCCAAGCTGGCAGCGAAGAAACCTACGGCCTCCAAGGCCGCCGAGAAGGCCAAGGCGTTGAAGCCGGTGAAGAAAGCCGAGAAGCCGAAGAAAAAGACCGGCAAGAAGAAAGGCTGAGAGCATGGATTTCGGGCTGTCGGAGGAACAGAGGCTCATCGTCGAGACTACGCGTGCGTTCGTCGAGAACGAGCTTTATCCGCATGAGCGCGAGGTCGAGCGCACCGGTGTGCTGCGCCGCGACCTGATCGAGGAAATCAAGGCCAAGGCGATCGAGGCCGGGCTCTATGCCGCCAACATGCCGGCCGACGTCGGCGGCGCCGGCCTGGATACCGTGACCTGGCTGCTCTACGAAAAGGAACTCGGCCGCGCCAATTACGCGCTGCATTGGACCTGTGTGGCGCGCCCGTCCAACATCCTTTTGGCCGGCACGCCGGAGCAGCGCGAGAAATATCTGTTCCCCTGCATCCGCGGCGAGAAATGGGACTGCCTGGCGATGACCGAGCCGGGCGCAGGCTCCGATTTGCGCGGCATGAAGGCGACCGCCGTACAGGACGGCGACGACTGGGTGCTGAACGGCACCAAGCATTTTATCTCCCACGCCGACCTCGCCGACTTTGCCATCGTTTTCATGGCCTCAGGCGAAGAGGATTCGCCGCGCGGCAAACGCAAGAAGATCACCGCATTCTTCGTCGACAAAGGGACGAAGGGCTTCACCGTCCGCGATGGCTACCGCAACGTCTCGCATCGCGGCTACACCAACGCCATCCTCGAATTCGACGATTGCCGGCTGCCCGCCGCCCAAGTGTTGGGCGAAGTCCACAAGGGTTTCGACGTCGCCAATTCCTGGCTCGGCGCCACCCGGCTGCAGGTCGGCGCCACTTGCCTCGGCCGCGCCGAGCGGGCGCTTGGCCATGCCGTCGAATATGCCGCGCAGCGCCAGCAGTTCGGCCAGCAGATCGGAAAGTTCCAGGGCGTATCGTTCAAGCTTGCCGATATGGCGACCGAATTGAAGGCCGCCGACCTGATGGTGTTCGAAGCCGGCTGGAAGTACGATCAGGGCACCGTCACCGACCAGGACATGGCCATGGCCAAGCTGAAGGCCACCGAGATGCTTGCATACGTTGCCGATGAGGCGATCCAGATTCATGGCGGCATGGGACTGATGGACGATTTGCCACTGGAGCGCATCTGGCGCGACGCGCGCGTCGAGCGCATCTGGGAAGGCACGTCAGAGATCCAGCGCCACATTATTTCAAGGGCGCTGCTGCGTCCGTTCGGGGCATAACATATGCATAAACTTGAGCGTCTCCTGCGGCCGAAATCGATCGCCGTCTTCGGCGGTGCGCAGGCCGCGGCCGTCGTCGCGCAATCGATCAAGATGGGCTTTGCCGGCGAGATCTGGCCGGTGCATCCGACCAAGGATGAGGTCGCCGGTCGCAAGGCCTATCGTTCGGTGGCTGACCTGCCGGGCGCGCCCGATGCTGCCTTTGTCGGCGTCAACCGGCATTTGACCATCGAGGTGATCAAGGCGCTGGCCGAGCGCGGCGCCGGCGGCGCCGTCTGCTTTGCCGCCGGCTTCCTCGAAACCGAGGCCTATGACGATGATGGCGAGCGGCTGCAGGCCGAGCTGGTTGCGGCAGCCGGCTCGATGCCGATCATCGGGCCGAATTGCTACGGCCTGATCAATTATGCCGACGGCGCGCTGCTGTGGCCCGACCAGCATGGCGGCATAAGACTGGCCGAGGGCGGCAAGGGCGTCGCCATCATCACCCAGTCCTCCAACATCGCCATCAACATGACGATGCAGAAACGCGGCCTGCCGATCGCTTTCCTGATGACCGCCGGCAACCAGGCGCAGACCGGCCTGTCCGAAATGGCGCTCGGCCTGATCGAGGACGAGCGGGTCACGTCGCTCGGCCTGCATATCGAGGCTTTCGATTCGGTAGCCGGCTTCGAGAGGCTGGCGGCACGGGCGCGCGAGCTGAAAAAACCGATCATCGCCATGAAGGTCGGCCGTTCCGAACAGGCCAGGCAGGCGACCGTCTCGCATACCGCGTCGCTGGCCGGCTCGGACGCGGCCTCAGGGGCGTTCCTGCGGCGGCTCGGCATTGCGCGTGTCGATTCGATCCCCGCCTTCATCGAAGCGTTGAAGCTACTGCACATCACCGGACCCTTGCCCGGCTATAGGCTGTCGTCGATGAGCTGCTCCGGGGGCGAGGCGTCTGTCATGGCCGAC
This sequence comes from Mesorhizobium sp. M7A.T.Ca.US.000.02.2.1, assembly GCF_003996995.1. Classification (GTDB taxonomy): domain Bacteria; phylum Pseudomonadota; class Alphaproteobacteria; order Rhizobiales; family Rhizobiaceae; genus Mesorhizobium. The sequence goes on along the minus strand of NZ_RZTT01000049.1, from coordinate 19,915 downwards.
AGCGCCGAAGGGCGCTGGGTCAATTTCCCTGTGCTGACCGACAGCCACCGCGCCCATGTCAAATCGACGCTCGGGCCGCTGGTCGCGGTCGCCAATCCATTGGACTATCACACCTTCATCTGGAACAACGAGCCGGCGATGACCGCCACCTTCACCGCCATGGTGTCGGGCGGTTTCGACCTCAACATGCTGGTGCTGGATTTTCCGCGACCTGATCGTTGTTCGGTCACCGATTGGTGGGCGACGCTGCGCGCCTTCGAATCGGCGCTGAAGACCAACAAGGCGCATGGCGCGATCGTCTCGTCGCTGCCGGAAAACCTGCCGGAGGAGTACACCGCCGAACTGATGGCGCGCGGCATGGTGCCGTTGTTCGGCATTTCGGAAGCCATGGATGCCGCCGGGGCGGCGGCCTTCATCGGCTGGGCTTGGGCCGAACCGCAGGCGCAGCCGATCGACACTTCTGCTGCCGGTGCGCCTGGTGGCGACCATGTCACGCCCGACGAGGCCGAAGCAAAATCGCGGCTGATCAAGGCCGGCCTGCCGGTGCCGAAAGGCGAACGGGCCGCCAATGCGGTCGAGGCGGTGATTTCGTCGATGGCGCTCGGCTTTCCCGTCGCACTGAAGGCGCTCGGCGTCAGCCACAAATCCGAAGTTGGCGCCGTCAGGCTCAACCTCAGGGATGCCGAATCCGTCAGCACCGCGGCGCATGACCTCTTGCCGCTCGGCACCGGGCTCTATGTCGAGCGCATGGTGCGCGACGGTGTCGCCGAGCTCATCGTCGGCTTCACCCGCGACCCGATGTTCGGTGCGGTGATGACCTTGGGCACCGGCGGCGTGCTGGTCGAATTGTTGCGCGACAGCGTCACGCTGATGCTGCCGGCGACGCGCGACGATATCGAGGCGGCGCTGCGCGGCCTGAAACTGTTCCCGCTGCTCGAGGGCTATCGCGGCCGGCCAAAAGCCGATGTCGCGGCTGCCATCGATGCCATTTCGGGCATTGCCGCCTTCGTGCAGCAGAATGCCGGTGAGATCGAGGAACTCGACATCAACCCGCTGATCGTCTGCAGCGAAGGCAAGGGCGCCTGGATCGCCGACGCACTGCTGGTGCTGGGAGAGAACAAGAATGTCTGACGTCATTTCGACCCGCCGCGAGGGCACCATCCTCGAGGTCACCCTCGACCGGCCCAAAGCCAACGCCATCGACCTGAAGACCTCTCGGCTGATGGGCGAGACCTTCAAGGCATTCCGAGACGATCCGGAATTGCGCGTCGCCATCGTCAAGACCGCCGGCGACAAGTTCTTCTGTGCCGGCTGGGACCTCAAAGCCGCTGCCGGCGGCGATGCCGTCGATGGCGACTATGGCGTCGGCGGCTTTGCCGGGCTGCAAGAATTGCGCGACCTCAACAAGCCGGTGATCGCTTGCGTCAACGGCATGGCGGTCGGCGGCGGCTTCGAGCTGGCGCTGTCCTGCGACCTCATCTATGCCTCCGATCATTCCTCCTTCGCGCTCCCCGAAATCCGCGCCGGCACGCTGGCCGACGCGGCAACGATCAAACTGCCGAAGCGCATCCCCTACCATGTCGCCATGGACCTTCTGCTGACCGGCCGCTGGATGGATGTGGCCGAGGCGCATCGCTGGGGCCTGGTCAACGAAGTGCTGCCCAAGGAGAAGCTCGAGGACCGTGTCTGGGAGATCGCCCGGCTGCTCGCAGGCGGCCCGCCGCTGGTCTTTGCAGCGATCAAGGAGACCGCGCGTGTGGCCGAGGCGCTGACCTTCCAGGACGCCATGAACAAGGTGACCCGCCGCCAGCTGCCGACGGTCGATGCCCTCTACGGCTCCGAGGATGGCATGGAGGGTTTTCGCGCTTTTGCGGAGAAGCGTGAGCCGGTTTGGAAGGGGAAGTAGTGGATACCGCCGGAACGATGGCGCTTACCCCCCTCTGGCCTGCCGGCCATCTCCCCCTCAAGGGGGGAGATTGGCAGCTTCGATCTCTGCACTCTTCTTGCGACGCAGAAGGTTGGCGAAAGCCTTCGCAACATCCGATCTCCCCCCTTGAGGGGGAGATGTCCGGCAGGACAGAGGGGGGCGCCCTGGCTCAGCCTTGGGCGCCTTTCCAGCACCCATGACCGATTACAAAACCCTCATCGACGCCGAGACCTGGGCGTTCATAGAGCGGGCCAATTCCTACTATCCGCCCGACACGATCGACTACACGATCGCGCAGCAGCGCGAGATCTACGACCGCATGTGCCGCGAATTCTTTGCCGGCTATCCCGAAGGCGTCGCTGTCGAAACCTCAGCCATTGCGACGCCCACGCACGATATCCCGATCCGTACCTACCGAAGCGCACAGCAAGCTGCGGTGACGGTGCTCTATGTCCATGGCGGCGGCTTCATCCTCGGTGGGCTGGACAGCCACGACGATGTCTGCGCCGAGCTCTGTGCCCGCACCGGCTATGAGGTGGTCTCGGTCGATTATCGGCTGGCGCCGGAGCATCTGCATCCGGCGGCCTTCGACGATGCGATGAGCGCCTTCGAATGGGCCGCCGCCAATCGCGATCATCCTATCGTGCTGTGCGGCGACAGCGCCGGCGGCAATCTCTGCGCCGCCGTCAGTCACGCCACGCGTGACCGTTCGAAAGGGCCGGTCGGCCAGGTGTTGATCTATCCCGGTCTCGGCGGAGACCGTTCGAAAGGCTCCTTTGTCAAGCACGCCGAAGCGCCGATGCTGACCGTGCGCGATCTCGAATTCTACAAGCATATCCGCACCGGCGGCGTTGATAGGACCGGGGACATCACGCTGTCGCCGCTCGCCGACACCGACTTCTCCAACCTGCCGCCGACTGTGCTGATCACCGCTGAGTGCGACCCGTTGTCGTCGGATGGTGAGGCCTATCGCGACCTGGTCGTGGCGGCGGGCGGACGCGCAACCTGGTTCGAGGAAACGGGGCTGGTGCATGGTTATCTCCGAGGCCGGCACACGGTCGGCCGCGCCCGCGCAAGCTTCACCCGGATCGTCGATGCGGTGACCGCGCTTGGACAGGGCGATTGGCGCTGGTGATCGCGGCTGGACTCTGAGGACCGACCGGCCCCGGCTCATCCCACCGAAGCGGCCGCCGCACGGCCGGCGCTGCGGCCGGAAAAGATGCAGCCGCCGAGGAAGGTGCCCTCAAGCGCCGCATAACCATGCACACCGCCGCCGCCAAAACCGGCGGCTTCGCCGACGGCGTAGAGTCCCGCAACCGGCTGGCCATCGGCACCCAGCACGCGGCTGTCGAGATCGGTCTGCAGGCCGCCCAGCGTCTTGCGGGTCAGGATGTTGAGGCGCACCGCTATCAGCGGGCCGTTTGCCGGATCGAGCATCTTGTGCGGCTTGGCCGTGCGGATCAGCCGGTCGCCGAGATAGGCGCGCGCCCCGCGCAGAGCGGTGATTTGCATGTCCTTGGAGAACGGGTTGTCGAGCTGCCGGTCGCGGGCGCGCATTTCGCGCTCGACCTGGGCTACCTCAAGAAGCGGCTCGCCGCCGGCAAGCGCGTTCATGCGCGCGACCAGCGTCGGCAAGTCGGCCTCGACGATGAAATCCTCGCCCTTCTCCATGAACGCCTTGACCGGACCCGGAATGCCCGATGTGGCGCGGCCGAGCACCTGGCGCCAACTCTTGCCGGTCAAATCGGGGTTCTGCTCGGAGCCCGACAGCGCGAACTCCTTCTGGATGATCTTCTTGGTCAGGATGAACCAGGAATAGTCGAAGCCGGTGCTCATGATGTGGCTGAGTGTGCCCAGCGTATCGAAACCGGGATAGAGCGGCACCGGCAGGCGCTTGCCGCGCGCATCGAGCCACAGCGATGACGGGCCGGGCAGGATGCGGATCGCATGATCGGTCCAGACCGGCGCCCAATTCTTGATGCCCTCGACATAGTGCCACATGCGGTCACGGTTGATGACCGAACCGCCGGCCCGTTCCGTGATCGCCAGCATGCGGCCGTCGACATGATCGGGCACGCCGGTGATCATGCGCTTCGGTGCGGCGCCCAGCCGTTTGGGCCAATTCTCCCGCACCAGTTGATGGTTGGCGCCGATGCCGCCGGAGGCGACGATCACCGCTTGCGCGTGAAGCTCGAAATCGCCTGATATTTCGCGCGAACTCTTGTGGCCGCGCTCGACATCGCTGGGCTGCAGGATGTCGCCACGCACACCGGTCACAACAGCACCCGTCCGCGTCAGTTCATTGACGCGGTGGCGGAATTTGAAACTGATCAATCCGCGCTTTTGGGCCTCGCGCACGCGCTGGGCGAACGGTTCGAGCACACCGGGGCCGGTGCCCCAGGTAATGTGAAAGCGCGGCACCGAATTGCCGTGGCCGATTGCATTGCCGCCGCCCCGCTCGGCCCAGCCGACCACAGGAAAGATTTTCAGGCCGCGCTGCATCAGCCAGGAGCGTTTCTCGCCGGCGGCGAAACCGACATAGGCTTCCGCCCATTTGCGCGGCCAGAAATCCTCCGGCCGATCGAAAGCCGCGGTGCCCAGCCAGTCTTCCAACGCCAGGTCATGCGAATCGCGGATGCGCATGCGCCGCTGCTCGGGCGAATTGACGAGGAAAAGGCCGCCGAACGACCAGAACGCCTGACCGCCCAGCGACTGCTCCGGCTCCTGGTCGACAATGATGATTTTCTTGCCGGCCTCGGCAAGCTCGGCGGCGGCAACCAGCCCTGCAAGACCGGCGCCGACAATGATCACGTCCGCATCGTCAGCCATCTTTCCCCCCAGAATTAGCCGGCTACTTCAATGCAAGGGGTCAGACGGTCTCCCAGCCTTCTTTGCCGCCGGCGCGGAAGATGGCATCGATGACTTTCTGGTTGAGCACGGATTCCTCCAGCGTGAAGACGCGCTCCTTGCCGCCCTGTGCCGCACGCGCGAAGGTCTCGACCTCCAGCCGGTATTGCTGCGTGCCGGGAAAGCGGAACACTTGCGCCTCGGTGTGGTTCTGGTTGTGCAGTTCGACGCGGTGGTGGTCGTAAAGCCCGGCATTGAAAGGCGAGAACAGCTCGATGAAACCCTTCTCGCCGTGGAACACCATCACCTGGCGCGCCGCCATCTGCGTCGACAGATAGAAGGACAGCTCGAAGTCGCCGAAATCGGCGCGGATCGAGGAGTAGATGTCGGTGCCGAATGTCTTGTCGCGCTCGATCGTCGCCTGCACGCGCAGCGGCTCCTTGCCGGTCGAAAAGCGCGTCGACACGGTCGGGTAGACGCCGATATCGGGCAGCGCGCCGCCGCCGAGGTCGAGCTGGTTGCGCATGTTGCTGGGGTCGACATTGTAGTAGGAGAAGGCACCCTGCACATGGCGCAGCCGGCCGATGGCGCCGCTGGCGATGAGGTCGCGTACCTTGATCCATTGCGGGTGGTAGATGACCATGAAGGCCTCGCAGACCAGCACCTTTTTCTGGTCGCGCAGCTTGATCAGCGGCAGGATGTCCTTGGCGTCGAGCGCCAGCGGCTTTTCGACCAGCACGTGCTTGCCGGCTTCGATGGCCTTGGCCGCCCATTCGACATGCTGCGAGGTCGGCAACGGGATGTAGACGCCATCGACCTCGTCGGAGGCAAGCAGTTCCTCATAGGAGCCGAAGGCATGGCGCGCGCCGAAGCGCTCGGCCAGCGCCTTGGCCTTCGACAGGTCACGGCTGGCGATCGCCGACAGCACGCCGTTCTCCGCCTCGACCATCGCCGGCAACAAATGCTCGCGGCCGATCTTGGCCGTCGACAACACACCCCATCGGAACATCAGGCTTCTCCATCACAATTACAGGCAACGAGGTTTGCCCGAAATCGCCGGAAAAGCCAATGACGAGGGTCAGCCCCTTTTGCCGGTCAGCGTCATGTCGAAGTCGACGATGTTGGAATAGATTGGCGTGCCGACATCCATGCCGTAGCGCGACCTCAGCACCTTGCCGGTGACATGGAATTTGATCGTCCCGGCCTTGAGACCGCCAAGCTCGGCCGTGAACTTTTCCGGAAACGTCTTGCCGCGCGCCGTCAGCCGGCCGCTGACGAGGGCCGTGGTGTCGCTGGTTCGGGTCACGCTGGTAGAGCGGAACTGGATCTCCGGGTTGTTGGCGGCATCGAACACCGCGTCGGAGCGCAGGAAGGCATCGATACGGCCCTGGCCGGTGCCAACGCTTTCGGGAAAGATGGTGAAATTGACCTGCGAGCGCCCGACATCGCTGTTGTCGATGCGGATCGAGCCCTTGAAGCGGGCGAAGGCGCCATTCAGGCCGCCGCCGCCGACCTTGCCGATGGAGAAGCGGATGCTGGAGTTGGCCGGGCTGATCGAATAGCTGCCGGCGGCGTCGCCAAGCGCGACGGCCGCTGAAACAGGCATGGCGAGGCAAGCGGCGACCGCCGCAAATCCGAGAATGCGCGTGTACATGGGGATGTTCCTTGTTGGAGGCAGCGCATTCCTGCGCCCTCACTCCATGAACGAATGAACCGCTCGCTCTATTCCGGATCTGACGAAGGCGTGATCATGCGCATGAGCACGCCATCCCTGAGCTGGAAGTGATGCCGCAGTGCCGCCGCAACGTGGAGAGCCACAAGCGCCATGCCGGCATAGGCAAGATACCAATGCGCCGCCGCCCAGAAGCTTTCGGCACCATCCGATTCGGCCAGCGGCAGGTTCGGCATGACGAACAGGTTGAACGGCAGGCTGGGTATCTCCAGCATCGAGACCGACACCAGCGCCCAGCCGGACAAGGGCAAGGCAAGCTGAAACGCGTAGAGCGCAAAATGGGCCAACGGTGCCGCCCGACGTTCCAAAGTCCCGACCGAGCCCGGCAGCGCCGGCGTTGTATTGCCGCAGCGCCAGACGATGCGCAGGATGATCAGGCCGAGCAGCAGGAAGCCGAAGGATTTGTGCAGCTGGATCAGTTCGAAGGCGGTGCGCTGGCTGGTCACCCGCACCATGACGAAGCCGAGTCCGAACTGGCCGATGAAGATCAGCGCAATCAGCCAGTGAAGAATGATCGCGCCCCAGCCATAGCGGGTGGTGCTGTTGGTGATCGATGTTTGCATCGTTGGTGAACGACCGCGATGCCGGTTTTCTTCCACCAGGGGGAGGGGCGAGCCCGCTCTATCCACTCACCTTGAAGAAATCGACAAACGCCCTGAGCGCTGGCCGCATCTGACGGCGGCTCGGATAATAGACAAAGAAGCCGTCGAAGGGCGGGCACCAGTCCTCCAGCACGCGGATCAGCCTGCCGTCGGCGAGCGGGGCGCGGACATAGTCCTCAAAGACGAAGGCGAGCCCGGCGCCGTCGACCGCCGCCTGGGCGATCAGATGGTCCTCGTCGAGGATCAGCGGTCCCTCCACCGCCATCTCGATTGTCTCGCGGCCTTTGTCGAACTCCCAGCGGTAGAGGATGCCGCTGGAGAAGCGGAAGCGGATGCAGCGGTGGCCGGCCAGGTCGCGCGGGTGGCGCGGCTTGGGGTTGACCTCGAAATAGACCGGGGCGCCGACCACCGCGCCGCGAAGGTCCGGCCCGATGCGCACCGCGATCATGTCGCGCTGCAGGCTCTCGCCAAGCCGGACGCCAGCATCGAAGCCGCCTTCCACCACGTCGGTGAAGCGGTCCTCGATGACGATCTCCAGCACGATGTCGGGATAGGCCGACGCAAAGGCGCCCAGCCGTGGCGTCAGCGCCAAATGCGCTGCGGTGCGCGGCACGGTCAGGCGCAGATTGCCGGCCGGCCGGTCGCGCGTCTCGATTGCCGTCTCCAGCGCCAGATCGATCTCCGACAGCGCCGGCCGCAGCCGCTCCAGCAACTGCGCACCTTCTTCGGTCGGCGCGACGCTGCGTGTGCTGCGCGCCAGCAGCCGAACGCCAAGCCGCGCCTCCAGGCTGGACACCGCATGGCTGACCGCCGAAGGCGCGATGGCCAATTCCCTGGCGGCGCCGCGAAAGCTGCCGCATTGAGCGACAGTCGCCAGCACCGCCAGTTGTGAAAGATGCGCTCGATTCATTGATCTATCTTTTAGTACAGCCCGTGCGGATGAAAGCCAATTATCGAACACAAGGCAAGGCGCTATTTCTCCCACATCGCAACAAGGAGACGCGTTATGCAAACCCGCAAGCTAGGAACTGAATTGAACGTCTACCCCGTCGGCCTCGGCTGCATGGGCATGAGCTTCGCCTATGGCGGCCAAGCGGAAGCCGATGCGATCGCCACGCTGCACCGCGCCGTCGACATCGGCGTCAATTTCTTCGACACGGCGGAAGTCTATGGCCCCTTCGAGAACGAGATCCTGCTCGGCAAGGCGCTGAAGCCGGTGCGTGACAAGGTGACGATCGCGACAAAATTCGGCTTCCGGATTCTGGAGGAAGGTACAGGCCTCGACCGCATGGCGGGCGTCGACAGCCGCCCCGAGCACGTCAAAGCGGTCGCCGAGGCCTCGCTGAAACGGCTGGGCACCGATGTGATCGACCTCTACTACCAGCACCGTGTCGACCCCAACGTGCCAATCGAGGATACGGTCGGCGCCATGGCCGAACTGGTGCGCGAGGGCAAGGTGCGCGCGCTTGGCCTGTCCGAGGCGAGTGCCGCGACCATTCGCCGGGCCCATGCCGTGCATCCGATATCGGCCGTGCAGAGCGAATATTCGCTGTGGAGCCGCGACCCGGAAGACGAGGTGTTCGCCGTCTGCCGCGAGCTCGGCATCGGCTTCGTTCCCTATAGCCCGCTCGGCCGTGGGCTGCTGACCGGCACGATCGCCAAGCCCGAGGCCTTGAGCGACGGCGACTGGCGCCGGACCTTGCCGCGCTTCCAGGCCGAGGCGATGGAAGCCAACGCCGCTGTCATCGCCACCTTGGAAAAGCTGGCTGTTAAAAAGGGCGTGACCTCGGCACAGCTGGCGCTGGCCTGGGTGCTGCACCAGGGCGATTTCATCGTACCGATCCCCGGCGCGCGCAAGATACGCCATCTGGAGCAGAACACGGCGGCGGCGGACATCGCGCTAAGCGCGGCCGAGGTGCAGGCTATTGGTGACGCGCTGTCGCCCAACAAGGTTATGGGCAAGCGCTATACTGAGGAGTTGCTGGCGCTGGTGAATGGGTAAAAACTGCGAGTAAGCGAAAGGGGCGCCGGGCGCCCCTTTTTCGTACGCAGCGCGGTGCAAAAGGTGAGAGACGCTGGCGTGAAGCGCCCCCCTCTGCCCTGCCGACATTTCCTACCAAGGCACGACAGTGATCTCCGGCCAATACTCCTGGGCGCGTCTGCCCTTCGCCTCATGCGTCTTCTGATTGTCCATCACCCGGTTCGGTGTGATGCGGAACGAAAAAACATCATCCAGCCCGAACGGCGCCACCAACACCAGCTGCCCGTCAGCATCGTATCGAACCCCGACTGCGTGCGTCTTCGACGCGAAATAGCAGACGGGATCGCTGGCGTTCGAATAGCGCGGGCAAGGCCGCCCGAACTTCTGCGGATACCAAAGATGCACCCGCGCCTGATTGCGCACCTCGACCGGCAGCGGCAGTCCTTCGAAATGCTTCTCCGCGCGGCGAATAACGGCGTCCTCGGCCTCGTAGGAGAGGTCGCTGTCATCGAAGTAGAACAGGTCGACATCCCTGATGCCATACCCCGAAGGCTTGCCGGTCAGATGGTTCCAAACACTGTTGTAGAGCGCGCCGGAAACCACCAGCCAGTCCGGCAGGTCGAGCGTGCGAGCCCGCGCCAGCGCGTCGCGTAACCGCGGGTCGGCAAGCACGATGGCGAGAAATGCCGCGCGCTGCTCTTCAAAAGGAAGGCCCGAATAGCAGAGAGGATCCATCGCCCTTTGGAGAGCGATTCGGCAAGTATCCGCAATGCTTCGCCCATAGCGCCACCAAAGATGTGGCCAGATTGCAACGTGACCGGACCATGATGCTCGGCCTGGCCCTAAAACAGCCCCACCCTCGTCATCTGACGACTATGCGCGTCTGCCCATCTGCCGGCATGGACGATTGCTATTGGAATTTTCCACACCGGCTGGAGTAGCCTGGGCATGCAGATATCGTCGGTTTGGCCAGCAGCATCGTCGAGAGGACCGATCGACAGGGCAAAATTGACTGCGAAGTGGTTCTGGATTGCCGCGACCTTCTGCGTTCTGATCGCAGCCTCGCTCAATGCAAGTGCTGCGGCGGAGCCGATCGTGATTTCCCCGGCCACGCTGCCGGATGGGAGAGTTGGTGAGCACTATGATCGGACGCTGATGGCTTCAGCCGGAGCTGGCGGGCCATACACGTTCGCGCTCACTTCGGGGGTCACGCCGGTCTCCTTCAGCAGCGGCGGGTCCTCTCCGGGGCAGTGATAGCCGCCCCCGGCACCTATAATTTCAGAGTCCTGGCGACAGATCAGGTCGGCAACACCGGCACACGCGACTACACGATTGTGATCGCGGACAACCCGGTCTTGATTTCGCCTGCTGCGTTGCCCGGCGGGCAGATTGGCCAGCCGTATAACCAGGCGCTGACGGCTTCGGGTGGCGCTGGCGGTCCCTACACGTTCTCGATCGTTTCGGGCTCCATGCCCGTCGCCTTCAGCAGTGCCGGCGTCCTCTCAGGGCCAGTGATAGCCGCCCCCGGCGTCTACAGTTTCAGGGTCCGGGCGACAGACCATGTCGGCAACAGCGGCGAACACGACTACACCATCGTGATCGCGGACAACCCGGTCGTCATTTCACCAGCTGCCTTGCCCGGCGCGCAGATTGGCCAGCCCTATAGCCAGGCGCTGACGGCTTCGGGTGGTGCTGGCGGCCCCTTTACGTTCTCGATCGTTTCGGGCTCCATGCCCGTCGCCTTCAGCAGTGCCGGCGTCCTCTCCGGGCCGGTTAAAGCGCCCCCCGGCGTCTACAGTTTCAGGATTCGGGCGACGGACCATGTCGGCAACAACGGCGAACGCGACTACACGCTTGCGATCACCACTGGCCCGCCCATCGCGCGCGCTGTTCGAGCGGTTCAACATCGAGGTTATCGCGACCACGGCGAGTATACGCTGGACATCGCTGCGGCGCCCCGACCGACGGCGCCGTCACTGACCATGACGATCGTTGCCGGCATGTCAGCTTCGCTGCCGTTGACACCGGGTGCTACCGGCGAACCATTCAGCGCCGCGGCGATCATGTCCAGCGCCCCCGCCGAGGGCGGCACGGCGACGCTGTCCGGCGCGCCCAACTACCTACTGATCTTCGCGTCCTCGCCGGTGTTTTCAGGCACCGTCATCGTAACGTACACACTGACCGGCCCCGGCGGCGTTTCCGATCCGGCCACGGTGACCATAACCGTCACCACGCGGCCGGACCCATCCGACGATCCGGAGGTCGCCGGGCTGCTCAATGCCCAGGCGCAAGCGGTGCAGCAATTCGCCGCCGGGCAGACAGACAATATCAACCATCGCATGGGCGCTTTGCGAAGCGAGGCGTGCCGCAAGGCCTTTGCGAATGGGCTCGAACTGTCTGGCCAAGGCGCCGATGGCAATGCCGCCAGCGTCGACTTTCCAGACGGATCCGATTGTGGGGGCGACGCGGCAAAGCTGGGCTTCGGCTTGTGGGCCGGCGGCCACATCGATCTCGGCCATAGTTCGCCTGACGATAGCGCGGAGCGGGACTCCGTTTCGATCAACATGACCACCGGCATCGACTACCGTTTCAACGACCGTTTCGTCGCCGGTCTGGCCGTCGGCTACTCCAGCGACGACAGCGACATTGGCGGCAATGGCACCGAGAGTTCCGGCGAGGCCTACAGCGCGACGCTCTATGCAAGCTATCGCCCGGCCGAAAACCTGTTTCTCGATGCCCTGGCCGGCTACGGTTCGTTCAGCTTTTATTCGAAGCGCTTCGTCACAAGTGTTGGCGGCTTTGCCGACGGTCAGCGTGACGGCGACCAGATTTTCGGCTCGCTGACTGCCGGTTTCGATCATCGCGTCGGCGGGCTGCGACTCACTCCGTTCGCCAGGTTGACGGCATCCTCTTCGAGCCTCGACGCGTTTACCGAAACCGGAGCAGGCATCTATTCGCTGAGCTTCGGCAAGCAGAGCGTCGACAGCTTCGGCGGCACGCTTGGCCTTGCCGGCGGCTATGACATGCCGGTGGCCCTCGGCGTCTTCACACCACGCTTCCGGTTTGCATACACTCACGAATTCTCCGGCTCGAGCGGCGTCGATATCCGCTACGCGGATAGTCCGGATGGCCTTGTCTAGGGCTTCCAGACGCAGCCTTTGGCGAGGGACCAGGTGATGATCGGCCTGGGCGCCGATCTGCTGCTGCACCAAGGGTTATCCATCGGGCTCGATTATCGCGGCACAATCGGCTTTCAAGACAGCTACAGCCATGCCTTTGGCCTGAGGGTCGGCGGCGGGTTCTGACCATTGCGGCAACGGCTGCTCATCCGTCCCGTGGACGGATGAGCAGCCCCATCGCTAACAGTTCAGTCGCCTTGGGCGCTACGTCCTCAGAACGCCACCGGTCTGCTTGCCGACATTCTCGACGATACGCTTGGCCAGTGCCTCGAAATCCTCGTCGGTCAGTGTCTTTTCAACCGGCTGGATCGACACTTCGATGGCGACCGATTTCTTGCCCTCGCCCAGCGAAGCGCCTTCGAAGATGTCGAAGACCGAGACGGCGGTGATGAGCTTCTTGTCGGCGGCGAGCGCCGCGCGCACCAGCGTGCCGGCCTCGACCGTTTTGTCGACGACGAAAGCAAAGTCGCGCTTGACCGCCTGGAAGGGGGACAGTTCCAGTTTCGGCTTGGTTTTCGTCGGCTTGGCCTTCGGTTCGGGCACGGCATCGACGAAGACTTCGAAGCCGCACAGTGGCCCGGAAACATCAAGGCCTTCCAGCGTCTTCGGGTGGAATTCGCCGAAGGTGCCGAGCACGGTTTTCGGACCGAGCTTGATCGTGCCGGAACGGCCGGGATGATACCAGGCCGGGCCGCCGGCCTCGATCTGAAGCCGGTCGACAGGCGCACCGCAGGCTTCCAGTGCGGCGATCGCGTCGGCCTTGGAGTCGAACACGCCGACCGGGCCTGAATTGCCGGCCCAGTTGCGGCCTGAGCCGTCGAGCTTGGCGGTGCCGCGGCGCACGCCGGCGGCCACGCGCCGTTGCTGGTCGGCGCCGTCGCCCTCATAAGTGCCCGAGACTTCGAACAGCGCCACGTCGCCGATACCCTTGTCGGCATTGCGCTGGGCAGCAGCGATCAGGCCCGGCAGCAGCGAGGGCCGCATGTCGGACATGTCGGCGGCGATCGGGTTGGCGAGCTTCAGCGCGGTCTGGCCGCCGCCGAACAGCTCGGCGTGCTTGGCCGGAATGAACGACCAGGTGACGGCTTCCATCATGCCGCGCACGGCAAGCGCGCGCTTGGCGGTGCGGGTACGGACCTGCAGCGTGGTGAGGATCCTTGCATTGACCGCGTCATGCGCACCGAGCGGTTGCGGTGCGATGTTGTCGACACCATGGATGCGCATGACTTCCTCGACCAGGTCTGCCTTGCCGTCGACGTCGGGGCGCCAGGACGGCACGGCGACATTGACGACATCGCCCGAGCCCTCCGGCTTGAAGCCGAGGCGCGACAGGATGTCGAGGCTTCCCGCGCTGGGAACCTCGATGCCGGTCAGCCGCTTCACTTCCGAAAGAGGGAAGGAAACGATCTTCGGCTGATAGCCGGCATAGCCGACGACTTCCATTTCGGTCGGCGTGCCGCCGCAGAAATCGAGCACCAGTTTGGTCGCCAGTTCGACGCCGGGAACCATGAATTCGGGGTCCACGCCGCGCTCGAAGCGATAGCGGGCGTCAGTGATGATGCCGAGCGTGCGGCCGGTGCGCGCCGTGGTGATCGGATCCCAAAGGGCGGATTCGATCAGCACATCTGATGTGTTCTCGTCGCAGCCCGAATGCTCGCCGCCCATGATGCCGGCGATGGACTCGACGCCGTTGTCATCCGCGATGACGCACATTTCCGGCGTCAGCGTGTATTCGCGGCCATCGAGCGCCTGCACCTTTTCACCATCGCGCGCGCGGCGCACGACGAGATTGCCGGCAACCTTGCTGGCGTCGAACACATGCAGCGGGCGGCCGCGGTCGAAGGTGACGTAATTGGTGATGTCGACCAGCGCGCTGATCGGCCTCAGCCCGATGGCGATCAGCCGCTGCTGCAGCCATTTTGGCGACGGCCCATTCTTGACGCCCTTGACCAGCCTGAGCGCGAAGCCGGGACAGAGCTCCGGCGCTTCGATCGTTACCTTGACCGGACACATGCCGTTGCCGACATGCGGCATGATGGCGCCGCCGACGAGGCGGCCAAGGCGCAGGTCGACAAGCAGGAGCGGCAGAAGGCGGAAGAGGCGGTGCGCATCGCGGCGCAGGAAAAGGCAAGGCTTGAGGCCGAACGCAAGGCCGCGCAGCAGCCTCCGAAAGTGGAGCGTGCGCCGCTGCCGGAAGCCAACGACAATCCGCCGCCGGCCAAGCCGAAGTCCAATCCGTTCACGATCGACAATCTGCTGAAGTCGTTGCAGTAGGCTGAGCTTTCTGGGCGATACGACTACCCTCCATCTCGATCGAGCAGACGCCGCAGCATCGGTTCGATACGCGACAGTTCGTCGAGATGCACCGCCGACAGTTCGGCCAGGCAATCGTCGGCGCGCTCGGTCAGCTGCAGCAGCACGCGGCGGTGGTCGTCCTTATCCTGATCCCTTGTAACCAGCCCAGCTTCGCCGAGGCGGTTGACCAGTTCGACGGCGCTGTGGTGGCGGATGCGCAGGCGCTCGGCGAGGTCGCCAACCGTCACCGGGCCGCCGCCGGGGAATCCCTTGATCGCCAGCAGCGCCTGATGCTGGCGCGGGGTCAGGCCGGCGTCTTCCGCCTGGACCTGGCTGAATTCGAGGAAGCGGCGGATCAGATAGCGAAACTCCGACAGCCGCTGGTAATCGGCCTGGCTGATGGCGGGGCGTGGTTTTTGTGGCTGCGACATATCAGACATGTGTTCGTTTTCCGGCGAAAGCTCAAACGGATTTCGGGCGAAACCGACTTGAATATTTATATCGTGTTACGATACATAGCCGCCGACAAGCCCGGCTGGCCGCTTCGACCGTGCCGCATATCCACATTCGGCCCGCCGCCAGGAAGCAAAGCCCGCCATGAAGACCCCTCACTCGAACCCGGAGCATCTGCGTGATTTCACCACGGACGCCAGGGTGCTGCTCGTCGCGGCCATTGCCGTGGTGGTGGCGACAGCCGGACTGGTTGCCGGCATCGCGCTTTTGAAGCTGATCCGGCTGGCCACCAACATCGCCTATTTCGGCCAGTTCTCGCTTGCCGACCTGAAACTCCAGGACACGCCGCTTGGGCTCGCCGCCGTCATCGTTCCGGTGATCGGCGCGCTGATCATCGGCCTGATGGCGCGCTTCGGCAGCGAGAAGATCCGCGGCCATGGCATTCCCGAGGCCATCGAGGCGATCCTGCTCGGGCGTTCCAGACTCGACGCCAAGGTGGCGATCCTGAAGCCGCTGTCGTCGGCGATCTCGATCGGCTCCGGCGGACCGTTCGGCGCCGAAGGGCCGATCATCATGACAGGCGGTGCGATCGGCTCGCTGATCGCGCAAATGCTGCCGGTCAGCGACAACGAGCGCAAGACGCTGTTGGTGGCTGGTGCGGCAGCAGGCATGACCACGGTGTTCGGAACCCCGATCGCAGCCATCATGCTGGCGGTCGAACTGCTGCTTTTCGAGTGGACCCCGCGCAGCTTCATCCCGGTGGCGGCCGCGGCTGTTATCGCCGAGGTGGAGCGCACCATGCTGCATCTGCCCGGGCCGATCTTTCCGTTTCAGGGCGGCATGGAGGTGTCCTTTGTCGGCCTTGCCGGCTGGGTGGCGATCGGCGTTTGTGCAGGACTTTTGTCGGGACTGCTGACGCAGATGGTCTATGCCTGCGAGGACGGTTTTCAGAAGCTGCCGATCCACTGGATGTGGTGGCCGATGATCGGCGGCCTGGTGGTCGGCATAGGCGGGCTGATCGAACCGCACGCGCTCGGTGTCGGCTATGACAACATCACTGACATGCTGGACGGCCGCACCGTCGCGACCGCGGCCCTTCTGCTGCTGGTGGTCAAGGCGATCATCTGGTCGGTAGCGCTCGGCTCGGGAACGTCGGGAGGTGTGCTGGCGCCGCTGTTGATCATGGGCGGGGCCATGGGCGCTGTGCTCGCCGGCGTTCTGCCTGCCGCGGATCCGGGTTTCTGGGCGCTGCTGGCGATGGCCGCCACGATGGGCGGCACGATGCGTGCGCCGCTGACCGCCACGTTCTTCGCCGTCGAACTGACCGGCAACACACATATGCTGGTGCCGCTGATTGCTGCCTGCGCCGCGGCGCACGCCGTCACCGTGCTTCTGATGAAGCGGTCGATCCTGACCGAAAAGATCGCCAGAAGGGGACATCATCTGGTTCGCGAATACCGCGTCGACCCTTTCGCCCTGACCAGGGTGCGCGAGGTGATGACCCCACAGGTCGAAAGCGTGCCGGCGACGATGACGCTGCATGGCGCTGCGGCATTCCTGACAGCGCCGGAAACACGGCATCCGAGTTTCCCGGTGGTCGATGAGCACGGCCGTGTGCTGGGCCTCATCGATCCGCCGGCGATATTGCGCTGGAGACGCGCCGGCACGCACCGCACCACCACGCTTGGCGAACTGCTGGCCGGCAGCAAGGTGACGCTGGCCTATCCGGACGAATATCTCGAAGGCCTCTCCGACAAGCTGCTGACGGCCAACGTCTCTCATCTGCCCGTCGTCACTCGCGAAGGCGCTCCTTGCTGGTCGGCTATGTCGGCTGGAAGGATTTGATGCGCGTGCGGTCCAGGAAACAGGCCGAGGAGCGCGAACGTTCGACCTTGCTTGGCTTCGGCACCAGACGCAGGAAGAAGGCAGACGTGGTGGAGGGCCTTTAGAGACTCGTTCCCCGCTTCGCCCGTTCGAGGACATAGAGCCTCAGCGCCGAGGACAGGTTGGTGTCGCGGGGCCTTGTCTCGTCGACTTCGGCGACAAGCGCGGCGAGCGTCAGCTTTCTGGTCGCCGCGATCGCGACGAGGTCGTCATAGAAGGGTTTTTCGAGCGAGTAGCTGGTGCGGTGGCCGCGAATGGTCACCGAACGCTTTTCGACCGGGCTCATAGGTGGTCAGGGTCGCCGGGCTTTTCACGACGATGCCCGGCAACGAATTTTTCACTCTTGTCGGCGGCGATGCGGTCGCGTTCTTTTTCGGCCTTGGAGCGGCCGTGCAGCGCGCGATTCTGTTCGGCGGCGCGCACCTTCTCGTCCCGCGCCTTTTGCTTGCGGGCCTGGCGGAGATTGACGATTTCGGCCACGGCGTAAGTCGCCGGCCTATTTCTTGCGGAAGGCGTCGAGCGAGACCACTTCGGCGCCCTTGGTGGCGGCGTCCGCGGCCGCAGGCTTCTTCTCCGCCTCGGCGGCGGCCTTCTTCTCGGCCTTCGGCTTTTTCTCGGAGACGATGGTCAGCGGCTCCGGAGTTGGCGCAGCCGGTTCCTCGGCTGCCGCGCCATCCGTCTTGACGTCGAATTCGAGCTCGAAATTGACCGAGGGATCATAGAAGCCGCGCACGGCCGAGAACGGGATTTCGAGTTTTTCCGGAACATCGGAGAAGGACAGGCCAACCTCGAAGCCGGTATCGGTCACCTTCAGGTCCCAATACTGGAACTGGATGACGATGGTCATCTGCTCGGGATAGCGCTCGCGCAGCCGCGAAGACACGCGTACGCCCGGCGCGCCGGTCAGGAAGGTGATGAAGAAGTGGTGGTTGCCGGGGAGGCCGGTGCGCGCGACCTCGGCCAGGACCTTGCGCATGACGCCGCGCAACGCCTCCTGGGCCAGAATGTCGTAGCGGATGTGGTCGTCGGCCATGTGGCGGTCGGGTTCCGTTGAATCGTCCGCATAGCTGTAATCAAGCTTGAGGGCGGCGTAAACCGCATATAGATCACCCTCGCGCGGAAGCGAAGACTATTGCCAGCGATTTGATCGCTCAGGCGCTGGTGAGCGCGCTTTGCTTTTCGGACGATGCCGCGGATCGGCGCTTGCCGAAGGCGCGCAGGAAGGTGCGCACGCCATTGGTCGCGGATTGCAGCACCTCGTCCTCGCGAGGCGAGCCGCCAAGCATGAAGGTGGTCTGCAGTTCGGCATTGACGAGGCCAAGGAACTGGCGTGCCGCCACGTCGGGATCCTCGATCGTGAGATGGCCGCCATAGGCGAGGCGGGCGAAGCGGGCGGCGATTGCTGGCCATGTCCTGCCCGGACCCTGTTCGCGCCATTCGGCAAACAGTTCGGGATAGCGCTCGCCTTCGGTCTGGATCAGCTTGCGCAGGAATTTTCCGTCGCGGTTGCAGATGCAGTTCTGGTTCAGGCGCACGGCAAAGCCGATCAGGTCGGCTTCGAGATCCCCCGGCTGGTCGGGGAAGGTGGCAATGGTGGCGAAGATGCCGGCATTGCAGCGTTCGGTGAGGTCGCGGACCACAGCGACGAACAGTCTCTCCTTGTCGCCATGATGGTTGTAGATGGTCTGACGCGAGACGCCGGCTTCGGCGGCGATCAGGTCGATGTTGGCGCCGGCGAAACCTTCGCGGCAAAACACGGTGGCGGCGGAGTCGACGATCGAGAGGCGCTTGGCCTCATGGCCGCGTGGCGGGAAAATGTCAGGAGAAACGTGCAGCTTCATAAAAAACTATATAGAGGTGATTGACGATTTAGACAAGAGTGTCTAAATTTGTGGACACAAGATAAAGGGATTTTGCGTGAGAGAGACGAATGGAATTCGCTCTTGAGGTGTCGGAATCTCACGGGATGGAACGTCCTAGGTTAGACGTCGCCTGCGGCGGCAACCAGATTTGAAAGAAGCCTTTATCATGAGTCCCAAATTCCTCCGCATCGCGGTCGTGCTCGGCTTGTTGTCCGCCATCGGCCCGTTCGCTATCGACATGTATCTACCCGCGTTGCCGTCGATCGGCGCGGATCTGCATGCCAGCACCGCTGCCGTGCAGATGAGCCTGTTGATCTTCTTCCTGTCCATGGGTTTTGGCCAGATCGTCGTCGGGCCGATCTCCGACATGGTCGGCCGCAAGCTGCCGCTTTATGGCGGCCTTGCGCTGTTCATGGTTGGCGGCATCGGTTCGGCAATGGCGCCGACCATCGAATGGCTGATCGCTTTCCGTTTCCTCCAAGGGCTTGGCGCCAGCGCCGGCATGGCCGTTCCGCGCGCCATTGTGCGCGACCTGCACACCGGCAATGAGGCCGCCAAGCTGATGTCCTTGCTGATGCTGGTGTTCTCGGTGTCGCCTATCCTGGCGCCGCTGACCGGCAGCGTGATCATCGAGAGTTTCGGTTGGCGCGCCGTGTTCTGGACGGTGACGGGCGCGGCCGCCCTTGCCACGGTGCTGCTCGCAACCTCGCTCAAGGAGACGCGGCCGGCTGAAGAACGCGTCGGTTCCTCCTTCGGAACCGCGCTTGCCGGCTATCGCTTCCTGATGGGCGACCGCAATTTCCTTGGCCTGGTGGCGATCGCCGGCTTCGGCATTGCGAGCTTCTTCGTCTATCTGTCGAGCTCGTCCTTCATTCTGATCGACCATTACGGGCTGTCGCCTTCGGTCTACAGCGTGTTCTTCTCGATCAATGCGGTGGCTTTCATCGGCATGTCGCAGCTGACCGGGCTGCTGGCCGAGCGTTTTGGGCTGCGCCGCGTGGTGCGTGTCGCGGTGACCGGCTATGCCTCGACGATGGTGGTGCTGTTGGCGATCATGGCGACGGGCGTCGACCGGCTCGACGTGATGGCGGCGCTGCTGTTCGTCGGCTACGGCTTCCTTGGCCTCGTCATTCCGACCACCTCGGTGCTGGCC
>NZ_RZTT01000499.1 GCF_003996995.1 Mesorhizobium sp. M7A.T.Ca.US.000.02.2.1 | reverse complement strand
GTCCAGCGCCTCCTGGTTGCGGGCACGCACGACCAGCTCGGTCCAGAACTTGCCGTCGCCATATTTCGGGTAGGAGCCGATGATCGTATCGGGATGCGCTTTCTGGATATCACCCAACGGCCCGCCGATGAGGCCTTCGCCGAACGGGCAGGGCACGGTCGCCGAAAGCATCTTCGTGCCGGCCTTCAGCGTCGGCACGACATTGTCGAGCATGGCCTGGAAAATCGATGGCACGCCGGCCATGACGTGGACGTTGCCGATGCGGAAGCCAGGTGCGACCGACACCGGATTGTCGATGAGATCGGCGCCGCGCGGCATCCGCGCCATGCGCTTGCGGGCCTGCGTATATTCGATGCCGCGCGCGGCATAGCTTGCTTCCAGCATCGCATAGGCCCCGGCATCGTATTCGCAAGGCACGCCAAAAGCCTTGGATATGGAATCGGCCGTGATGTCGTCATGCGTCGGACCGATGCCGCCGGTGGTGAACACATAGGTGTAACGGCTGCGCACGGCATTCACCGCGGCGATGATCTCGTCTTCCTCGTCAGGGACGACACGCACTTCCTTCAGGTCGATGCCGATCGCCGTCATGATGTCGGCGAGATGGCCGATGTTCTTGTCCTTGGTTCGGCCGGACAGAATCTCATCGCCAATGACGAGCATGGCGGCGGTCACGATTTCAGGCATGGAAGGCTCCGGCAAGGCGTGTGGCCTGGGAAGGCGAGTGGTCTGAGATAGCGCGGCGCGACGGTAGCCGCAATGTCATCTTCGCGCCGCCAAGGCGAGCCGATGACGTCAAGGATCTAGGTTCGAACCTTTCGAGGGAATAGGGCACATGCAGCAATTCGTCGTCCCGGAGCGAACCGCCGCGTTCATCGATGGCATCGCCGGCCGGGCTTTGCTGGTCAGGGCCTCACCTGAGCCTCACGACAATTTCAAGGAACCATTCGGCTGACTACCGGGTTTTATGAGTGTCGCACCAAAGCGGCTAAGATACGGAGTGATTCAATGGTTACAAAAATTCTCGCAGCATCTGTTCTGACGATCGGTCTCGCAACATCGGCGATGGCGCAGTCACTGGACGACAGGTATTCCAACAATCGCGACTGGTGGCTATTCGGCAACAACGACCAGACAACTGTCGATCCCTATACCACGGGAAGCATCAGTGACGGCTCCGGGTTGAACACCCAAGGCAATACCGGCGCGATAGGCCCATGTGCCCACAACACGCCAGGCCCGGACGCTAACGCTGGGCAAAACGTCAACGATCAGTATTGCGGCAAATAGCCAGAACGCGATTTCCGAAAAGCGGATACCGATTTTCTGGATGTTCAAGGGCTAGTCCGCAAGGCCAATCGCTGGCCGCTGGCGCGTCCTCTCTCGGACGGCGCTGCGGTCGGCGCCTGCCGGACCGCTCAACATCAACCGCGATAGCGAATTAATCTGACACTTCTGTCTGCGGCCGGTCGCGGCCGTCGGCCAGTTCCTCGTGCCATTTGCCTTCGGCGTCCTCATACTGGATGCCGTCGGTCGCTCCGGCGACCTGCTGCTCGGCCGAGGCGATTTCGGCCGCACGCAATGCGTCCTGATGCGTGGGGAACGTCTCGGAAAAGGTCGCTCCGACCTTGTAGGCCCAGCCGCCGTCATGTTCGACGATCTTGTAAGTCAGCTTCGCCATGGAAAACCTCCGGTTGAAAGGTCCGTCTGCTCAATGCAGCCGGTCGTCGGGCAGTCTGTCGTCGGGCACCAGCACTTCCGATTCCTTGGCGGCTTCAATCAGCGCCCGGCGCGCATCTGCTGTCGAACGATAACCTTCCAGCACTTTGAGGCAAGTGTCGAGGGCATCACGATGGCGCGGGCCGCGATTGAGCGGCCACACCGTCATCAGGCACTCCGCGGCCTCCTGGGCGCTGCGGATGTGGCGATATTTGCCGACGTGGCCAAGTTCGACGACGACCGGCACTTCAAAAGGTTTGTTGTCCATCATGGCCGCAACGCAAAGCAGCCAATTTGGTTGCAACCATGGCCGTCAGCCTGCGCCCAAACGTCTCAGAGGCTGTTTGAAGGCTCTACACCTGCGGTCTGCGCCGCAACCGGCAAGAATGCCCCTGAACAGGTTTCCTCCCAAGCCCAGCCACGCCCACTCCACGCCAACAGCTTGCGGACGGAATAGCAGCGGAGCACCGTCAGGCCGTCTGGAGGCAGGAGGGCGCGCGTGTCGGGAGCGCGGACCGTTCAGCCCGTCGCCTTCATCCAATGCTGCATCGTGGTCACCGAACGGGCAAGCTGCGGCGCCGGGTGAATCGTTTCGCTGAATGTGGCCGCCGCACGCCATCCCCAGCGCGGATCGGCCAGGAAGGCCCGCGCCAGCGCCACCATGTCGGCGCGGCCCTCGGTGAGGATCGCTTCGGCCTGCTTGGGGTCGTCGATCAGGCCGACGGCACGGGTCGGAATATCAGCACCCTTGCGCACCGCTTCCGCCAGATGCACCTGATAGCCGGGGCCGGTGGGCAATTTCTGCAACGGCGAATTGCCGCCGCTCGAGCAGCAGAGATAGGCAACGCCCTCATCCTTGAGCGCTTTGGCCACTTCGATCGCGTCCGCCACGTCGAAGCCGCCATCGACCCAATCCATCACCGACAGCCGCGCGCCGAGCATCAGCTTTGGCGTAGCCTTGCGCACCGCCTTGGCGATCTCGACGACAAGACGCATGCGGTTTTCCAGCGAGCCGCCCCAGCGGTCCGTGCGCTGGTTGGACAAGGGCGACAGGAACTGGAAGATCAGATAGCCATGCGCGGCATGCAGTTCGATGAAATCGAAGCCGGCGCGTTCGGCCCGTCTTGCGGCTTCGGCGAAGCGCTCGATCAGTTGCAGGATCTCCTCGTCCTCCAGTGCGTGCGGCACGTTCCAACCGGTGTCGTAGGGGATGGCCGAGGCGGAGACGGTCTGCCAGGGATCCTCATTTGGCTGCAGTGGCCCGCCGCCTTCCCACGGCTTGCGGTTCGAAGCCTTGCGGCCGGCATGGGCGAGTTGGGAGCCGAATTTCGTGCCGGGTGCGGCGACGCGTCGTGCGGCGTCCAGTGCGCGGCGGGCGGCGGCCTCATTGTCTTCGGAATAAAGGCCGAGGCAGCCATGGGTGATACGCCCGCGCCGCTCGACATCGGTCATCTCGACCGTGACCATGCCGGCGCCGGACATTGCGAGGTTCATCCAGTGATGGAGATGCCAGTCACTGGCCGAGCCGTCGTCGGCGGAATACTGGCACATCGGCGCGACGGCGATGCGGTTGGGGAAGGTGAGGCCGTCGAGGGTGATCGACTGGAAAAGCGACGCTGTCATGAGAAACTCCGGGAGGGTTCGCAGCTATTTAGGCGACCGATGGCGCCTGCGCCAGACACGAGGCGGTGAAAGGGGTTCTGGACCAATCACTGACGGGATTGCCGAAATGCCGGTTCGCGGATACGCCTCGGCAATGCATGGCGCCCAAAAGTGGCCCGGTTTGGGAGAGCGACATGCATAAAACAGGAGCATAAAGCGCGACGCGCTTTTGCATGGAGACCACGATGGAAGATCGTATTCGCGTCCGTTCGGAGGAAATCCTCTCCGACGACTGGGCCGTCCTGAAGAAGACCGTCCTCGACTACCGCCGGCGCGACGGGCAGTGGGAGACGCAAATCCGGCAGACCTATGATCGCGGCGATGGCGCGGTGATCCTGCCTTACGATCCCTCGCGCTCGACCGTGCTTCTGGTGCGTCAGTTCCGCTATCCCGCCTACGTCACCGGCCACCGTGAGCCGCTGATCGAGGCCTGTGCCGGCCTGTTGGACGAAAACGATCCCGAAGCCTGCATCCGCAAGGAGGCGGAGGAAGAACTCGGCTACCGGCTGCAGAACGTCGAGCGGCTGTTTTCGCCCTATAT
>NZ_RZTT01000498.1 GCF_003996995.1 Mesorhizobium sp. M7A.T.Ca.US.000.02.2.1 | reverse complement strand
AGCAGGAAGAGCGCAACGGCGCAGAACAAGGCGCCGAGCGCTGCACCGGCCAGCGCGAGGACCGCGCCCAGCGCGTAGAACCGCGCCAGCCGCCGCGCTTTCACATCGCTGGTCAGCCGGAAGCCTGAAAACGGCAACGCGCCGCTGCGCGGAAACAGCCACAGCGCAAAGAACCCGAGCAGCGCGCCGGTCGGAATGTCGATGAAGTGATGCTGCCAGGTCGTCAGCACCGAGGCACCGATCAGGAAGCTCCAGCCATGCCAGAGCGGCAGGAGCAACCCGCGGAGCCGGTGGCGCCAATGATCCCAGATGATCACCAAAAGGGCGATGTGCAGCGAGGGTGCCTGGTTGAACGGCTTGTCGAAACCGCCGAGCACGGCAAACAGGAAGCCCGGCAGGCCGGTCGTCGCCGGTCGCACGAATGTCGCGGTCAGCGGGAACAGGATGAAGCAGATAACGGCGACGACCTGCGCGGTGAGATAGCGCCCGGCCAGGCGGTCGACGCCTTGCCTGTCGTTGTTGAGCAGCAGCGACAGGCCGTAGAACAGGTTGATCGACCAATAGGGCACGATGGTCCAGGCGACGAACGGAATACCGTGCTCCCACGAGAACACGATGCTGCCGACCTCGTCGCGCCGCGAGGCCAGCCAGTTGGCGAAGCCGTAGCTGAGATAGAAGAACGGCGCCAGGAAGGCCAGCCAGAGCGCGGCCCTGACGACCACCCGTCCATAAGGCTCGGTGCGCGCGATGGGTGCAAGCGACGAGGCCATGCTGCTCAGCGGCGCCGTGCGACCGAGACGGTGAAGATGCCCCATTGGTCGATGCGCTGGTCGAGCTTTTCGAAACCGGCGGCTTCGACGAGCTGGTCCATCTCACCCTGCGTGCGCCGCCGCATCACCCAGGCCTCGCCTCCGCGATGCGAAGTCAGGCTGCGGGCGATCATCTCGAGCTGCGGATGCCAAGGCTGGTTGGTGTAGAGCAACAGGCTTCCCGGCTGCATGGCGCTGGCCAATCCACCGAGCGAGCGGGCTATCATCGCATTGTCGGAGAACAACTCGTAAAGGCCGGAAACGATGGCAAGATCCGGAGCTGGATCGATCGATGCGAGCATGTCGGCATCGAAGGCGTCGGCGCGCTGGAACGAGACATCAGCCGGCAATTGCCGCTCGGCGATCAGCTTGCGGCCAAGCTGGACGTTGAGGTCGGAATAATCCTGCAGGCGAACGCTCGCCGGCTGATCGGGGCTCTTCACGATGGCATCGAGAACATAGCGGCCATGGCCGGCCGCGATGTCGAGAATGTGCGCTGGCCGGCCAGCGGCCTTGAGCGTCGCCAGGCAAGAGCCGATGAGCTCTTCGAGATGCAGCTTGCGCTGGCGGATGCCGCGCCAGCCAATGGCCTCCAGGAAAATGCGGTCGACGACGCGGCCAAGAGGCGTAAGCCCACGCGCATTGTTCTCGTAGACGTAGTCCAGCGTCGAGCCGGAATCGAAGCCGGTGGTCACGCCGGCCTTCATTCCTTGCGAGACCCAGGCGCCCATGCGGATGGAGGCACGGCTGAATGCCCAATAGAGGCCCTTTGGCGACATCAGAGCGAGCGGCGAGGCAAGCCTATCGGCCTCGTCGCGTGTGTAGCCGGCAATGTCCGCCTGCTTAAGGTCGACCGGCGCATCGGGTGCCTCGAACTGCCTGGCCAGGAATGGCCGGATCAACTCGAGGGCCTTTGCCCGGTCGCGCTCGCCCAGCGTGTCGTGGAAGAAACCAGGCAACACATGGCGTTCCTTGGTGCGGCTGCCGAGATTGACGAAGAACTCGTGCTGCGGGCCGTGGCGCACCACCCAGTCGCTGCCCGAAAGCAGAAGCTGGGTCGGCACGGTGATGGCGCGTGCGTCACTGACGATGCGGACGGCGTGCTGGTAGAGTTCGACCAGTATGTTGGAAGCGATCGGCCGCGTGATCAACGGATCGCTCTCGAAAGAGGCGATGCGCACGGGATCGTGGGTCAGGAATTTCGCCTTGACATAGGAATTGACGAAGAAGCGGCCCTTGATCTTCTGCCAGAGTGCGATGCCCTCCTTGGCGAAGGGCACGTAGAGTTTTACCGAGAAGGCCGGTGAGGCCAGCACCATGGCGCGCAGCTTCGGCGCATAGTCATGCACCCAGGCGGCGGTCAGCACGGCGCCGAAGGATTGTGCGATCAGCGCGATATCCCGAGTGGCAAAGCCATCCCTGGCTGCAATCTCGCGCATGAAGCAGTCGATGTCGCGCACCAGCGCCGAGAAGGAGGGCGCATAGCCGCGCTCGCCGGACGAGCGGCCATTGCCGCGGGCATCCCAGGCATAGAAGGCGTGGTCCGGCATCTGCAATTCATCGACGAGATGGGCCATGCGGCCGCCATGCTCGTGGCCGCGATGGAAGAGCACCACCGCGCCCTTGGCATCGGCGGAGGCCGCCGGCCAGAATCGGTAGAAGATCTCCGTCCCGTCATGGCTGCGGAAAACCCGCTCCTGTGCTTGCCGCGCAAGGCTTTCCGTGGCCGCGGCGGCGATCGGTTCGTGCATCATGGTCTTCCCCTCTGGCGGCATGGCGAGCCTCGATGCTCAGCTGGCGCTGCCAATAATGCCGGCGCGTATCCGGTTTATGGCGGTCAGCAGCGAAAGCGTTGCCATGGCCGGAAACACAAACGCCGCTATCGATGCCGGCCACAGCCCGGCGGCGCACAGCACGGCGACGACGCCGAGCGCCAGCGCCCTGTCGCTCTTGCCGAACGGCCCGGCATAATTACGCCCGACCTTGGCAGCGATGCCGAGCACGCCGGCGAACTCGGTCAGCACGGCCGCTATCGCGAAGGCGACGACGCCCCATGCGCCAAATTCCGGAAAGACGGCAAAAGGGAGAATCAGCGCGAGGTCCGAAACGACGTCGCACAACTCGTTCAGATACATGCCGAGCGTCGAGGCTTGGCCATGTTCCCGTGCCAGCATGCCATCCACGGCATTCATCGCCATGCGCACGAACATCACCGCGGGGATAAGCAACAGCAGCCAGCGCCATTCGTGCCAGATCGCAATGGCCGCGCCGACGGCTATCGACATCGCGGCCGCCAGGATGGTTATGCTGTTTGCCGTGACCCCGATTGCCGCCAACCGATTGACCAGCGGCCGCAGTCGACCCTGGAAGGCCGGCTTGAGAGCGTAAAGCGTCGGCATTGCGTTGATCCCCCGATCCTGTTCAGCGGCTGTACATCAATATGCCAGACGCGACCAGTGTAGCGGGGGCTACGGCCATCATGCGTTTGCAAATCGATAACCATGATTGGTCCGGCAAAGCTGTCATGCACATTTGCCGGCTTCTCGTGCAACGGGCGTCTTGAATAGTGAGCACGCTTATTATATATGCCGCTCATGGTTTCCGATGGCATCGACAGATTGGGCTTCTTGATCCACGACGTGCAGCGCTTGATGCGCAAGCGCTTCGAGGCGAGGGCCAGTGGCTTGGGGCTTTCTTCGGCGCAATGGCGGCTTCTGGTCCGCGTTGCCAAGGAAGACGGTGTCGCGCAGGCGCGGCTGGCCGAACTTCTCGAAATCGAGCCGATCAGCGTTTCGCGCCTGGTCGACCGCATGGAAGAGGGAGGCTGGATCGAGCGTCGGTCCGACGCCGCCGATCGTCGCGTCCGCATGATCTTCCTGACGCCCAAGGCAAGCGATGCCTACGCCGTGATCAAGAGCATTGCCGGAGAAGTCTATGAGGAATCGCTGGTCGGCGTGAAGCCGGAAGCCCGTCGCGTCCTCATCGAAGGGCTCGAGGCGATGGTTCGCAACCTGACCGACGACGAGACGCCGTCCATTGAAAAAGTGAAGAATACAGAAGGCGCAGCAGCATGAACGCGGTAGCCAAGATAGACGAGAAAGTGACCGAACTGGAC
>NZ_RZTT01000497.1 GCF_003996995.1 Mesorhizobium sp. M7A.T.Ca.US.000.02.2.1 | reverse complement strand
GCCTTCATGTGCGCATTGGTGAAGCCGACGCCATTGTCAGCGATCTTAAAAGATAAAATGGAACCTAGTCCTTGAAACTCATCACCAGACAAAGTCGCCTGTTCTTCGTCTCTTTCGAGGACCACCTCTATTCGAGGGTCAGAATTATGGCTCTCTTTGAGGGCATGTATCGCGTTTGAAATAGCTTCAAACAGTGGAAATAGGGCGCCGCCGATCGGAGAGAGGGGCCAGTGCTCGACCAGCCTTTGAAAATTAGTTTCCATTTAACCGCCCCAGTCAAAACTAGCCTTCGCACAAAATATGTCTGGGTTGGCAAAATAATCAACGGCAATAGGTTGTTTAAGCAAAATACTCCTGCAGCGGCCTGACTTCCAAACTCCCCGCCTTCAGCGCCGCAATCGCTTCCGCCACAGCAGCCGCACCGGACAGCGTCGTGTAATACGGCACCTTCTGCATCAGCGTGGCGCGACGGAGCGACTTGGAGTCCGACACCGCCTTCTGGCCGTCTGTCGTGTTGAAGACGATCTGCACCTGGCGGTTGCGGATGGCGTCTTCGATGTGTGGGCGGCCTTCCAGCACCTTGTTTATTTTCTGGGCGTCGACGCCGTTTTCGGCGAGGAAGCGGGCGGTGCCCGAGGTGGCCAGCACCTTGAAGCCGAGGCCGGCCAGGCGCTTGACCGCCGGCAGGATGCCCTTCTTGTCCTCGTCGCGTACCGAGACGAACAGCGTGCCGGAGCGTGGCAGGTCGACGCCGGCGCCGAGCTGGCTCTTGGCGAAGGCCAGCGCAAAATCGCGGTCGAGGCCCATGACCTCGCCGGTCGAGCGCATTTCCGGGCCGAGCAGTATGTCGACGCCGGGGAAGCGGGCGAAGGGGAACACGGCTTCCTTGACCGCGATGTGGCCGGGGTTCCTGGGGTCGGGCATGGCGCCGTAATGGGCGAAGGCGTCTTCCAGGGTTTCGCCGGCCATGATGCGGGCGGCGATTTTTGCGATCGGCCGCCCGATGGTCTTGGCGACGAAGGGCACGGTGCGCGACGCGCGCGGGTTGACTTCCAGCACATAGACGGTGCCGTCCTTGATCGCGTACTGCACGTTCATCAGGCCGCCGACATTGAGCGCGCGGGCAAGCGCCGCCGTCTGGCGCTCCAGCTCGTCGACTAGTTCGGAAGGCAGCGAGTGCACCGGCAGCGAGCAGGCGCTGTCGCCCGAATGGATGCCGGCCTCCTCGATGTGCTCCAATATGCCGGAAACGAAGGTCGACTTGCCGTCGCAGAGGCAGTCGACATCGACCTCGATGGCGCCACTGAGATAGGTGTCGAACAGCAGCGGGTTCTTGCCCAGCAGAGTATTGATCTGGCCGGTCTTGTCGTTGGGGTATTTCTGCTTGATGTCCTCCGGCACCAGGCCGGGCACGGTGTCGAGCAGGTAGGTCTGCAGCATCCCCTCGTCATGGATGATCTGCATGGCGCGGCCGCCCAGCACATAGGACGGGCGCACCACCAGCGGGAAGCCGAGCTCGCCGGCGACCAGGCGGGCCTGCTCGACCGAATAGGCGATGCCGTTCTTCGGTTGGCTGAGCCCGAGCTTGTGCAGCAGCTTCTGGAAGCGGTCGCGGTCTTCGGCGAGATCGATCATGTCGGGCGAGGTGCCGAGGATCGGGATGCCGGCCTTCTCCAGCGCATCGGCGAGCTTCAGGGGCGTCTGGCCGCCGAACTGGACGATGACGCCGACCAGCTCGCCCGAGGCCTGCTCGGCGCGCAGGATCTCCAGCACGTCTTCCGCCGTCAGCGGCTCGAAATAGAGCCGGTCCGAGGTGTCGTAGTCGGTCGAGACCGTCTCCGGGTTGCAGTTGATCATGATCGCTTCATAGCCGGCGTCGCGCAGCGCAAAGGCGGCGTGGCAGCAGCAATAGTCGAATTCGATGCCCTGGCCGATGCGGTTGGGGCCGCCGCCGAGGATGACGACCTTCTTGCGCGACGAGACCTGCGCCTCGTTGGCCAGCGCGCCGGCGAACGGCACTTCATAGGTCGAGTACATGTAGGCGGTGGGCGAGGCGAACTCGGCCGCGCAAGTGTCGATGCGCTTGTAAACTGGATGAACGTCGAGCTTTTCGCGAGCTTTCTGAATCACTTCGACATCGGTCTTCGTCAGCGACGCGAGGCGGGCATCGGAGAAGCCCATGGCCTTCAGCATGCGCAGATTGACGGCATCCTCCGGGATGCCGTGCTCGCGGATGCGGGCTTCCATGGCGACGATGCCTGCGATCTGCTCAAGGAACCACGGGTCGATCTTGCACATGGCGTGCACGTCTTCCAGCGAGGTGCCCATGCGGATCGCCTGCGCCACCATGCGCAGCCGATCGGGCGTCGGCGTGCCGAGCGCGGCGCGGATGGCGTTGCGGTCGTCGGCATGGTTGGCGGAACCGAGACCGGGGATTTCGATCTCGTCCAGACCCGTCAGGCCGGTCTCCAGTCCGCGCAGCGCCTTCTGCAGCGATTCCTGAAAAGTGCGGCCGATGGCCATGACTTCGCCGACCGACTTCATGGCGGTGGTCAGCACCGGCTCGGCGCCGGGGAATTTTTCGAAGGCAAAGCGCGGGATTTTGGTCACCACGTAATCGATGCTCGGCTCGAACGAGGCCGGCGTGGCGCCCCCGGTGATGTCGTTCTCCAGCTCGTCCAGCGTGTAGCCGACAGCGAGTTTTGCCGCGATCTTGGCGATCGGGAAACCGGTCGCCTTGGAGGCCAGGGCCGACGAGCGCGAGACGCGCGGGTTCATCTCGATGACCACCAGGCGGCCATCGGCCGGGTTGACGGCGAACTGCACGTTGGAGCCGCCGGTCTCGACGCCGATCTCGCGCAGCACCGCGATCGAGGCGTTGCGCATCATCTGGTATTCTTTGTCGGTCAGCGTCAGGGCAGGGGCGACGGTGATCGAGTCGCCGGTGTGCACGCCCATCGGGTCGATGTTCTCGATCGAGCAGACGATGATGCAATTGTCCGCTCTGTCGCGGACGACCTCCATCTCGTACTCCTTCCAGCCGAGCACGCTCTCCTCGATCAGCACTTCGGTGGTCGGCGAGGCGTCGAGGCCGGACTGGACGATCTCGTAGAATTCGGCGCGGTTGTAGGCAATGCCGCCGCCGGTGCCGCCCATGGTGAAGGACGGGCGGATGATGGCGGGCAGGCCGACATGGTCGAGAGCCTGGGCGGCGATCGCCATGCCATGGCTGATGTAGCGCTGCTTGCGGTCGCCTTCGCCGAGGTTCCAGCGGGTTTCCAAGGCGTCGAGCGCGGCGTCGAGATCGGCTGGCTTCTCGGCCTTGAGCGCGGCGCGCTCGGCCTCATGCGTTTTGCGGTCGGTGTTCTTGACGTCGGTGGCGTTGGCCAGCATCGACTTCGGCGTTTCCAGCCCGATCTTCTTCATCGCCTCGCGAAACAGCGCGCGGTCCTCGGCCTTGTCGATGGCCGTGGCGTCGGCGCCGATCATCTCGACATTGTAACGCTCGAGCACACCCATGCGGCGCAGCGACAGAGCGGTGTTGAGCGCGGTCTGGCCGCCCATGGTCGGCAGCAGCGCGTCGGGCCGCTCCTTGGCGATGATCTTGGCGACCACCTCAGGCGTGATCGGCTCGATATAGGTGGCGTCGGCCAGTTCCGGGTCGGTCATGATGGTGGCCGGGTTGGAATTGACCAGAATGACGCGGAAGCCTTCCTCCTTCAGCGCCTTGCAGGCCTGCGTGCCGGAATAGTCGAACTCGCAGGCCTGGCCGATGACGATGGGGCCGGCCCCGATGATCAGGATCGACTTGATGTCAGTGCGTCTTGGCATGTCAAAGGTCCGTTCGGCGGGCGGCTTGCACAAAAAACCGGGACGGGAAGACCCGGCCGGTTGTGCTCGCGATTCTGGTATCAGGCTAGGAGGGCCTTATAGGG
>NZ_RZTT01000496.1 GCF_003996995.1 Mesorhizobium sp. M7A.T.Ca.US.000.02.2.1 | reverse complement strand
CACCACGCCGGCGGCCGCCATTTCAGCCGCGCTGTTCGGCGGCGGTGCGGAAAAGTGGACCGGACGCGGCACCGGCGTCGACGATGCCGGCCTCAAGCGCAAGGTGGTCGCCATCGAAGCTGGCCTGAAGCGCCACGCCGCCGCCCTTGCCGACCCGCTTGCCGTCGCTGCCGCGCTCGGCGGACGCGAACTCGCCGCCATCTTCGGCGCCACGTTGGCCGCCCGTCATCTCGGCATACCCGTGCTGCTCGACGGCTTCGTCTGCACCGCAGCCGCGGCCCCGCTGGCGAAGCTGCACCCGACCGGCCTCGCCCACACCATCGCTGCGCACGTTTCGGCTGAGTCAGGCCATCGTGGCCTGCTCGAAGCCCTCGGCCTGCCACCGCTGCTCGATCTCGGCATGCGTCTCGGCGAAGGCTCCGGCGCCTGCCTGGCCGTCAACATCGTCCGTTCGGCGCTGGAGTGCCATGCAAGGATGGCAAGTTTTGCCGAGGCGGGTGTGTCGGAGAAGTAAATACGAGACTTTACTGCACCGACGGGTGAGCCGATGAAGGCTCTCCACGAACGCCTTGCCGGCCGCAACTCTCACGTCGTCTCCTAGATTCGGATGACGGAGAAATCTATAGTGGGGCACAGAGTGGGAGAGGTATCCCTTGGAAAGCGACTTTCAAGTTTTCATAAGCTACGCTAGGCCGGACCGCGAGGCGGCGGGTGAATTATACGATTGGCTTAAGCAAAACGGCTTTGAAAGCTGGATTGACTTCAAGAAAATTAAAGGCGGGCAAAATTGGGATTTTGAAATTAAACGCGCTCTGGATAGGTCATCTATCATCGTCATTCTTTGGTCGAAAAATTCTCGCGACCGTCGGGGCTATATCCAAAGAGAGCTGAAGCTCTCTTTGGAAAAATTTCAAGAAAAACTGATTGATGATATTTTTATAATACCAGTCCTTATTGACGACAGCCCCATTCCTGAGCAATTTAAAAGCATTCAAGCTTTATTCACCAGCCAATCTGATTTTAGAGAAGCGTTATCCGATGCAATATCTCATCAGATCGAGCGGCTGGGCGGTGAGCGTGAGCGCGTGCAGTTGGATCAGAAAATCACGTGGCACTCCTCTTTAATCAAGGAAGAGTGGGAGGGGACACCGGGTTATGCGGTTGAACTTCAGATATTGGATTTTTCTTCCACAATAATTCCGAACGTAGCTCAGATCGGCCAGCACGTTAGAGGTGCTCTGATCGAAAATTTATTTTCTTACCGTCGAAGCAAATTCGAACAAAGACCGGAAACTTATAACTACGCGCAGGATAAATGGTCTCGAACCAGCACATTCGACGCCCATTGCGGAGACCCTATATTTTGTAATAAAATTGTTACAATTCTATACAATATGAATTGGTATGGTGCCGGGGCAGCGCACCCTACGCACGGCCATAAGACTTTTGCATTTCTGCTTGAACCACTTATCAAAATCGAATCGCTTGAAAGTGTTTTCGTGACGCCCGATGTTGCGTTTTCAATTTTACAAAAGGAAGTTCGTCAGCGGTTGGTAAAATACAATCCGTGGGGAGACGAGGAGCCCGCCCCCGGCACCGTGATCGGCTTAGAAGAGGAGTGGGTAAACGAAGGAACGGAAAAATGGTCGGATTTTCGATCGTTCGTTTTCAGCGAAAACAGCCTTGATATCCACTTCTCGTCCTATCAAGTCGCCTATTATGCGGCGGGCACGCCCCACGTTTCAATCCCGTACCCCCTGGTCGCCAAATTAATGCGGGAAGAGTACATCGTCGCCCTCAATATCAAGAGATACACATACGACCAGCAGCCTGCTGCCTAGGGAGCTGCCTTTTGCGGATTTGACGCGGGGCTCGTGACCCCGCTTCGCTTGCAACACATTGAAATATCAGCGGAAAATGGTGGGTGCGCACAGGATTGAACTGTGGACCCGCTGATTAAGAGTCAGCTGCTCTACCAACTGAGCTACGCACCCACTCGGCCGGCAAAAACCGGCGTTGGCGGGCATATAGCCGCCACCACCGGTCCTGTCCAGCCCTGCCGGAATCATTTCCCGACAAATCGACCGAGCATGCGTTCGATCAGATGAACAGCTTGCCCTCCGCCACCTTGATCGCGTTGCCGCCAATGCGCGCCGAGGCCAGTTTTCCGCCTTGCACGGTCAGTTCGAGGCGGATGCGCGATGGCCGGCCCATCTCCAGCCCCTGCTCGATCCACAGCTGCGAAATGCCGTCGGTCGGCGCGTCGAAATGCATGATGGCGCCGGCAAAGGCCGCAGCCGCCGAGCCGGTCGCCGGATCCTCGTAGGAAGGCGTGCCGGGCACGATCATGCGCACATGGAAGGCGCTTTCGTGGTTCACCGTCTCGCGGCAGTAGACATAGGGGCTGGCGAAGGCCCACTCGCTCTTGCGCGGCGCCAGTTCCGACCAGGCCTGGTTGTCCAGCCTGATCCGGCCCGCCGCCTCCAGATTGGCAACCGGAATGGTGACGTAGGGCACGCCCGCCGACCAGAACGCGACGCGGTGATTCTCGAAGCCGATCTCATGCGGCGTCAGCCCAAGCGCGGCACCGATCGCCTCCGGATGGGCCTCGAGCTTCAGCGGCTCCGGCAGCTTGGCCAGGTCGAACTCGGCAAAAGTGTTGCCGTCATGCTTGCTGACGGCGCACCGCACCGGGCCGATGTTTTCCTCCAGCACGAAGATGCCGGCGCCGCCCTCCTCAGCGAGTTCGGCCAGCGCGATCGCGGCGCCAACGGTCGGATGGCCGGCGAACGGCATTTCATAGTCGGGGGTGAAGATGCGGATGCGGTTTTTGTGCTTGGGATTGTCCGGCGGCAGCACGAAAACCGATTCCGACAGATTGAACTCACGCGCGATGGCCTGCATCGCCGCCGTGTCCAATCCCTTGCTGTCCAGCACGACGGCCAAGGGATTGCCGGCCAATCGCTCGGTCGTAAACACATCGTAGAGCAAGTAATTCCGGGTTTTCATTCCTGCCTCAATCCCAACATGGGCGAAATTTAATTTGATATTTGAACCAGTAAGCCTGATCTGTGCACAGATAGGGACATTGCGCATTATAGGGGTCCAGCGTGGACCAGATTGTCAATCTGCCAAAGACGGAATCGGATTCCGCCATCGAGACGGCGCTCGGGCTCGACAGAACGGGTCGGCGCAATTCGCGCCGGCGCGGCTGGCTCTATGCGCTGCTGGCGTTGATCGTGCTCGCTGCCGCGCTCGGCGTCTATCAGTGGTATGCAGGCTCGCCGGCTAGGATCGATTACACCACCGTGCCTGCCGCCAAGGCCGACCTCACCGTCGCGGTATCCGCAACCGGCACGCTGCAGCCCCTCACCCAGGTCGACATTTCAAGCGAACTGTCCGGCATCATCCGCTCGGTCTCGGCCGAGGAGAATCAGCAGGTCAAGAAGGGTGACGTGCTGGCGACACTCGACACGGTGAAACTCGAAGTCCAGATCGAGCGCGCCGAAGCTTCGGCCAAGGCCGCTGCCGCCAATGTCGAGGACGCCACGGTTACGCTGGCCGAAAACGAGAAGGCGCTTGTGCGCGGCGCCGAACTGACCAGGCGCGGCATGGCGACCGACCAGTCGCTCGAAGCGGCAACCGCCACGCGCGACCGTTCCAAGGCAGCGCTCGACAGCGCGCAGGCCAACCTCGCCATCGCCCAGGCCGACCTCAAGGCGCAGCAGACCGACCTTGCCAAGAGCACCATCTATGCGCCGATCGACGGCATCGTGCTGACGCGATCGGTCGATCCCGGCCAGACGGTCGCCTCCTCCCTGCAGGCGCCGGTGCTGTTCATCATCGCTGCCGATCTCAGGAACATGGAATTGGTGGCGGCTGTCGACGAGGCCGATATCGGCACCGTCAAGTCAGGCCAGCATGCCCGCTTCACCGT
>NZ_RZTT01000495.1 GCF_003996995.1 Mesorhizobium sp. M7A.T.Ca.US.000.02.2.1 | reverse complement strand
GGGATGTCGAGCTGGCGCGGCGAGTTGGTGTTGATGACGGTGTAGCAATATGCATTTGCCAGAAACTCGTCCTGCGACAGGCCGCGCGCCAGACGAATCATCTCGAACCCGTCCTCGACTTGCGGCGTGCCGCGCGCGAAGACGAACGGGAGCTTGTCCGACAGCGTCAGCTGCGCGCGGTTGACGGCATAGTGCCGAAAGCGGTTGTCGACATCCTGCGGTTCGATGCAGGGCCCCAGCATATGCAGCACGTCGAAATGCTGCACCAGCCGCATGAGGTCCTCGAAATCCGCCAGTGTTCCCGGCCGCCGGCCGCGCTCGAGATCGGTGACGTTCGGCGCCCCGCATCCGGCGAGGAAGGTCATCGAGCCGAGCTCCAGCGTCAGATCGAGGGCGCGCGAACCGGCGTGAGCGTGGATCGATCTCGGCGCCGAGGCGAGTGCCGCCGTCACCATGTCGCGGCCGATGCGCACCATGTCGGTGTCCGGATCGACCAGCGCGCCGGCGCTGGCGAAGTGCTCACGCGCCTGCGGCAGCAGCACCTTGATGCCGAGCTCTTCCAGCACCCGCAGCGCCGTTTCGTGAATCGCGGCCACCTGATCATCAGAAAAGATCGGCTGTGGCAGGAACGGGTTCTTCAGCGAATGGTAATTGGGACGGCGGCTGCTTTCGCTGCCGGCCTCGCCCGTGCGTCCACGCCGGCGCTCGCGCCTGCCGTCCCGTGCCGCGTCATCGACCATCGGAAATCCTCCTCATTGCCGCATTACCTTGCCCTCGGGATCGTAAGGCGAGGCCGCGACGACACGCGCCGGCCGTTCCTCACCCACGACATGCACGGAGAGCGCGGTGCCCTCGCCTGCGAAATCGCGGTCGACCAGCGCCAGCGCCAGGCTCTTGCCGACCGTATAACCGTAACCGCCCGAGGTGACGAAGCCGACGCGCCGGCCCTGATGCCAGACCGGCTCGAAGCCGCTGGCATCGGCGTCGAGCGCATCGATTTCCAGCGTCACCAGGCATTGGCCGCTGCCGGCCTCCCGCTGCTTCAACGCTGCTTCGCGGCCGATGAAGCCGCTCTTGCCGAAAGCGATGAAGCGGTCGAGACCGGTCTGGCCCGGCGTGTAGCCTTGCGTGAATTCGCGCGACCAGAGGCCGAAGCTCTTCTCCAGCCGCAGTGCATTGAGCGCGTAATAGCCGATTTCGGCAAGGCCGAGATCCTCGCCCGCCGCCAGCAGCGTTTCGCGCAGAGTGGCATGCATGGTCACGGGGCAACTGATTTCGAAGCCGAGCTCGCCTGATATAGACAGCCGCGCTACACGGGCCTGCACCATGCCGACGTCGAATGTGCCGCAGGCCATGAACGGCAGCGCTGCGCCGGACACATCCTGATGCGTCGTTCGCTCCAGTATCTTGCGCGCGTTCGGCCCCGTCAGCAGGAAACCGCTCATCGTGTCGGAGAGGTCGGTGACGGTGACGCCTTCAGCCGCATAGCTCTCGAACCAGCGCATGTGGAATTCCCGGAGATAGTAGGAGCCCATCAGCCAATAGCTGCCGCCGCCCCAGTTGAAGACGGTGAGGTCGCCCTTCAGCCGTCCGTCATGGCCGAGCATCGGCGCCAGGCCGGCCCGCCCCGGCTTCGGCAGCCTGCAGGCGAGCAGCCGGTCGAGCCAGGCTTCCGCACCTGGCCCCGCCACCGCATAGCGCGAATAGGCCGAGATATCGACGAGACCGGCGGCGCGCCGCACCTGCAGCGCCTCGTCGCCGACGATGTCGAAGGCGTTGGAGCGCCGCAGCGTCGTGTTCTCGGCAAATCCCATCGGCGCGAAATAGGCCGGGATTTCCAGCCCCCAGGAAGCCGTCCATTCGCATCCCGCCGCGCTCATGCCGTCATAGGCACCCGGACGTTTCAGCGGCCGGCCGGCCGGGAGCCGCTCATTGGGAAAGGTCATCACGAAGCGGCGCGAATAGAACTGGCGCGTCGTCTGCCTGAGAT
Source organism: Mesorhizobium sp. M7A.T.Ca.US.000.02.2.1 (assembly GCF_003996995.1). GTDB lineage: Bacteria > Pseudomonadota > Alphaproteobacteria > Rhizobiales > Rhizobiaceae > Mesorhizobium. The sequence continues at coordinate 1,953 of NZ_RZTT01000495.1, read as the reverse complement.
ATTCCCGGTTGGCGGCGAAGGCGCCGTAGCGAGCGATGTCCATGCCGAAGATGTCGGCCTGCGGTTCGCCATAGATCATCCATTCGGCCAGCGATTTGCCGACGCCGCCGCCCTGGCTGAAGCCGGCCATGACGCCGCAGGCGACCCAGTAGTTCCTCAAGCCGCGCACCGGCCCGACGATTGGATTGCCGTCCGGCGTGAAGGTGAAGGCGCCGTTGACCCATTTGCGGATGCCGGCCGTCGCCAGGCAAGGGAAGCGATCATGCGCCTTGGCGAGTTCGGGACTGATGCGGTCGATGTCTTCCGGGATCAGCTCGATGCCGTAGTCCCACGGCGCGCCATCCATGTTCCAGTGCTTTGGGTTCTGCTCGTAGACGCCAAGCAGCACGCCCTTGCGCTCTTGCCTGAGGTAGGAGAAGCCGTCGAGATCGACGGCGATGCCGATTTCCCGGTCAAGTGCTGCGATCTCGGGAATATCCTCGGTGATGAAATAATGGTGCTCCATCGGCGTCACCGGCAGGTCGACGCCGGCCATGCGGCCGAGCTGCTTTGCCCACAGCCCGCCGGCATTGACGACATGCTCGGCGATGATGGTGCCTTGCTCGGTGACGACGTCCCAGCGGCCGTCGGCACGCGCCTTCAACTCGACGACCCGGTTGCGCAGGATGATGTCGGCGCCGCGCTTTTTTGCAGCGCCGGCATAGGCGTGCGTCGTGCCGTACGGGTCAAGGTGACCCTCGTTGGAATCATGCAGGCCGCCTAGCACGCCGGTGACGTCGACGATTGGGCAGATCGCCTTGATCTCGTCGGGCGTGACAAGGCGCGCGGTCTCGATGCCGACCGACTGGAACACCGCCCAGGCCGATTTCAGCCACTCCCAGCGCGCGGGATCGCTGGCGATGTTGACGCCGCCCGTCATGTGCAGGCCGATATCCCAGCCGGATTCGGCCTCGATCTCGCGGTAGAGATTGATGGTGTAGTCCTGTAGCGCGGCCACGTTGGGGTCGGCGTTGAGCGCATGGAAGCCTGCCGCCGCGTGCCAGGTCGAACCGGCCGTCAGTTCGGCGCGCTCGATCAGCGCCACATCGCTCCAGCCAAATCGGGTCAGATGATAAAGGACGGAGGCCCCGACCACGCCACCCCCGATGACGACTGCGCGGTAGTGCGACTTCAAGGCTTCCCCTCCACGTTTAGTCCGAAGGCTGGAGCATATATGCACTGGACATAAGTGTCTAGTGCCGTGCGCGCGCATCGTTTTTCGTCGACCGCCGGCATGCACTGCGCGCTGTCACGCAAGCATCATGTTCGCGCCGTAGACCGCGTTTCGGGGAGGCGTGCGCGGCATCATCGATGTCGCACCTCTTTCAGTTTTTCATCCCGCGGCCGCTCCGGCACATCCGTCACAAAGAGGATTATTCATGAAGCACCTGTATCGAACCGCGTCGCTTGGCGTCGCGCTGGCCTTGTTCACCGCCTTGACGCCGGCGCTCGCCGACAGCACCGCGACCGTCGGCGGCACGAGCTTTGTCAACAAAGGGCTGGTCGGCGTCGGCCGCATCCCGGCCGCTCAGCGTGACAAGTTCGGCGAGACGTTTGGTTCGGGCTCCGGCATGTCGATCGACACATCAGGCTGGACGCATGAGGCCGCCGGCTACAAAGGTTCGCTCTGGCTGCTGCCGGATCGCGGCTACAATGTCGTCGGCACCACCGACTACCGGCCGCGCCTCAACACCGTCGCCATCGAGTTTACCCCGGTGGCACCAGGTGCGGCACCTGCTGCCGGCCAGCAGCAGACCGGCGTCAAGGCAACGCTCGCCGACACCATGCTTCTCACCGACGACAAGGGGGCTGATGCCACAGGCCTCGATCCGCTCAACGGCGTGCGCGCGGCAAGCGGCGACATGCCGATCCTGCCGCAAGCCGACAATGGCAAGCTGGCGCTCGACAACGAGG
>NZ_RZTT01000494.1 GCF_003996995.1 Mesorhizobium sp. M7A.T.Ca.US.000.02.2.1 | reverse complement strand
ACTTGTAGCCGTGACCGGAGCATGCCGAGACAACAAGGCATTTGCCCTTTTCATGCGCCATGAATTTTTCGTTTGATGTGAAGGTGTAGGCGCAGGTGACGACCTCGGTCACCCGATACTCCGCGATGCGGGCGATCGGCGGCGAAAACAGGTTGCGGATCGCCTCGCCCTCGCCCGCCACCGGCTGACGGTTCCAATCGGCGTCGCTGGTCGGCACCCTGTGCAGGCCGGACCCGAATTTCATGCCGGCGCCGCCGGAGGGCGGGATCACATAGCCGTCGATCGCGCCGCCGACATCGAGGACAACCGGTGCCGCCTGCCAGGCCGCCTCGAGGTCGGCCGGTGGTTCGACATAGGCAAGTGCGGTTCGATAGGTCTTCAGCTCGCCGTCCAGCTCCGGAAACAGTTTTAGCACCCAGGCGCCGGCGGCGACAACGATGCGGTCGGCCTGCATGGTCTCACCGCTTTCGAGCACGATGTGGCCGGCTTCGGCGTCGACTTCGACGACCTTGCTATTTTCGTAGACATTGGCGCCGTTGGCGCGCAGCCACTTTGCCAGGCCGGACGCGATCTTGCGGCAATGCAGGGCGCCGCCTTCGGTTGAGAAATAGGCGTAGCGAAACGACCCGGCTTCCAGAAACGGCCAGCGCTTCACGGCTGCATCCGGCTCCAGCAATTCGAACGGAAAATTGCCTTCTTCCAGACCCTCGCGATATTCCTCGGCCTCGTCGCCCGGCTCGCGCGAAATGCAGACAAATCCTCTGGGATCGAGGTGGCTTTCGCCGAGATCGGCCCACACCTCGTCCCAGGCCTGGTAGGCTTCGGTGATCAGCCGGCCGTAGCCGGTCCCTGCGCGGTAAGCGCGGCGGATGATGCGATGATGGTCGCCCGACGCGGCCATCGGGTTTGGGATCGGCCCTTGCTCGACGATCGAAACGCTGTGGCCGGCCTTGACCAGCGACCACGCCGTCGAGAGACCGGCAATACCCGCGCCGACAACGATCACATTCATCAAATCAGACTTTCCGCAGCCGGTCGGCTGGCTCAACATATTGGATTGCGGGCGCCAACATACGGTCTGGAACCAGGCTGGCAAGCCGCGCTATTGGTCTGGCATGAGCAAATTGACGCTTCCCGCTCTGGCCTTTGATCCAGCCACTCGACATCTGCGGCTCGACCCGCACGAGCCGGCTTTTTTCCAAAACCCTTATGATGCCTATTCTTTCCTGCACGGCGTATCGAATGCATTCTTCTGGGAAGAATTCGGCTTCTGGTGCTTTGGCGGTTTCGACGACGTCAACCGGCTGCTGCGCGATCGCCGCTTCGGCCGCCAGAACCCGGCCGGCATTCCAGACAGCCGCGGCATTGGACAGGATCGCAGCCATCTCAGGGCCTTCGACGGCGTCGAAGCCAATTCGATGCTGGAACTGGAGCCGCCGGTGCACACGCGGCTGAGAACACTGGTCAACCGGGCCTTCGTCTCGCGCCAGGTCGAACGGCTGCGGCCGCGTGTCGAGGCTTTGGCCAACGAGTTGATCGACCGTTTCGAACCAGGCAAGACGGTCGACCTGTTGCCTGCTTTCGCGGCGCCCTTGCCGATCACCATCATTGCCGAAATGCTCGGCGTCCCGGTCGAAATGGGGCCGCAACTGCTCGACTGGTCGCACCAGATGGTCGCCATGTACATGCATGGCCGCACACGCGCGATCGAGGAGACGGCCAACCGCGCCGCCCGCGAATTTGCGGATTTCCTCCGTGGCTACGTCACCGAGCGACGCCGAGATCCCGGCGACGACCTGTTGTCGCTGCTGATCTCGGCGCAGGAGTACGGTGAGAGGCTGTCGGAGGACGAGATGGTGTCCTCGGCGATCCTGCTGCTCAATGCCGGCCATGAAGCGACCGTGCATCAGACCGGCAATGCCGTCCGCTCGATCCTTTTGCAAGGCGGCGATGTCAGCCGCTTCTTCGGTTCGCCCGAGGCGACCGCGGCAACGGTCGAGGAATGCCTGCGCTTCGACGCGCCGCTGCACATGTTCGCGCGCTATGCCTATCAGGAGATCGAGGTCGCGCCCGGCATCGTCGTGCAGCCGGGCCAGACGATCGGGCTGCTGCTGGGCATGGCCAATCATGACCCGCGCGCCTTCGCCGATCCCCTCGCCTTCCGGCCCGACCGTGCCGACCAGAAGAACGTCTCCTTCGGCGCCGGTATCCATTTCTGCATCGGCGCGCCGCTCGCCCGGCTCGAATTGCAGGTGTCGCTGAAAACCTTGTTCGAACGGCATCCGAAGCTGCATCTTGCCGAAGAGGCGCGCTTTCGGGACACTTACCATTTCCATGGGCTGGAAACGCTCGCCGTCGGCTTCTGACGGCCACAAGCCGGGGCTGCCTCAGAATGTGCCCGGGGAAATAGGTGGCGCCGGTTTGCCTGACCTGACTGAGTTGAAATTCGCCTTCCTGGAAGAGCCGCCATTCTGCTTTGCAGGTGCATTGGGCGAGGTCTCAGGCTGTGACGTCGAGCTTGCGCGCAGGCTCGGTGACATGCTCGGATTGGCGAGCTTTAAGCCGATCGAAACCGAATTCGCTGAACTGCTGCCGGGATTGGTCGAGGGCCGTTGGACCATGACGACCGGCCTGTTCGTCTCCGAAGAGCGCAGGCAGCTTGTCGACTTCACACGGCCGATCTGGGCGCTGCAGGACGGGTTGCTGGTCGCGAAACACAATCCGCGTGGCTTTCGCGGCTACCAATCCATTGCCGAGGACCGGACAGCGTTGATTGGTGTCATAACCGATCAGGTTCAGCATCTTACGGCGTTGCACAACGGAATCGCGCCCGAGCAGGTCAGGACGTTTGCAACGCAGGCGGATGCGGCGGACGCAGTGGCCAGCGGCGCGGTGCACGCCTACGCCAGCGTTGCGATGGCGCACCGAGGCTATCTGACCCGGCGGCCCGATATGCCGCTTGGGCTTGTCGAGGTTCCCCCGATTGAAAAGCAGCCGTCGGCCGGTGCCTTCGCGATCGCCAAAGGCAATTCAGCCCTGCTCCGGCGCATCGATGCTTGCCTCGATGAATTGGTGGGCAGCGACTGGCACCGACGGATGATGGCGCGATACGGATTCTCGGACAGCGATATCGACCGCATCGTCTGATCAGCGTCGATGCCTAAAGCGCGACGCGCTTTAGGCCCTTGTTTCTATGCATGTCGTTCTCCCAAAACCGAGCCACTTTGGGCGACATGCATCAGAGCCTGATCACATACTCCTTGCGAGTCGTTTCAAGCACTTCCCAGCTGCCTTTGAAGCCGGGCCTGAGCACGAAGCTGTCGCCGGTCTTGACGGTGCGCGCCTGCCCACCGTCTTCCGCGATCACCGAAACGCCGGACAGGATATGGCAGAACTCCCACTCGTCATAGACGATACGCCATTTGCCCGGGGTCGATTCCCAGATGCCGGCGTAAAGGCCGCCGTCGCGCTCCTCGACATTCCAGGTGCGGAATTTGGGATCGCCCGAGATCAGCCGATCCGGCGCCGGCGCGCCCTGTTCGGCGTCGACACTGTCGACGCCGATGGCAAGAAATTTTGACTCGCTCATGATCGGTCAGACCTTGGCTAGCGCCTGTTCGAGGTCGGCGACGATGTCGTTGACGTCCTCGATGCCGATCGAAAGCCGCACCGTGTCCGGTCCTGCGCCGGCCTTGACCTTCTGCTCGTCGGAAAGCTGGCGGTGCGTGGTCGAGGCCGGGTGGATGACCAGCGACTTGGTGTCGCCGACATTGGCCAGGTGCGAGAACAACTCGAGCGCCTCGACGAATTTGACGCCGGCGTCATAGCCGCCCTTCAGCGCGAAGGTGAACACGGCACCGGCGCCCTGCGGCGAGTATTTCTTCTGTAGCGCATTGTTCCTGTCGGTCGGCAGGCCTGGATAGTTCACCGAAGCGACCTTGGGGTGGTTGGATAGCCAGGCGG
>NZ_RZTT01000493.1 GCF_003996995.1 Mesorhizobium sp. M7A.T.Ca.US.000.02.2.1 | reverse complement strand
GCGCGCTACCGGTCGCGATCTTGGCGATATGGGTTTTCAGCGCGCTCATCTTGTCGAGGCTTGGGCGACGGCGGCCTGGTCGATGCGAACGTCGTACTGCGTCTGCAACTGCGCCACCAATTGGTCGAGCAGGTCATCCGACATGCCGGAGGTGAAGGATTTCTGCGCGTCGTCCGGCACCGAACTGGCATCGGCTCCGGCGGGCTCGAACACTTCGGCGACCTTGTACAGGATCTGCCCGTCTCCGGTGGGTGAGGGGACCAAGCCGGTGCCGCCTTCGCCGACACCGAACATCGCTGCCGCACCCTCCTTACCGAAGTCGACATCGTCAGCCTCACGCTTGACACCGCGCTTGGTCTGCTTTTCGAGCTTCAGTTCGCTGGCGATGACATCGAGCGTTGCGCCGGCCTTGAGCCGCTTTTCCAGTTCGTCAGCCTTGGCGGCCAGCCGCTTGCTTATTTCCGCCGCCGTCCAGTCGGCGACGACTTTCTGACGAACCTCATCCAGCGTGCGGTCGCGAGCCGGCGTGATGGACGCCACCTCATAGAAGACGAAGCCGTTGTCGGCTGTGGTCAAGGCATCGTTTTCCGTGTTGGGTTCGGCGTCGAAGACGGCTTTGATCAGCTCCGGCGATTGCGGCAGGTCCTTGACGATGGTTGCATCTGGCCGCAGTCCACTACGATCGATGGCGTCGATGGCGACGACCTTCAGCTTCAGCTTGGCCGCGGCCTCCGCCAGCGAACTGCCGGCGGCGCGGGTGTCATCGTAATTGTCGCGCACGTCCAGAAGGATGCGACTTGCCTCGCCCAGCGCCAGATCCTTGCGGATCTGATCGGACACCTCGGCCAGTGGCTTCACCACCTCGGGCTTGATCTCGGTGACGCGCAGCAGCACCGGACCGAAGGCGCCTTGCACGACCTGACTGACTTCATTGGCGTTGAGCGAAAAGGCCGCGTCGGCGACCGCCTTGTCGGCGATCTTGTCCTTGGCAAGCGTGCCGAGCAACGTATCGGCCGGCGTCTTGCCTTCCGCCGTGACAAGCTTGTCGAAAGTGGCGCCGGCCTTGAGCGAATCGAGTGCGGCCTTGGCCGCATCCGGCGTCTTGAACACGAGCTGCTCGACGGTGCGCAGTTCCGGCGTGGTGTAACGCGCCTTGTTCTTGTTGTAGTCGTCGCTGACCTGGCTGTCGGTGACGGCGGTCGTATCCATGATGTCGACGGGTTCGAGGCGGACATAGGAAAACTTGCGGTATTCGGGTGCCGCATATGTCTTCTTGTTGGCTTCGAAATAGGCCGAGAGCACGCTATCGGACGGCGCCGCGATCGGCTCGACCAGTGCCTTGGGCAGCGTCAAATAGTCGATGGTGCGGTCTTCGCCGCGATAGAGCGCAACCGCCTTGAAGAAAGTGTCCGGAGCCTTGAGGCCATCCGAGACCGCCTCGACAATTTGCTGGCGCACGGCCACCTGGGCACGGTTCTTCAAATAGTCCTCGGGCCGCATGCCGATCTGCTGCAGCATATATTCGAACGTTCTGCGGTCGAACTGGCCGCCCGGGCCCTTGAAGGCTGGGTCCTCGCGTGTCAACTCGGCCAGCCGATCCTTGGAAAGTCCGAGGCCCAGCTTGCGGGCCTGTTCGTCGAAAACGGCACCTGAGACGAGCTGAGCCAACACCTGGTTGTCGACGCCGAGCGCCTTTGCCTGTTCGTGGCTGAGACGTTGGCCGAACTGTTGCGACATGACGGCGAGCTGGCGATCGTAGGCGAGACGGTATTCGTTGATCGATACTTTGGTGCCGCCGGCGGTTATCACCGAATCGTGGCCGGCAAGACCGCTCATCAGCTGTCCGGAAACGCCCCAGACCAAAAAGCTGAGCACCAGCAGCACCAACAGTCCCTTCGCGACCCAGGTGCCTGCCGCGTTTCTCAATATACCAAGCATTTTTACTTCCGATTTATGCGCATTTTCGCATGCGCCGAGTCTGAAACAAGCGCAATAGCGCCCTTCCGGCCCACTGTCGATTGCTTTGTGGCCTGATTTTGGTAGTGAGGGCCAGAGCCCCGATATCATCCGGAGAAGCAAACCCATGACGCCAGGAATTCGCCCGCTCGTCGCCGGCAACTGGAAAATGAACGGCACCAGCGCCTCCCTCAACGAGCTCCGGATGATCGGCAACGGTTTCATGAGCGGACTTGACGCGGAGACCGAAGCGCTGGTTTGCGTTCCCGCAACCCTGCTTGCTCACGCCGCGGAGATCCTGTCACGCACGCCGGTGCATGCCGGCGGTGAGGATTGCCATACCAAGGAGAGCGGCGCCTACACCGGCTGCATATCGGCGGAAATGCTCAGGGATGCCGGTGCGAGCCATGTCATCGTCGGCCATTCCGAATGCCGCGAGCAACGCGGCGAGGATGACGCCACTGTCCAGGCCAAGGCATCCGCCGCATGGCGTGCCGGGCTTGTTGCCATCATTTGCGTCGGCGAAACGCATGAACAGCGTGAAGCGGGCGCCACGCTGGACGTGCTGTCGCGGCAGGTCGATGGTTCGGTCCCGTCAAGCGCCACCCCATCCAACACCATCATTGCCTATGAGCCGGTATGGGCGATCGGCACCGGCCTGACGCCGACGGCCGGCGATGTGGCCGCAGCACATGCACATATCCGCGAAAAGCTGTCGGAAAAGCTCGGCGGCGTCGCGGCGAAGATGCGCATTCTCTACGGCGGCTCGGTCAAGCCCTCCAACGCGGTCGAACTGCTCGGCGTCAGGAATGTCGACGGCGCGCTGGTCGGCGGCGCCAGCCTGAAAGCGGCGGATTTTCTCGGCATCGCCGAGGCTTATCGCAATATTGCCTGAAGACATTCGCTCCGCCGGACAAGGGCTTCCGGTGCACGAAATCGTTGCAAAGGACGGGTTGCTTCCCATATTCCGGCCACGGGCTTGGAAATGCCGTCAAAGCATTGTATTGAGCCGCCTCCAATTCACCGGTCGTGTCCGCGGCCGGGCAAGGCCTTGCCAGGATAAACTATGGAAACCGTACTGATCGTCATCCATCTCATGGTCGTGCTCGCCCTTGTCGGCGTGGTGCTGCTGCAGCGTTCCGAAGGCGGCGGCCTCGGCATCGGTGGCGGATCCGGCTTCATGACCGCGCGTGGTGCTGCCAATGCCCTGACGCGTGCGACGGCGATCCTGGCGGCCGCCTTCTTCGCCACGTCACTGACACTGTCGATCGTCGCCCGCTACGGCGAGAAGCCGATCGACATCCTCGACCGCGTGCCGGCGACGTCGGACGGTGCGGGCAAAGGCGTGCTCAACCAGTTGCCCGGCACGACCACCCCGGCGCCCGCCGGCAGCACCACGCCGACGCCGCCTTCCGGCAACGACGCTGCGGCTCCAGCGACTGCCCCGGCCACGGCGCCTGCCGCCGGTTCGACGCCGCCAGCGACCAACGGCACGGCTCCCGCCGCACCGGCGACCCCGCAGGTCCCGAACCAATAGTCTTCCACGCTTGAAACCGCGATCTGTGGTCGTTTGAACACAGTCGCGGCAAATGCAGCAAGATCACGAAGATTCGACGGGGTGAGGCGGGACCTCGCGCTTGAGGCAGCCGCGCTTATTCGACTATAGATTGCGCGCGGCATTTCCGGCGCCCTTGGGGGGCGCTGGGCGACGCCGTGGGCAACAAGCATAGAACGATCGGATCTTCGCCATGCAGCTTCGCAGCTTCATTTTCCTGGGACTTTGCGCCGCACTCGGCATGAGTTCCCCAGCCTTCGCCGGCGTGCCGGCAAATATGGCCGCTCAGCCTTCGGCTGAAACAACTTCTGCCATCAACGTCGCCGTCAAGAGCGATGCGTCGCAATTGAAGCTTCTCAAGAAGAAGAAAAACCCGACGCCCGACGACCTCGCCCAGATCAAGAAGATCGAGGCCAAGATCGTTGCCGACAAGGAAGCCGCCAAAGCCAAGGCG
>NZ_RZTT01000492.1 GCF_003996995.1 Mesorhizobium sp. M7A.T.Ca.US.000.02.2.1 | reverse complement strand
CAGGAACGCCTCGTAGGGGATGTGTCCGAGCCCGCTGGCCTGCATGCGCAGTTGCAGCGCATCGACGAAGGCGAACAGCAGCGCCGCCCCCGCCGAGCGCCACGGATCCCAGCGGCCAAACACGACCAGCGCGATCGCCACCCAGCCACGCCCCGAGACGACGCCGAAGGTGAAGGCGTTGAACTGCGCCATCGACAGGAAGGCGCCGGCCAGCCCCATCAGCGCACCGCCGAGGATGACTGCCTGGAAGCGCGTGGCAATGACGCTGACCCCCGCTGAATCCGCGGCGCGCGGGTTTTCGCCGACCATGCGCACCGACAGGCCCCATGGCGTGCGGTAGAGCACGAAGGCGGCGAGCGGAATGGCCAGGATCGCCATGTAGACCAGCGCGAACTGGTTGAACACCGCCGTCCCGAGCACCGGGATGTCCGACAGAAGCGGGATCGGCAGTGTCTGAAACCCCTTGATGTTGGGCGGCACCGACTGCTGGCCGAAGATCAGCCGGTAGAGGAAATAGGCGAGGCCCGACGAGAACAGCGTCACGCCGATGCCGCAGACATGCTGGCTGAGGCCGAGCGCCACGGTGAACAGCGCATGCAGCGCGCCCATCAGCATGCCGGTCAGCACTGCCGCCAGCACGCCGAGCCACAGGCTGCCGCTGAGGCTGGCGGCGGTGAAGCCGGTCATCGCCGACAACAGCATGATGCCTTCGATGCCGAGATTGAGCACGCCGGCGCGCTCCGAGAACATTTCGCCGAGCGTCGCGAAAGCCAGCGGCGTGGCGATGCGGATGATCGCGGCCAGGAAGCCGACCTGGAAGATCTGTTCGAACACCGCGCTCATCGGGCAACTCCGACGCGGCGGATGCGATAGGCGGTGAACAGCAGCGCCACCAGCATGGCAAGCAATGCGGTGCCCTGGATGACGTCACTGAGGAAGGCCGGAACGCCGGTCGCCCGCGACATCGCCTCGGCGCCGGTCATCACGGCGGCAAGGAAGATCGCTGCCGGCACGACGCCGAGCGGATTGAGCCGCGCCAGCATGGCAACGACGATGCCGGAATAGCCGTAGCCCGGCGAGATGTCGCTCATCACCTGGAAATGCACACCGCCGACCTCGCCGACGCCGGCCAACCCGGCCAGCGCGCCGGACAGCAGCGCCGTCGAGATCAGCACGCGCTCGACATGGATGCCGCCATAGCGCGCCGCTTCCGGGTTTTCGCCGGTGACCCTGATGCGGAAGCCGAGCGTCGTGCGCACGATCAGGAACCAGATCAGCGGCGCCGCGATCAGCGCCGCGACGACGCCGAGATGCAGTCTTGTGCCTTCGAGCAGCACCGGGAAATTGGCCGAATCCTCGATCGGCGGCGAGATCGGATAGCCGCTGAAGGAATCCTTCCACGGTCCTTCGATCAGCGCCATCAAGGCGTAATAGATGACCGAGTTGAGCAGCAGCGAACTGACGACATCGTCGACCTTGAATTTTACTCTGAGCGTCGCCGGCACCAGCGCGACTGCGGCTCCCGCCGCGGCTCCGGCCACCGCCATCAAGACCATGGCGAGCGGCCCCGGCATTGGAATGGCGCCGACAAAGCAGCTGGCCACCGCGCCGGCCAGCAATTGCCCCTCGGCGCCGATGTTCCAGAATTTGGCACGGAAGGCGACAGCCACCGCCAGCCCGGTGAAGATCATGGGTGTTGCACGCACCATCGTTTCGGTGATCGCATAGCTGTCGCCCAGCGACGCCGTGAACATCACGCCATAGGCTTCGAGCACGCCGGCGCCGGCCAGCGCGATGAGGCCGCTGCATAGGATGAGCGTCCCGCCGATCGCCAGCAATGGCAGAGCGAGGTTGAACCAGGCAGGTGTGCTTGTGCGGGCTTCCAGGCGGAACATTAGGCGGCACCCTCTGTTCTGTCTGTCGAACAAGAATTCTGACGAAGAGGGACCCCCACCCCTAGCCCCTCCCCACAAGGGGGAGGGGAACTCTCGCAGGCGCCGACCACGACAAAACAGCAGAAGTCCGGGCTCGGAAGCTGTGTGAACGGCGAGCGGCAGCATCCCCCTCCCCCTTGTGGGGAGGGGTTAGGGGTGGGGGTCAGCGCCGCCGGAAGGTCCATCTAGGCTCTTCCCTCCGCCCCGGTCATCATCAGGCCGAGCCGCGCGATCGTCGCATCGGCGCTGTCGAGCGTGCCGACGATGCGGCCTTCATACATCACCGCGATGCGGTCGCAGAGCACCAGCAGCTCTTCGAGATCCTCGCCAATGACGATGATGCCGCAGCCCTTGGCCCGCATGTCGAGGAACTTTTCATGGATGAAGCGGGCGGCACCGATGTCAAGCCCGCGCGTCGGCTGCGAGACAACAAGCACCTTCGGATCGAAGGCAAGCTCGCGTGCCAACAATGCCTTCTGCAGATTGCCGCCGGACAATGCGCCGGCCCGGGTCATCGGCCCAGGGCACCTGATATCATAGGCCTTGATCTGCGCCTCGGCAAAGGCGCGGATCGCATCCGGCTTGAGCAGGCCCTTGCTGCTGAACGCCGCGGTGCCGATGCGAGGCAGCACCATCGAATCGGCCAGCGGCAGATTGGTCACCAGCCCCGTCGTCATGCGGTCTTCCGGGATGCGGCCAAGTCCGAGCGCCTGCACCTCGCGCGGCGAAAACCGTGAGACTTTTTGGCCGGCAATCGTCATCCGTCCGGCATCGGGCGCCCGCACGCCGGAGATCACCTCCGCCAGCGCCCGCTGGCCATTGCCCGACACCCCGGCAATGCCGAGGATTTCGCCGGCACGCACGGCAAGCGACACGTCGCGCAGCGGCGTGCCCGAATGATGCGAGGTCGAAATCCCATCGAGCGTCAGCACATCAGCACCCGGCGTCGATGGTCCCCGCGCCGGCGGCACGATCTCATGGCCGCACATCAGTGTTGCCATCTCCGAGGATGTCGTGTTGGCCGGGTCATCGACGCGGCCGGCAACGCGGCCATGCCGCAGCACCGTGCAGCGATGCGTCAGCGCCCGCACCTCGTTGAGCTTGTGCGAGATGAAGATGATGCCGAGACCTTGCGCCGCCATAGAACGCAACGCCGAAAACAGCCCGTCGACCTCGCTTGGCGCCAGCACCGCTGTCGGCTCGTCGAGGATCAGCAGCCTGGCGCCACGAAACAGAGCCTTGACGATTTCGAGCCGCTGCTGCTCGCCCACCGACAGCGCCGAGACCGGCAGGTTCGGGTCAAGCATCAGCCCATGCTGGCGGCCGATCTCGGCCAGCCGCGCCAGCCCGCCGGCGCGGTCGATCCGTCCTGTCTTGCCGGGAATGCCGATCAAAAGATTTTCCAGCACAGTCAGCCGCGGCGCGAGGTGAAAATGCTGGTGCACCATGCCGATGCCGGCGGCCAGCGCATCGGCGGAACTGGTGATCCGCACCGGCTTGCCCTGGATGAGGATTTCCCCAGCATCGGGCGCATAGGCGCCGAACAGCACATTCATCAGCGTCGTCTTGCCGGCGCCGTTCTCACCCAGCAACCCCAGGATTTCGCCGGGCGCGACGCTGAGATCGACAGCCTCGTTCGCCTTGACGGCGCCGAAGCTCTTGGTGATGCCGCGCATTTCGATGAGGAGGGCGGGCGTCGGCAAGGATGCTCCTGATCGGGATTGGCTTTACGATTCAGCTTTGATTGAGAGGGATGCGCCGCACCCCCCTCTGGCCTGCCGGCCATCTCCCCCTCAAGGGGGGAGATCGGATGTCACTTCGGCTTTCGCCAATTTTCTATGCCGAAGCAGGAGTGCCGCCGACAAAGCCGCCAATCTCCCCCCTTGAGGGGGAGATGTCCGGCAGGACAGAGGGGGGCGCCTAGCACCAACCCCCAAAAGCCAGAGCGTCAATCCGAAACCGGCGTATTCTCGTCCACATCCACCCGGAAATTGCCTTCGAGGATCTCGGCCTTCTTCTTCTCGACCAGCTCCTTCACTGTCT
>NZ_RZTT01000491.1 GCF_003996995.1 Mesorhizobium sp. M7A.T.Ca.US.000.02.2.1 | reverse complement strand
GGCCAGCCCGAGCGGCACCGTCGCCATGATGACGACGGCGCTGACCAAACTTTCGAACTGCGCGGCCAGCACCAAAAGGATGATGACCAGCGCGAAGCCGAAAATGGTGACCATGGCGCTGTTGGTCTCGCCCAGCGTCGCCGCCTCGGCCAGCGGCAGGATGCGGCTGCCTGGCGGCAGCAGCGGCGTGGCGATTTGCTCGGCGCGGGTGAGCGCATCGCCAAGCGCGAAGTCGCCGCTGAGGTTGGACGTGATCGCCACAGAGGGCTGCTGCTGTTCGCGCGACAGCGACGGCGGCACGGCGCGTTCGGTCAGCGTGGCGATGGTCGACATCGGCACGAAACGTCCGTCGGCTGTTTTCAGAAAGATGTTTTCCAGATCCGTCGGATCGTTGATCGGATTGGTGGTCGAGACCAGCTTCACGCCGTAGCTGCGGTCGGCGATGTAGACGTCGACGACGTCGTTGCCGTCGAGCATGGCCTGCAAGGTGTTGGCCAGTCCTGATATGTCGATGCCGAGGTCGGAGGCCCGCTCGCGGTCGATGGCCACGGCGAGCTGCGGCTGCGTCGGGTCGATGGACAGGCGCGGTGTCTGGAAGCGCGGGTCCTTCTGCATCTCGGCGATGATCTTCACGGCGGCATCGCCGAGCGCCTTGCGGTCGTTGCCGACCAATGCGAACTGCAGGCCGTTGCCGGCGCCACGGATACCGAGGCTGTTGGGCTGCACCGGGAAGATACGCACGCTCGGCACCTGCCTGGTCAGCTGGCTGATCTCGGCCATGATCTCCTGCTGGCTGCGGCTGCGCTCGTTCCACGGCGCCAGCGTCATCACCATGAAGCCGGAGTTGTAGGAGCCGTTCTGGCCGGCATTTTCGAAAGTGCTGCGGATCTCGCCGGAATCGCGCATCGGCTGGATCAGTCTCTCGATCTTCTGCATCTGCTGCGTTGTGTAGTCGAGGCTGACGCCTTGCGGGGCGCTGATGCGCAGAAGCACGGCGGCGCGGTCCTCGGTCGGCGTCAGCTCCTGGCGGATGGTGCCGAACAGCGTGAAGGCGGTGCCGGCGAACAGCACCGCGACCAGAAGCACGATCCATGGCGCGTCGAGGCAGGCGTGCAGGCTGCGCTTGTAGGCCGTATTGAGCGCGCCGCCGATGCGGGCGCCCATGCCATGGCCACCTTCGTGGTGGAGCGATGCGCCGGTCAGCATGCGCGAGGCGAGCATCGGGCACAGCGTCAGCGCCACCACGCAGGACAAGAGCACCGACATGGCAAGCACGAAGCCGAATTCGCGGAAGAGGCCGCCGGTCTGGCCGGGCAGGAACGAAATCGGCACGAAGACGGCGACCAGCGTCAAGGTGGTGGCAATAACGGCAAAGAACACTTCCTGCGCGCCAAGCACAGCGGCCGCACGCGGTCCCATGCCTTCGTTGCGTCGTCGCACGATGTTTTCGAGCACGACGATGGCGTCGTCGACGACCAGGCCGGTCGCCAGCACCAGCGCGAGCAGGGTCAGGATGTTGACCGAGAAGCCGGCCAGATAGATGGCGGCGATGGTGCCGATCATGGCGACCGGCATCGCCAGGCCGGGGATCAGCGTCGCGCGCCAGTCGAGGAGAAACACATAGATGACGATCAGCACCATGGTGACGGACAGGCCGAGCGCGATCTCGACCTCGTGCACCGCGCCCTTGACGAAGACCGCGTCGTCGCTGGTGATCTTGATCGACATGCCCTTGGGCAGGTTTTCCTGCAGCTTGGCGACGGCGGACTGGACGCCGGTCGAGATGTCCAACGTGTTCGATTCCGCCTGGCGGATGATGCCGACGCCGATGCCGGTCTTGCCATCCGAACGCAATGTGGTCTGGCCGACGTCGGGGCCGAGCGTGACGGTGGCGACATCGCGGATGCGCGTCGTGCCGCCGATGATGATGTTTTCGAACTCTCCCGGCGTGGTGACGTCGGCAGTCGTGCGGACGATCAGGTCCTGGTTGGTTGTGGTGATCGAACCGGCAGGGGAATCGAAGGCGACCGAGGCAAGGGCGGCCCTGAGGTCGGCAACCGTGAAGCCGAGGCTGGCCAGCTTGTTCTGATCGACGTCGATGCGGAAGATCTTGTCGCGGTCGCCATAGACCTGGACGTCGGCAACGCCGGGCACGGCGGCCAACTCGTCCTCGATCTGGTCCTGGACCACCACGGTCATGTCCTGGATCGACATGTTGTCCGAGGTCACCGCCAGCCGCATCACCGGGTCGGAATTGGCGTCGGCCTTGACGATGCGCGGCGGATCGGCGGTGTCCGGCATCTGGTTGGCGACGCGGCCGACAGCATCACGCACGTCCGAGGCGGCGACATTCAGATCGACGCCATCGTTGAACTCGATGGTGACGCGGCTCGAGCCGAATGAGGAAGACGACGAGATCGACTTGACGCCGGAGACGCGGGCGACGGCGCCCTCGATGGTGTCGGTCAGTTCGCGATCGACGGTCTCGGCGGCCGCGCCCTCGAAGGTGGTGGAAACGGTGACGACCGCGCGATCGACATCAGGCAGTTCGCGGATCTCGACGCCGTAGAAGGCGGCCAGGCCGGCGACCGCAATCAGTGTGTTCAGCACGAAGGCCATCACCGGCCTGCGGATGAACAGGGCGGTGAAGCCGGTCTCGCTGGCAGTGTTGGCGGGGCTGGTCATGTGCCTGCGGCGGCGTCCGCGGCGCGCTGCTCTTCGCCGGCAAGGCGGACCGCGCCGCCCTCGCTTACGCTCTGGGTGCCCTCTGTGACCACCATGTCACCATTGTCGATCTCGGCGTCGATCAGCACGGTCTCGGTGTTGCGCTGTATGATGCGCACCGGGACCCGCCTGGCCTTGCCATCCTCGATCTGCCAGACATAGGCGCCGTCCGACCCCCACAGGATCGCCAGCGGGCTGACGGCCGGATAGATTTGCCCCGGAAATTTCATGGTGATGCCGAACGACATGCCGGCGCGCAGCGAATCGGCTGGGTTGGCGATCTTGGCCTTGACCAGCAGGGTGCGGCTCTTTTCATCGATGTGGTTGTCGATGGCCGAAACGGTGCCGCTATAAGCATTGCTGGGATTGGCGATCGGCGTCGCCGTCAACTGTGCGCCGACCTTGACGGCGGCAGCGAAGCGCTCGGGCACCAGGAAATCGACCAGGATCGAGGACCGGTCGTCGAGAGTGGCGATGGCCGACTGGTTGGTGACATAATTGCCGGCCGAGATCGGCAGGATGCCGACGGTGCCAGCGATCGGTGCCAGTATCGACCGGCGCTGCAGCGCCAGTTCCGCATCCTGAAGCGCCAGCTTGGCGCCGGCCAAGACCACTTCGGCATCGGCCACTGCGACTGGTGTCGCGGCATTGGAGGCACGAAGCGACCTGACGCGGTCGAGTTTGGCCTGCGCATCCTGCAAAGCGAGCTTGGCGCGGTCCTGAGAGATCACTTCGGTCTCGGAATCCAGGGTGGCGAGGATCTGTCCCTTATCGACATGGCTGCCGGATTCGACCAGCAGTTCGGCGAGGCGGCCGGAGCTGTAGGGATTGACGGTCACCGAGGCGTTGGCACGGCCGGTGCCGATTGCCTGCAGGCGGTCGTTGATAACAGCCGAAGTGGCCGCAAGGGCGACCACGTTCACCCGCTGGTTGCCGCCATTACGGCCGTTTGCCTGCTTCGCGTTGGCGGCGCCGGTCTCAGCCGGGGGCGTTGCCGCGGAGGCCCAGTCGATGCCCCAGCGTGCCAGCACGTCCGGCGCGCCGGGATAAAAGCGCAGCCAGGCGGCTGCCGCCACCACCAGCACCACAAGTCCAAAAAGTATCTGTTTCCAGGCGGCCATCGGCACTCCGGTTGGTAAAACAATCCTTCCGTCTACCGGTTTCCCGAAATGAAGCAGACGCAGCGAGGCTATTGTAAGGCAAAGAAGCCGCCTCGATATCGCGTCTTTATGACAATTCTCCGGGGGCTGCGCACATTAAATAATGTAAC
>NZ_RZTT01000490.1 GCF_003996995.1 Mesorhizobium sp. M7A.T.Ca.US.000.02.2.1 | reverse complement strand
CGGCTGAGCGGGTTAAAAGGCTGAACTATCGCCAGATGTAGTAAATACGGCCCTCAGACCGCCGAACCATAAAGGTCATAGGCGTCGGCGCGGTCGATCTTGACGGTGATGATATCGCCCTGGCGCAAAGGGCGGCGCGACTGGATATGCACCGAGCCATCGATCTCGGGCGCGTCGTATTTGGTGCGGCCCTTTGCCGACGTGCCATGCGCCTCGTCGATCAGCACCGGCAGGCGCTTGCCGACCTTTTTGGCCAGCTGCGTTGCCGATATCTTCTGCTGGCGCTGCATGAAACGGTGCCAGCGCGCCTCCTTGATCTCCTGGGGAACCTGTTCGAGACCGAGATCGTTGGAGCGGGCGCCGCGGACCGGCTCGTATTTGAAGCAGCCTGCGCGATCGATCTTGGCCTCGTCGAGCCAGTCGAGCAGCATCTCGAAATCATCGTCCGTCTCGCCGGGGAAGCCGACGATGAAGGTTGAGCGAATGGCCAGATCCGGGCAGACCTCACGCCAGCCGCGAATGCGCTCGAGCGCCTTTTCGCCGTGTGCCGGCCGGCGCATGTTCTTCAATACCTGCGGCGAAGCGTGCTGGAAGGGGATATCCAGGTAAGGAAGGATCTTGCCCTCTGCCATCAGCGGGATGACGTCGGCGACATGCGGGTAGGGGTAGACATAGTGCATGCGCACCCAGATGCCGAGCTTGCCGAGTTCCTCGGACAGATCGAGGAATTTTGCGCGCACCTCACGGTCGCCGAACATCGACGTCTGATACTTGATGTCGATGCCGTAGGCGCTGGTGTCCTGTGAGATCACCAGAAGTTCCTTGACCCCAGCCTTGGCCAGTTTCTCGGCCTCGCGCAGCACATCGGCCGCCGGCCGCGAGACGAGGTCGCCACGCAGTGCCGGAATGATGCAAAAGGTACAGCGGTTGTTGCAGCCTTCGGAAATTTTCAGATAGGCGTAGTGGCGCGGCGTCAGCTTGACACCCTGCGGCGGCAAAAGGTCGACATAAGGGTCGTGCGAAGGCGGCGCGGCCTCATGCACGGCAGCCATCACGCTCTCATAGGCCTGCGGCCCGGTGATCGCCAGCACATTGGGGTGCTTTTCGCGAATGACGTCCGGCTCGGCGCCCAGGCAACCGGTGACGATCACCCGGCCGTTTTCCGAAAGCGCGGAGCCGATGGCGTTGAGCGACTCGTCGCGAGCGGAATCGAGAAAGCCGCAAGTGTTGACGACGACAAGGTCGGCGCCGTCATGCTTGCGGGCGATTTCGTAACCTTCGGCGCGCAGGCGCGTGATGATGCGCTCCGAATCCACAAGGGCCTTCGGGCATCCAAGACTGACAAAACTCACGCGTGGAGCGGACATAGAGCGTTTCCGGGCTTTTCAGGATTGCCGGCGCAGTACCACACTTATTGCGGCATTGGTATGGGCACGCCCGCGATGCGGCAAAACGCTCGGCGGTCTTGCTTCCACGGCGTGAAGATGCCGATGTCCGCCAGCCTCAGCCGACCGCACCGTTTACATGCGGCCAAACCTCCACCGCGCCACGATAGATCATGTCCACAGCCACATAGAAAATGATCAGCAGGCCGACATAGGCAATCCAGCGGTGGCGATGCAGCAGCTTGGCAATGAAAGTCGCGGCCAGCCCCATCAGGGCGATCGACAGCACCAGGCCGATGATCAGCACCGGAAAATGGTCACGCGCCGCTCCAGCCACCGCCAGCACGTTGTCGAGCGACATCGACACATCGGCGACGACAATCTGCAAGGCAGCCTGGCCAAGGGTCTTACGCTTCGTCTTGCCGGCGACCGCCTGGTCGTTGTTGAGGTCCGAATTCGACAGTGCCTCGGTCGCTTCCAATTCATCGGCATGCGACGTACGCAACTCGCGATACATCTTCCAGCAGACCCACAGCAGCAGGATGCCGCCGGCGAGCAGCAGGCCGACGATCGCCAGCAGCTTGACGGTAATTGCGGCAAACCCGATGCGCAGCACCGTTGCCGCCACCACGCCGAGAAGAATCGCCTTCTTGCGTTGTTCGGCAGGCAGGCCGGCCGCGGCGAGGCCGATGACGATCGCATTGTCGCCAGCCAGCACGAGGTCGATGGCGATGACCTGGAGCAGGGCGGTCAGACTGGCAGCGCTGAAAAAAATGTCCATCGACAGGAAGCCCTTGCTGATTTTGCCGAGTGTTCGTCGATTATCCAGAGGCCCTAACTTGGTGGTCCCCTGGCGTCAAGGGATCACGCGTGGCTGCATCACCGAAGCAGCGTTGCGTCAAACCGGATCAGGCTTTGCGGCACTCGCCGACAGCCGGGCGAAACCACGGCCGATCGCAAATCAATCGTAGAGATTGTACTTTGCCCAGTCGGCTTCTGGAATCTCGTCCCCGATCCGGTAGCGGAGCTGCAGAACTTCCATATGGTCCGGCGCGGTCTGGCACTTGAATTTCAGCCGGTACCACTGCCCCTTGCTGCGAAACGCAGCACCCGGGCTCTTGATTGCATCGGCACCCATCTCGGGCGTGGCGAAGGCGTAGGCGACGACGCGATCGGCTTTGAACTTGCGATCGTCATGGGTGATGCGGTCGAGCACTTCGGCGTCGCAACGCTGTTCAAGACGGGTTTGGGGATCGAGTTTCATCAGACCGGCGCGCAATGCATTGTCCATTGCGCTGGCTGGAAAACTCAGTGTCACTGACGCCAAGGCGGTCATGCAGAGCTTCTTCATGGGCGGGACAACCAACATATTTTGTCGGAGAAATCAACCGAGCGAACCGCCTCGGACGCCGCGGGAATCTTCAATCATATGGCCGGTGCGTTCAAAATTGCGTGTCGGGATTCGTCGTGCGATGCCTGCGGCCAACGGACCAAAGACGCACGGCCGGCATCGGTGAGATCGTAAAGGCCGCGGTCGACGCGCGCGAACCAGCCATAGACATTGTGCTGCAGGATTTTCGGCGCGATCGGCGTCACCGCCTTCAGATCTCGCGGCCGCCTGGGTCCGTCCGCCATGGCGGCAGCGCAGGCGAGGGCGCTTTGACGATAGGCCGTCATGATCGGATTGCGCGATCCTCCTCCGGCAACCGGATCGCCGCGACGGCGCTGGTGCTCGTCGACCAGACGAGAGCGCCGGCGGGCATTCTTGCGCGGCGCCGGCGCGATCGGGCTGAGAAGCACCTCGACCCGGTCCGTCGCGGTCACACCGAGCAGGCCGAAGCCAAGACGGCGGCAGAGATTGCGGAACCTGGCGTCGCTTTCGCGGCCCTTGCCGCGGGCCGACATGCGCGCGGCCAGCCACACCTCGTCGCAGGCCGCCGCGCGATCGACACCTTGCAGCACCAGTTCGAGATTGAACTGCAGCTTCAACTCGCAGATGACGACAACCGGCGGCTCCCCCTCGCGCAACGCAACGACATCGCAGCCGCCGATCTCGCCTTTGACGACGAAGTCGAGGCTTTCGAGGAACCGCTTCACCGGCGCATAGAGTGAGGTTTCGTTCATGCCTCAAGGTTTAGCCGATTCGACGCGAAAAGCCTTCCCGGGGTTCGGCGTTCCACGGCCCGAAAGCGGATCGGGGTGGATACCGCACCGTCGGGCCATCTGTCAGGCTTCGGTGTTCGGCACTGCCCGGTTCGGCAGCTTCCTGCGGCGCAGGAGGGGATAGCCGATCTGACCGAAATAGGTGGAAGGGATCGGATCGTCGACGCCGTACTTTTCCGGCACCTTGTCGCCGGTGGGATTGTAGGTGCCGAACAGCATGTCGAGGAAAGGCAACTGCCCGGCGAAGTTCTTGTCATAGGCTTCGCGCTGGTTGGCATGGTGCCAGCGATGGAACTGCGGGCTGGCGATCAGCCACTTCAAAGGGCCGAACGGAATCCGCACGTTTGAATGCACAAGCAGCGTGTGTCCAAGGTAGATGGTCGAAAAGACGGCGATCGAGACTTCCGAGAAGCCGAGGAAAAAGATCGGCGTCAGCGATATCGCCTTTGTGACGATGGCGTCGACGGGGTGATTG
>NZ_RZTT01000048.1 GCF_003996995.1 Mesorhizobium sp. M7A.T.Ca.US.000.02.2.1 | reverse complement strand
AATATGTGTTCACCACAGCGCCCTACACGCAGCTTTTGTTCAACGAAGGCTGGACCGGCGAGATGGAGTTCAATCCGCAATATCTCATCGTTGTTGCCAGAACGCTGGTCCTGTCGGCCGTGACAACATCGATCTGCCTGCTTCTGAGCTTCCCGGTCGCCTATTTCATCGCGCTGCAGCGGCCGGCGATCAAAGTGCTGCTGATCTATCTCGTCACGCTGCCATTCTGGGTTTCGATGATCGTGCGCGTCTATTCCTGGATCATCATCCTGGGCAAGGACGGTGTCGTCGAAAAGACCCTTCGCGGTCTCGGCCTCGTCGACAACATGGACTCGCTGCTGTTCGGCAACACCGCCATGCTGCTCGGTCTCGTCTACAGCTACATTCCGCTGATGATCCTGCCGATCTTCGCCTCGATCGAAAAGCTCGACCCTGCACTCATCGAGGCGTCGCATGATCTCTATGGCAACCGCCTCACCACATTGCGCCGCGTTGTCCTGCCCCTCACCCGGCCCGGCATGATCGCCGGCGCGATCCTGGTGTTCGTTCCAAGCCTCGGCGCGGTCCTGGAGCCGACCCTGCTCGGCGGCGGCAAGACCATGATGATGGGCAATCTCATCCAGCTGCAGTTCGGTGGCGCCCGCAACTGGCCGCTCGGCGCCGCCATCGCCATCGTGCTGATGGCCGCGGTCATGGTCTTCCTGATTTTCCAGGGTCTGCGCTCGATGCGCACCGAAGGCCTGGAGCGTGCGGCATGAACGCGGACGATGATGTCAGGCGCTATCCGGGCTTCGGTCTCTTCAGCGCGATCTTCTTCGCCTATCTCTATTTGCCCGTCGCCGTCGTGGTGTTCTACTCTTTCAATGCGAACCGGATCGTCTCCAATTGGGGCGGCTTCTCATTGCACTGGTACGCCACCGCTTTGTCCAACGCCAACCTGATGACAGCGGTGAAGACCTCCCTGCTCGTCGCCACGGTCGCCACAGTCGCCTCGACCCTTGTCGCGTTGATGGCGGCATTGGTGCTGGTGCGCGGCCGCGATGTCCGGTTCCGCCGCATCTCCGAAGCGGTGGTGAACCTGCCGCTGCTCCTGCCCGAAATCGTCGTTGCTGTCGCCGTCCTGATCCTCTTCTCCGAGATCGGGCTCGCCAACGGAATGGTGAAGCTGATGATCGCCCACACCACCTTCTGCATCCCGTTCGCCTTCCTGCCGATACGCGCCCGCCTGCAGGGAATGGACTTCGATCTGGAGGAAGCCGCCCGCGATCTCTATGCAACCGGTTGGGTCGCCTTTCGTCGCGTCACGCTGCCGCTCATCCTGCCGGGTGTCTTCGCCGGCGCCATGCTCGCCTTCGTCATCTCGATGGATGATTTCATCACCAGCAACCTGTTGAATTCCGGCGGCGCCACCACGCTGCCGGTCTACATTTTCTCACTGATCAAGCAGGGCGTGTCGCCGCAGCTCAACGCAATCTCGACCTTGATCATGATTGTTTCGGTGGTGCTGGCGACCGTGGCCTTCCTGCTTCAGCGACGGCAGTAGCAGCGGCGTAGTTTTTCCTAATCAAGGCGTCGGGCAAATCGAATTTATCGAACCCGACGGTTTGTTATCGTCGCCCCCGGGAGAACAACAAACAGGGGAATGACATGACGACTAAAATTGCAGCGCTCGCCATGGCCGGTGCCATGAGCCTCGCCTTTAGCGTGCCCGCTCTCGCCGAGGGCGGGCTGGCCATCTACGCATGGGCGGATTCCATCTCGCCCGAGATGGTCACGAAATTCGAGAAGGAAACCGGCATAAAGGTCACTGTCGACGCCTTCTCATCCAACGAGGACCTGTTGACCAAGCTGCAGGCCGGCTCGTCGGGCTACGACATCGTCACGCCTTCGCAGCACTTCGTGAAGATCATGATCGACAGCGGGCTGCTCGAGGATTTCGGCGCCAGCTCGATGGCGGCCTACAGCCAAGTCCTGCCGGACTGGCAGAAACCGTGGTGGGATGCGACAGGCAATCATTCGATCCCGCTCGCCTTCGGCAATGCCGGCTACACCGTCAACCGCGACCTCTACAAAGGCCCGGTCGACAGCTGGAAGACCTATTTCGAGCCACCGGCGGAGCTGCGCGGCAAGATCGCCAGCCTGGCGCAGCCCGACGAAGTCATTCCGGCAGCGGAAAACTATCTCGGCATCAAATACTGCAGCGAAGACCCGCAGGAGATGAAGCGCGTGCTCGACCTCTTGCTGGCGCAGAAGCCATTCGTGGCGGCCTATTCCAGCGACAACATCGAAAACCGCATCGGCAGCGGCGAGGTTGCCGCCCATTTCTGGTGGGACGGCAACACCATGAGGCTTCGCCGCAACGACAAGGCCAATGTCGAATACGCGATGCCGAAAGAAGGTCTGGTCGGCTGGCTGGATTCCTATGTCGTGCCGAAGGGCGCGACCAATATCGAGAACGCCAAGAAGTTCATCGATTTCATGACCCAGATCGACAACGCGACGGCGCAGTACAATTATTACGGCCACTCTTCGCCGGTGAAGATCGACGAGAGCAAGGCGCTCTACAACAAGGAGAACGCTCCGGAGCTGTTCCCGACCGTTCCCGTCAAGATGGGCCAGGCCTGCTCGCCGGCGGCGCAGGAACTCGTCACCAAGGTCTGGACGCAGCTTCTGCAATGAGCCGCTCAGCCGGGGCGCGCGCCGCCCCGGCATCTCCATTCTCAAAGGGGCTGGCCATGCAGACCGAAAATCTTGACTACGATTACATCGTCATCGGCGCAGGCTCGGCCGGTTGTGTCCTTGCCAATCGCCTGAGCGCCAACCCGTCCCACAAAGTGTGCCTGATCGAAGCCGGCGGCAGCGATAGCGGGCTGCGGGTCAAGGTGCCTGCCGGCATCCTCTCGCTCTACGGCAATCCGAACTATGACTACTGCTATGTCGGCGTGCCTCAGCCCAACCTCAACGGCCGCAGGATTCCGGTCAATCGCGGCAAGGCGCTGGGCGGCTCCAGTTCCATCAACTCGATGGTCTACATCAGGGGCGCCGCGCAGGACTATGACGAGTGGTCGCGACTCGGCTGCGCAGGCTGGGCATTCAGCGACGTGCTTCCCGTCTTCAAGAAGCTCGAGCGCAACCTGCTTGGCCAGGACCCGCACTACCACGGTACAGGCGGGGAACTGCTGGTCGACAAGCCGCGCGATCCGAATGTGCTGTCGTCGATGTTCGTCAAGGCCGGCAACAATGCCGGTCTTCCGGGCAACAGCGACTTCAATGCCGAAAGCCAGTTCGGCCTCGGCATCTACAATGTCACCCAGGATCGCGGCCAGCGCTTCAGCAGTTTCACCGCCTTCATGCGCCCGGTGCTCGATCGCAAGAATCTCACAATCCTCAGCGAATGCGAAGTGATCGACCTCGATATAGCCGAGGAACGCGCGACAGGGGTACGGGTGCGGTACAAGGGCGAGCAGAAGACGCTGTCGGCCCGCCGCGAAATCGTGCTTTCGGCCGGGGCGATCAATTCACCGAAGATCTTGCTGGCGTCCGGCATCGGCGCAGCCGCCGAGTTGCAGGCGACCGGTATAAAGCCGGTTGTCGATCTGCCGGGCGTGGGCAAGAACCTTCAGGACCATATCGACGGCATGATCACGGTCCGCTCCTCGAGCACGAAGACGCTCGGCCTGTCGCTGCCCAACCTGCCCCGCGTGCTGGCTGCGCCCTTCCGGTATTTTGCCGGCCGCAAGGGCATGCTCACCACCAACTACGTCGAAGCCGGCGGCTTTGCCCGGACGAAGTATACGAACGGCATTCCCGACATCCAGTTCCACTTCGTGCCCGGCTATCGCAGCCATCGCGGCAGGCTGGTGGAGTACGGCCATGGCTACGCAATCCACACCTGCGTGCTCAGGCCCAAAAGCGTCGGCGAACTCAAACTGTCAGGCCAGGCGTCGAACCGGGATGTGCTGATCGATCATCGCTTCTTCTCGAACGACGAGGACGCCAGGGTGTTGGTCGAAGGCATCAAGATCGCGCGTCAAATCTTTGCCGCATCCGAGTTCGACCCGATCAGGGGGACGGAGATGCTGCCGGGCAAGGATGTTCGCAGCGATGACGAGATCCTCGCCTATCTGCGTGCCGAAGCGCTCACCGTCTATCATCCGGTGGGGACGTGCAAGATGGGGACCGATGCGATGGCCGTCGTCGACCCGGCAACGCTCAAGGTGCGCGGCATCAGTGGCTTGCGGGTCGCGGATGCGTCCGTGATGCCGAAGCTGATCGGCGGCAACACCAATGCCCCCAGCATGATGATCGGGCACCGGGCAGCGGAGATGATCCTGGGCCGGGGATAATTTCTGTAGCGCAACTCCAGGAAAGGCGTGCAGCGGCCTTCCTTCAGTAGCCGCGCAAAAACAATGAGTTGGAGCGGATCAGTGAATCAAACATTGAACCGGCGCTTTTGCAGCTGGGCTGCGGCGGGCACGCGCCGTCGAATTCAAGCGGCTTGATCGTCCCGCTCATCCGCCTCGCCGTTGATCTCGCGCAGCAGCCTTTCGATGTCGGCCTTCGGGAGACGGTTCGGCGAGTTGGTCGCGCATCAGCCGGCGCAACGTCGAGGTCAGCGCGCCCGGCGTCGCATTGTGGCGCGCCAGCAGTGCCCGCTCGCTGATGACCCCATCCAGGACACCGAGTGCCATGTCGCGCATCACTTTCTCGTCGAGAGAAAGCGACCCCACCTGATCTCGGCGAGCGCCCGGCTGGATCGCTTCGAGCAATCGAGCCGCGGTGGGCTCGTAACTTACGACCCCTTCGCCCTGCAATTGCACCCGAGCGTGAGGAACAGGTGTACGCGAGACGCCAAGGGTCGCCGCGACCTCCGCCTCGTTGATCCGCTCACCGACTTGAATTCGCTCGAAGAACTGAGCCCGAAGCTGATTGCGAATGCGTTCCTGGAGCGGCGAGGCTGCGGTCATACTGACCCTGCATGCACGCCGCCGGGCCGAGCCGGATCGCCGAACCGCATGCGTATTCCGAAGACATGGACACGACAAACATGGCGCGCCACTACATCGCAACTTGGCTATCGTGGCCTTGGGAGACGCGGTTTACCACCGAAATGAAATCCGCGACCAGCTTGTCCGGCGTGCCTCGATAATCGATGGCGATGACGCATTCCTGCATGGTCGGGCTTATTTGGCAGCCTGATCGTAGCCTTCGTGCTGTCGCTCAATGGCCGGAATATCTCGTTCTACCCGGCGCCACGCCTACCATGCCATCGGTCGCCTGGGGCGCACTGCGCTAAGGCGTCAAGCCGGAGCTCTATGCGCTTTCGTCGATCATCAACATTATGGTATTTGCCGCAATCGCGGTGCTTTATTTCGTTGCACGCTCGGACAGAAAACGGCCGATGGAGTGACATGTCATGCTTGTGGTGCTTTCGGCGGGCCGGAATTCTGGTGAGGCCTGCTTGCACGTCCTGCATTGTGCCCCAGGGTCTGGCGAATGACGATGGGGGTCCCCGACGAGAAAGTCGATTGCATCGTCATCGGCGCCGGCGTCGTCGGTCTGGCGATTGCGCGGCGGCTGGCGCTCGAGGGACGCGAAGTTCTTGTCGTGGAGGCCGAGGACAGCCCCGGGCTGGGCACCTCGAGCCGCAACAGCGAGGTCATCCATGCCGGCATCTACTATCCGAAGGGCAGCCTGAAAGCGCAGCTATGCGTCGAAGGAAAGAACGCGCTTTACCGCTATTGCGAAGCGCGCGGGATTCCGCACAAACGCATCGGCAAGCTGATCGTCGCCGCCAGCGACGCGGAATTGCCGATTCTGGAGGGGATCCGGACCAAGGCTGCGGACAATGGTGTTGCGGACCTGGAGATGCTCAGCCGCGCGGATGTGGAACGGCTTGAGCCTGAACTGGACGTTGCCGGCGCGCTTTTGTCCCCAAGCACGGGGATCGTCGACAGCCGCGCGCTGATGCTGGGGCTACAGGGCGATGCCGAGAATGCCGGTGCCACCTTTGCGTTTCGCGCGCCGGTTCTCGGCGGCAGCGTCGACGAAACGGGCTGCGAGCTCCAGTTTGGCGGCGATATGGAAGGCTATAGGATCGCCGCAAATCTGGTCATCAATGCGGCCGGATTGTCAGCCCATCTCGTTGCCCGGAGCCTTGCGGGCGGGCATGGCGGCAAAATCCCAGATGTCACCTACGTCAAAGGCAATTACTTTGCGCTTGGACGCCGCCCGTCCTTCAACCATCTTGTTTATCCGGTTCCGGAACCAGGCGGCCTCGGAGTTCACCTGACGCTGGATATGGCCGGATCGGTTCGTTTCGGGCCGGACGTCGAGCCCGTCGATGAGGTCGGCTACGCGGTCGACCCAACTCGGGCCACACCATTCTACGCGGCCATCCGACGCTATTGGCCGGGGCTGAGGGACGGGGAACTGGAGCCGAGCTATTGCGGGCTGCGGCCTAAAACGAACGGGTTGCAGTTCGGCGATTTCGACATTCTGGCAGATCCGTCCGGACGGCTGATCAGTCTTTTCGGAATCGAGTCACCTGGCCTGACAAGTGCGCTCGCCCTGTCGGATAGGGTTGTCCAACTAGTCAGAACGACGAGCTCGTCTTGCTTTAGCCTTTGACCGCTCCAGCGGTCATGGATCCTGATATCTGCCGATACATCACAAGACCCAGCAAGGCCGGCGGCAAGGCACCCAGCATCATGACCGCGGAAGCGGTTCCCCATTTTACGCCGCCGCCGCTTGCGGCGAAGAAGAAGGACGCGCCGACCGTCATCGGCACGGCACGGCTGGTTGTCAGCATGAGACCGAAGAGGAACTCGTTCCAGGCAGTGATGAAGCCGAAAATGAAGGTTGTGACGAGCGCCGGTCGGATGACGGGCCGGACGATCATCATCATCACCTGCAAGGAACTTGCGCCATCGACTTTCGCCGCCTCGTCGAGTTCGACCGGTACATCTGAAATCGCGTTCACCAGGATGACGAGCGCAAGCGGCGCGTTGACGATGGTCAGGATGAGCCCGAGCCCGATCCGCGTATCGAGCAGGCCCAGCCACTGGTACATCATGTAAAGTGGGATCGCGAAGATGATCAGCGGCACGGCGCGAAGATTGATGACGATCGGCAGGACCAAGCGCTTTCCCGCCTCGCTACGCGCGATCGCATAGGCAGCCGGGAACGCGAGCACGATCGCAAGGCCGGTTCCGATCAGCGCCGCCACGGTGCTGTTCAGCAGGTAGGCATAGATGTTGAAGCGGCTGGTCTGCGTCAGAACCTCCAGGTAGTTGTCGAGCGTCGGTTGGCTGATCCACAAACCGGGGTTCGTCGAAAGCTCGCGCTGGCTTTTGAGCGATGTGATCAGCGTCACGATAATGGGGAAATTCATCGCCAGCACGGCGATGGCAAAAACGATCCAGCGCAGTGCCCTGACCATCGTCAACGCTTCCTGCGGCCGGCAAGCCGGTTAAGGCCGTGGAGAACGATGAACGACGCCAGGAACAAGACAACCGAAGCGGCGACCGCCTTGCCGATAGCCCCTTCCTTGAAGAAGGCCTGGTAGATGTAGATCGACAAGGACGTCGTTGAACCGCCAGCGCCACTGCCGGTCAGCGCATAGACATTGTCGAACACCCGGAAACCGTCGATGAAACGGATGAAAAACGCGATGACCAGCGTCGGCTTCATCAACGGCAGGTCGATCCACCGAACGATCTCAAACGGTGATGCGCCATCGAGCGAGGAGGCTTCGCGCACGTCGAGCGGTATGGCCGAATAGGCCATGTAGAAGAGCAGGAAGGCGAAAGGCGTCCATTGCAGCGTCTCCACGACGACAAGGGTGCGGAAGGCATTGTTGATGTCGAGGAAGGCCGGGCTGTCGCCAAACCATTCGAAGAGATAGTAGGGGACGGGGCCCGCGAATTCATGCAGCACCAGCCGGTACATGAGACCGACCATGGCCGGCGCGACCATAAGCGGCAGCATCAACGGCGCCATCAGGACTGGTCGCTTGCTCAGAAGCGGCGCCAGGAAGATGGCAAGGAAAAGGCCGATCAGACATTCCGCTGATGCGGTAAGAATACCGAAGCGCAGAGAGAACCAGGCCGAGCTCCAGAATTCGCGGTCGTTCAACACCGCGACATAGTTGGCGAAACCACTCAACACCGGACTGCGCAGCGTCTCGAATGTGACGGTCGAAACGGAATAGATCAGATTGACGATCGCCGGAAAGCCGAGGAACAGAAGCAGGAAGCCGACCAGCGGCGTCAGATACATCCTGCCTTCGGCACGTGTCACAAGGGCCATGTCGATCCGCCAAACGCGCCGGACACCGAGCCTCGACCCGGCGTCCGGCAAATGGTTCATTTCTGGAGAAGGTCCTGCATGCCCGCCTTGGTGTGGGCGAGCGCGTCCTCGAGGCTCTGCTGGCCGGACCAGTAGCCGGTGAACTCCTTTGCCTGCAGTTCATAGACCGGGAGCGCACTCGCGGACGTCGCTCCGATCATGACATAGCCGTACTTGCTGGCGAATTCGCCGAGCTTGACGAGGTCGGGACGTTCCTTCGCAACCTTGGCGACGACATCGGGAGACAATGCCGGCGAACCGCCGCTGCGCGCATAGAGCAAGGCCGCATCCTCGGTGGCGAGCCACTTCAGGAACTTGACGGCGCCTTCCTTGTTCTTGGCGTTCTTGTTGAGGCCCAAACCAAGGCCGTGGATGTGATCGGCGCGTCCGTCGGGACCTGTTGGCGGCGCGACGATCCCGGTCATCTCGGCGACGGCCGGGGATTTTTCGGTGCTGGTCAGATCCGCCGCCGCGGCATTCCACTGCAGCGCTGTTGCGGCCTGGCCGGATGCGAAGGCCGCGTTGGTTTCAGCATATTCGTAGCTAAGCGAATCCTTGGGCGAAGACCCGGCATCATAGAGTTTCTTGTAGAGCTCGAGGCCGGTCCTGTAGGCATCGGAATCCACCATGACATTGCCGTCCTTGTCCATCCAGTCGCCGCCGTAGGAGCGCGGCAGCGACTGGAAGACCATCATGTTGAACAGCAGGTTTTTCATCTGCAGGACCGTGCCGTAGCGCACCGGGCTGTCGGGGTTCACCTGCTTGGTGAAATAGAGGGCGGTGGCCGCCCAGTCGTCCCAGGTCCAGCTGTCCGGGTCTTTCGGCTGCAGCGGCTTGCCGAGATATTTCTGGGCGATTTCACCATAGGTCTTCTTGGCGGCGTCATCCCCGATCAAGGCGTCGATGAGATCCTTGCGGTAGTACATGAAGTGCAACGAAAGGTCTGTCGGCACGCCGTATTGCTTGCCGTCGAACTGCATCGTCTTGAGAACGGATTCGCCGAAAACCTTGGCCGCGCCCGCGCCAAGATCGACCGGCTCCATATAGGGCGCGTAGCGACCGAGCGAGTAGGTGGCGACGAGGTTCACGTCGAAGGCACTGGATCCGGCCGCCATGTCAGCCTGCAGCTTGTCGTAAAAGCCTTCCCGGTTGAAGAACAGCAACTCCACCTTGTCGGCATCACTGGCCTGCTTGTTGTAGGTTTCCACGGTTGCCCGCAGTGCGGTTTCCTCGGAGCCGCCAGGCCAGCCGAGCACGGTCACGGTTGCGTTGGCAAAGGTCGGCAAAGCCGTCCCCGCAAGGAGGGTGGCCATAAGCGCAAAAGATGTCCTGCTCAATTTCATGATCGTTCCCTTCTTTTTTGATGATTTTTGCATGACACGACCGGGGCGCCGTTACCTTGCCCATTCGGCAAGATCGGCAACACCGATGACGCCGGCGTGGCCTCCGAGCTTCGCCGCCACGAGATCGGGGGAAAGGCGCGGCGGGACCTCGCTCAGATGTGCGCGCACCCGGTCGAGATAGCCTTCTGCAAGACCGATGCTGCCACCGATGACGATCGATTTCGGATCGAACATCATCTGAATGTCCCGGCACAGCGCCGCGACCCGCGAGGCGCTTCGCGAGACGATGGCGCCGGCCCAGTCCTCGCCCTTCAGCGCGTGTCCGAACACATCGGCTGCGTCCGCCTTGGAACCGGCCTTGAGGGCCTCCGAAGCGATCCAGCGGCCGGACGTGCTGTCTTCGAGCGGAGCCCGGTCTTCAGACAGACCACGGATCAGACCGAAGTGACCGGCTAGACCGGACAGCAATCGGCCGTTGCAAACGATGCCGCCGCCAATTCCGGTAGAGATGGTCAGAAAGACGATGTCGCGACCTTGCCCGGCGCCGAATTTGTATTCGCCCCAGGCAGCCGCCTGGGCATCGTTGAACGCCCAGACCGGTTTGCCGAAAACAGCGGATGCCCTTTCGACCAGCGGATAGCCGTCGGGAATGCCAAGGGTTGCCGGATTCAATGCCGACCAGCGTCCATCCTGCACCAGTCCGGTCACCGCAATGCCGATGCGGCTGAAGCGGCTCGACCAGGCTGACGTGCTTTGCGCGAGGGATGCCAGCCAGGCGTCGGGTCCAGCCTCTCGCGCGGTCCGCACGATCTTGTCCTCTATCACCGTGCCATCGCTGACCAGCGCGGCCATGGTCTTGGTTCCCCCGATGTCGATGCCCAGGACACTTGTGCCAAGGGGGGTTTGCGCGCCCCTCGCCGCATAGGCGTCGGAAAGCGCCTGGTGGAACCATGAGGTGACGTGCTCGGTACGGGTGATCGCCGAGCCGACAACCACGGCACAGGCGCCGGCGCGCGCGGCGGCAGCCGCCTGCTCAGGCGACCGGATACGCCCTTCGGCAATGACGTAGGGGGTCAGGGTTCGCATTTCAGCGATGAGGGCGATATCCGGATCCTGCGGCTCCGGCCCGCCGACATAGCCGGAAAGCGTCGTGCCGACGAAATCGACACCCGCGGCAAGGGCCCGGCGCGCATCGTCAAGGCAAGAGCAATCGGCCATGGTCAGCTTGTTCCTGGCCTTGACGGCTTTCACAAGCGCTTCGACAGGAACGGGACGGACACGCTCCGTCGCATCGAAAGCGATGATATCGGCGCCCGCCTCGGCCAGGGCCTCGACATCGGCCAGATAGGGTGTGATGCGCACGGGACTGTCGGTGAGATCGCGCTTGACGATACCGATGATCGGCACGCGGACGGCCAGGCGGGCGGCCGCGACATAGGGCACGGATTCGATGCGCAGGGCCTTGGCTCCGGCTTCAACAGCGGCCCTGGCAAAGCCCGTCACGAATTGCGCACTGTCCATCGGGCCGCCGGGAACCGGCTGGCAGGACACGATGAGACTGTTGGCGATGTCTTCCCGCTGCACGTCGGCACTCCCTTGTCGCCATCACGATAAATGGAAAATACCAGATTACAACCAGTTCATAACTGGTATTATCTTTGCAGCTCGAAGACGAAATCGTAGACGTCGCCTTTGTAGCGTGTCTCGCAGTATTCCACGATCTGTCCGTCGGCGAGAAAGCAGCGGCGCTCGGTCATCAGCAGCGGTGCGCCCGCGTCGCAATGAAGGTACTTTGCATCCTCCAGCGACGCGCCGCGCGAGCGCATGCGCTGGATTGCCCTCTGAGGCAGGAAGCCGCGTGCATCAAGCGCTTCATAAAGGGAATCCTGAACCATCTCGGGCGAAGGAAGGAAGCGAACCGGCACGGCCGAGACCTCGACAGCGATCGGCGCGCTATCGGCTGTCCGCACACGACGCATGCGAACCACATTGGTATTGCCCGCAATACCCAGGGCCATCATTTCGGCCGGGGATGGACGGCTTATCTGCTTGGAAAGCCATAGACATCCAGGCTTCAGGCCGCGCGCCAGAATGTCCTCCGAAAAGCTCGTCAGCGTCGAAAGCGATTTCTCGACCCGCGACCCGATCTCGGTTTTGGAACCGTGCCGGCGATTGAGCTGCCCTTCCTCTTCGAGCAGCGCCAGGGCCTTTCTCACAGTGACTCGCGAGATCGACAGGGCTTCCGCCAGAACCCGCTCGCCTGGCAGAACCGCGCCGGCTTTCAAAGCATTGGAACGGATCGCTGCCTCGATCGCCGATTTCAACCGTCTGTAAAGCGGCACATCGGACGCTGTCGCTTCCATTTCCCGACTGACAAGCCCGATCAGGTTCACGGTTGTCATTGCCCTTCCTCCCGCGCGAGAAGCACCCAGGATCAAAACATTCCTGACTGGACCTATACTGGTATTATCAATCCGGTGCAAACGGCCGGCGGACGGTGCTTCGCCGCGCCCTCAGCGCATCACGATCCCTTAGCGAACCCTCGGTGACAGCTTCATGGAGATGCGATCGCAGGCAGCCCGCAGGACCTCCAGAGTATAGGCATGGCGGCTTTCACGCGTGTGGCGATTGATATAGGCGACGATGATGGAGGCGACGGCACTGCCGTCCGGCCCGATGACCGGACAGCAGATATCGGTGATCCCGACGAAGTCACGGCTCTCGCGCATCCAGTAGCCGTCCGCGCGGATGGTACGAAGCTGCTTTTCCAGCGCGTCACGATCCAGCGGCGCCGGTGAATGCGCCGCACATTCATCGATCATCCGCGCTGCGACCTTTGGTGACTGGAAGGCAAGTATCACATGGCCGGAGGTCGCGTCGGTGGCCAGGCGGCCGTAGCCGAGGCGCAGCGTGAACGCCATGTCCTCGCCGCCGGGAGCGGCCGCGGTCACGACGGTCAAGCCATGATTGAAGACGACCAGGTGCGGCGACTGATTTGAGTCCCCGGCAATCTGCGTCAGCTCGGGCATGGCGGCGGACATGAGATCCTGAGCGCTCGGCGTGTGCAGCCCCAGCTTGAAAAGCTTGTCGGTCAACGAATAGGCGTCGGTCTCGGCGTTGCGCTCGATATATTGACGCTCCTGCAGCGCGATCAGCATCCGGAAAATCTCATTCTTCGAACGGCCGAGGCCTTCCGCGATCTCCTTCATCGTCAAGGGCGCCCGCGCCTCCGCCAGCAGTTCCAGGACATCCAGCCCCTTGGTCAGCGCCGGGGCCGAATAGGTCGGTTTGCCACTCTCTTTTGCGTCATCTGCCATTCGAAGAATCCCCGGTGGTCCCGCACGATAGAGACAAGAAATCGGAATTGCCATTGGTTTTATATCCAAACTTGACACCATATATAAAACTGACATGATGACGGGGACAATGAATTTCGAGGCCGACCCGATGACCGTCCAGAGACGTGCAAACACTGTGCGCGCAACCATCATTCCCCGGAACAACAGTGTTTACACGTCCGTCGATTTCGATCGCGAGGGCAAGCAGATGGGCTTCTTCCATGTGCCCCAATCGCCGCACGACGATGCCTGGGGTACGGTCCGCGTTCCGCTCGCCGTCATCAAGAACGGTGACGGTCCAACGGTCCTGATCGAGGGTGGCAACCACGGCGACGAATATGAGGGGCCGATCGCGCTCGGCGAGCTTCTGCGCGAGATCGATCCACGGGATATTGCCGGACGCATCATTGCGATTCCGGCCATCAACATTCGGGCCGTCGAGGCCGGCACCCGCACCTCCCCGGTCGACGGGTTGAATTTCAACCGCAGTTTCCCGGGCGATTTCAACGGCACGCTGACAAGCCAGATCGCGGCTTACGTGCATGACGTCCTGTTTCCGATGGCCGACTACTTCCTGGATCTCCATTCCGGCGGTTCGTCCCTGATGATCCTGCCGAGCGCGATCATCGAGCCCTCCCCGACCTCGCAGGGGCATCGCAAGAACATCAGGGCGACGCTCGCCTTCGGGGCGCCGACCGTTGTCATGGTCGACAATCTCGGTGAAACCCGGACCTCGACCGCGTCCGCCAACCACCAGGGACTGATCGTTATCGGCAGTGAGATGGCCGGCGGCGGCCTTGTCAGTCCGGATGCGCTGGCCATCTGCCGCAGGGGCATCCGCAATGTGCTGAAACATGCAGGCGTTCTGAAGGGCGCGCCTGACATCGCCCCTGGCGCCAACGCACGCGTGCTCAAGGTTCCCGGAAGCGAAGGCTATCTGCTTTCCGAGGAGGACGGTGTCTTCGAGCCCTTGAGCCCGCTCGGCAGTGCCGTCAGCAAGGGCGACCTTGCCGGACGCATTCACTTCCTCCACACGCCGTCACGCGCGCCCATCGATCTTCTTCACCCCATCGACGGTATCGTTTTCGCCAAGCGTCAGCCCGGCCGTGTGCGTCCGGGGAATTGCTGCTTCGTGCTTGCCAACGAATATCCGGAGGCACTGACCGATGAGCCATGAGGACATCATGGCGGCTGCCCGGCGCATTGCCCCCTTCATACGGCGCACCCCGGTCGTCAAGCTCGACCATGCCACGGGCGCAAACCTTCAACATGATGTCTATTTGAAACTGGAATGCCTCCAGGTGAGCGGCTCCTTCAAAATTCGGGGCGCCACGAACCGGGTTAAAACGCTCGAGCCAAGCCGGATCGAAAACGGACTGATCGCCGCATCCGGCGGCAATCACGGCCTGGCCACCGCCTATGTGGCTGCCCGGGCCGGCGTTCCCGCCACCATTTACCTGCCGAACAATGCAAGCCCGCTGAAGGCGGAAAAGCTTCGCAAATGGGGGGCTGACGTTCGCTTCGAAGGCAATGTCTGGGATGAAGCGCATGAGGCTGCATCGGCCGAGGCAAAGGCGTGCGGCGCCTTCTACATGCATCCCTTCGCCGATGCCCAGATCGTGTCCGGTCAGGGAACCGTGGCGCTGGAGATGGTCGATCAGATGCCCGATGCCGACATCTATATCGTCGCGATCGGCGGTGGCGGGCTCATCAGCGGCATGTCCGAAGTCCTGAAGCACGTCAAACCCGAAGCCAGGATCATCGGTGTCGAGCCGACCGGTTCACCGACCCTTCACGCCTCCCTGGCTGCCGGCCGTGTCGTTCGCTTGCCCCAGATAACGACGAAGGTGGCGACCATGGCCTGCGGCCGCACGGACGAAAGCATCTACGAGATCGTCGCCAAGCACGTCGACGACATCGTCCTTGTCGAGGATGCGGACATGCAGAAGGCCGCTGAATTGCTCTGGTTCGAATTCGGCATCGCCGCCGACCTCAGTGGGGCGGCATCGGTGGCCGCGTTGACGAGCGGCGCTTTCAAGCCACCGCGCGGCGCCCGCATCGCCGGGCTTGTCTGTGGCGCCGGTATCGAAGGCCTGAATGGCTGAGATTGAGCAAGGCCGGTCCACGCAGACGCGGCCCTGACATGGATACGGCACGAGTGCCGCGAAATACCGCCGGAATGCCTGTCACTGGGACGGTCGTCGTGCGGGACATGAAAAAGAGGCGAAGAATCGTCCTGTCGCAACAAGAGGAGAACTGAAACATGTGCATTTCCCTGAAAGCATCCATTGCTCTGCTCGCATTCGCCATCGCGACGCCCTCGCTTGCCGCGGAAAAGGTTTTGGGGCTTGCGGCAATCGACCTGCAGAACTCCTTCTTCGTCCGCATGAAGGAAGCGGGCGACGTGGCTGCCGCCGACTATGGGGTGAAATCCACTTGGCAGAGCGCCGAGGGCAGTCTGGAAAAACAGGTCAGCATCATCGAGAATTTCATCAATCAGGGCGTCAGCGCGATCCTGATCGATCCGATCGACAAGAACGCGGTCATTCCGGTCATCCAGAAAGCCACCGCCGCCGGCATTCCGGTGATCACCATGGGCAACAAGGTCGAGGCCGGCTCGAACTACTCGACGCTCTATCCGGACTACGACAACATGTCGATGGTTGCCCGCGCGCTCGGCAAGTCGCTTGGCGGCAAGGGCGAAGTCGCCCTGCTCGTCGGTTCGCGTGGCAACTTCGTGTCCGACACGCGCGAAAAAGGCTTTGTCGAAACCCTGAAAAAGGAGTTTCCGGACATCAAGGTTGTCGGCATCGAGCCGACCGGCTGGGACGCAGCCAAGGCAACCAATGCCGCCCAGACCTGGCTCACCACCTATCCGGATCTGAAGGCCATCGGCTGCATCTCCGACAGCCTTTGCCTGGCCGCCGACTCCGTTGCCAGCTCGATGGGAACCCAGTTGCTCTACGGCGGCTATGACGGCGACGCCGAGATGAAGCCGCTGATCGACGACGGCAAGATGGTGATGGACGTGCTGACCGGCGCCTATCGTGTCGGCTACTGGAACATCGCCGTTGCCGCTCGCCTGGCCAACGGCGAAAAGCTGCCGCAGGATCTCTACATGCCGACCTATTTCGTGACCTCGGATGCGACGGCCGCGAAGCTCAAGGCGGATGGCCTCACCTTCGAATACATCAACACCGACAAAGAGGCGGTGGAAGCCAAGAACTATACCGAGCAACTCGGTCCCAAGGTTCCGGCGACCGCCATGACCCTGGCAAAGTAACAGCCTAAAAGCGGCTCAAGCGCCGGATGACGTATCATCCGGCGTCCCCTTTTCCCGACGATCGCCGTCGCCGCTCCGTGGTGACCGCGCATGATGCTCGATAAGAGGACCGACCCATGTTCCAGTCCTGGACCTCTCCGTTACTGCGGCGCAACGAACCGGTTCTCATCGCGGTGCTGCTGGTCGCCATCGCCGTCTTCGGCTGGATCGATCCGCGTTTTCTGTCGACCGGCAATCTTGTCAGCATCGCGCAGCAGAGTGCGGTCATCGCCCTCATCTCTTTTGCCATGACGGCCGTGATCATCGCGCGCGGCATTGATATTTCCGTCGGCAGCAATCTTGCCTGTTCCGGCATCGCCGCGGGTCTTGCCTACACGGCAACCGGCTCGGCGAGCTTGAGCCTTCTCGCCGCGATCGGTGGCGGTGCCGCAATCGGTCTGCTCAATGGAACGCTGATCGGCTTTGCCGGCATCTCCCCATTCATCGCAACGCTCGCCACCATGGCGTTTGCGCGCGGCCTGGCGCTCAGCCTCTCCGGCGCATCCAGCATCGCGGTCGCCGATCCGGTCCTGCTTTTCGCGGGACGCGAGACGATCGGCCTCCTGCCGGTCTCCGTCATCATCGCCGCCATCTGCCTGGGCCTCTGGTGGTTCGTGCTCAATCGTACGGTCTACGGACGCTGGATCTATGCGGTCGGCGGAAATGCGGGCGCGGCGCGGGCCTCACTGGTTCCCGTCGACCTCGTGCGCATCTCCGTCTACCTGATTGCCGGTGCGACGGCCGGGCTCGGCGCGATACTCACCATCGGCCGCCTTGGTTCGGCACAGCCGCTTGCCGGCACCGGCCTCGAATTTACAGCCATCACAGCCGCCATCATCGGCGGCACGAAACTGTCCGGCGGCCAGGGCTCCATCTGGGGAACGGCGATCGGGGCGCTGCTGCTGGGCGTCATCAACACCGGCCTGTCCTTCCTGCAGGTACCGCAGATCCTGATCTATTTCGTGACCGCGAGCCTCATTCTGGTGGCCGTTCTCACCAGCCAGCCGGAGAGTGTCGCCGCCCTGTTCAAGACCGGTGGCCGCAAGTCCACCCCGTCGCCCCGCAACATCGCCGCAACACCGGTCGGCAAACACAGCATCGCCTTGCGCGGGCTTGGCAAGTCTTTTCCGGGCGTCAAGGCACTCGATGGTGTCAGCTTTGCCGTCTCGGCCGGTGAGGTGGTGGGACTTGCCGGCGAGAACGGGGCCGGGAAATCGACGCTGGTGAAGTGCATTTCCGGTCTGCATCGCCCGGACGAGGGTGAGATCATCATCGACGGCAACGCCGTCCAGTTCCACTCCCCCAGCGACGCCAGGGGCATCAGCGTCATCCATCAGCATTTCAGCCTTTCGCCGGACCTGACGGTGGCGGAGAATCTCTTCATCGGCCGCGAACCGCATACCCGCCTGGGATTTCTCGACCGGGCCCGGATGCGGCGAGATGCAAAATCCATCATGGACGAGCTGTCGCTCGACATCGACATTGGCGCGGAGCTGCGAACGCTTTCCGTCGGGCACCGGCAGATGGTGGAAATTGCCCGTGCCGTTCTGTCCGATGCTTGGTTCTTCATCATGGACGAGCCGACCAGCGCGCTCTCCAACCGCGAGCGCGACCAACTCTACGACCTGATCGACAGGCTGAGAGCTCGCGGCGCCGGCATCCTCTACATCTCCCACAAGATGGAAGAGATCTTCAGCCAGTGCGACCGCGTCGTCGTTCTGCGTGACGGGCGCTTCATCGGCGAGCGCCAGACCCGCCAGACCAGCGAGGCCGAGATCATCTCGATGATGGTCGGGCGCGACGTCGGCGACATCTTCCCCTATCTCGAAGCGCAAGTCGGCGAAACCGCGATCGAAATCAGCAACATCTCCGATGGCAAGCTCTTGAAGTCGGCCACGCTCAGCGTGTGCAGGGGCGAAATCGTCGCGCTCGCCGGCCTGATGGGAAGCGGCCGCTCCGAGGTGCTCAGGCTGATTGCCGGCCTCGAGACCATGCATGGCGGCACGCTCAGAATTTTCGGCGGGCAGCAGACCGGCGGCGACACCAAGGCCGCCAATCGCGCCGGCATCGTCTACTTACCCGAAGACCGGCACCTGGAAGGATTCGTCGGCACGATGTCGATCAGGGACAACCTGTCCCTCGCCTGGATTCGCGACAACAGTCACTTCGGCCTGCTGAAACCTCGCCGCATCCTGGCACTCGCCCGCGATCTCATCGGCTCACTCGGCGTGCGGCCGGCCCAGCCCGACAAAATGACCATCGAGCTTTCGGGCGGCAATCAGCAGAAGGTCGTCATCGGCAAATGGCTTGCCACCAAACCGAAGATCATCCTGCTCGACGAGCCGACACGCGGCGTCGACGTCGGCGCGAAGTCCGAACTCCATCACCTGATCGCAAGATTGAAGGCCGAGGGCGCGGCGATCCTCATGGTGTCGAGCGAGTTGCCCGAGGTTCTCGGCGTTGCCGACCGCATCGTCGTCATGCGCGAAGGCCACTCTGTCGGCACGCTGGCTCGTGGGGCGACGGAAGAAGACGTGATGACGCTGGCCTTCGGTGATCGCACGATCACACCGCCAGCCTGCGCACCCCGGCCAGCATCCAACCTTGCACCATGCCTGTAAGGAGAACCCTTTGAGCAAGCTGAAGATCGCCATTGTCGGTGCCGGCTACATGGGCCTTCTGCATGCGCAGGTGGTTGCCGCGAGCCCTGTCGCGGAACTGTCGGCATTCGTTGATCCGAATGCTGCCACGGGGAGCAAGGCCGCGTCCGATTTCGGTGCCCGGCATTTCCGCGATGCCGCCACCGCGCTGGCCGCCAATGCCGCCGACGCCTATATCGTGGCGGCACCCGACACGCTGCATGAAGACGTCTGCCGCACGCTGCTCGATGCCGGCAAGCCGGTGTTGCTCGAAAAACCGATGGCTCACGATCTTTCCGCTGCCAAGGCGATTGCTAGAGCGGCGGAGAGAAACGGCGCGCGCCTGTTGGTCGGCCACATCCTGCGGTTCGACCCGCGCTATTGCGAGGCCGCGGCAGCGGTGAAATCCGGGCGGATCGGCGAGCCGATCCACGGCAGCAGCGGCCGTTTCACCAATCGCGAAGTCGGTCTTCGCATGAACGGAAATTCGAGCGTCTGCTTCTACCTCGGCGTGCATGACGTGGATGCGCTGCAATGGATCTCAGGTTCGGACATCATCGCCGTCTACTCCCGCCCGGTCGCCAAGCTCATGCCTTCGCTCGGGGTTCGCTCCGAAGACGCGATCTTCTCCACCGTCGAGCTGTCGAACGGAATGAGCGGACAGCTCTACTTCGGCTGGACGCTGCCACCGACCGTTCCGACCGGCATCTGGGCACGCACGGAAATCATCGGCACGGAAGGCATGATCGACCTCGACGTCCGCGACCATGGTCTGCGCATCCTGTCGCGGGGACAGTGGTCGCAACCCGACGCCCTGCACTGGCCGACCGTCAATGGCCGTATCACCGGGGATCTCTTCGAGGAGGTCCACCATTTCATTTCGGCGGTTCGCGACGACACCCCTTTCGTGATGCCGCTCGGCGACGCCCTGCGCGCCGTCGCCGTCAACGATGCAATCCTGCGCAGCGTCAAATCAGGTCTGCGCGAACCGGTCGAAGATTGGCACATCCGATGAGAGGACCCTCATGACCCGCCAACAGAACATCTGGTGCAGGCGCTTTCTCGACCTGTCGCCGTTGATCCTGCTGGTCGTCCTGCTGGCGATCTTCGCCCTCATCGACGCCCGCATCGTTTCAACCGCCAGCCTCATCAACATCGTCGCTCAGGCGACCCCGATCGCCATCCTGGCGCTGGGCGCCCTGATCGTTCTGCTGACGGCAGGCATCGACCTGTCCGCCGGCGTCGGCGTCGCCTTCTGTGCCGTCTTCATCGCCAGCCTGATCGACGGCGGCGCCGGCCTGCCGCTTGCCCTGCTCGTCGGCTTTGCCGTGATGGTGGTGATCGGCCTCGCGAACGGCGCCGTTATCGCATTGTTGAAGATACCGCCCTTCGTGACGACACTGGCCACAATGGTCGCGCTGCAGGGCGCAACGCTTGCGGTTGCCTCCAAAGGCGTCCTGATGCTGAAGGATCCGACGCTTCGCGCGGTCGGCATCGAGCGCAGCTTCGGCATTCCCAATGTCATCTTCGCAACACTGCTGATCGTCGCCGTAGCAGCAATCCTGATGCGGCACAGCCGTTTCGGGCTGCGTACCTATGCGCTCGGGTCGGATGCCGGGGCCGCGGAACTTGCCGGCATCCCGGTGACGAAACACACGATCCTCGTCTATTGCGCCTCCAGTATCTTCGTCTTCCTGACGGCTGTGATCATGATCAGCCGGGTGCCTGTCGTGACGCCCAATATCGGTGGTACCTCGCTGCTTCTGGACGCGATCGCCGCTGCCGTGCTCGGCGGCACCAGTATTTTTGGCGGACGGGGAACGGTGTGGGGCGCGGTCGTCGGCGCCCTGATCGTCAGCCTGCTGACGACAGCGCTTCGGGTGTTCGGCACGGACCCGTCCAGCCTCGAACTCTACAAGGGGGCAATCATCATGGTCGCTCTCCTGGCCGATTCCGGCATGACCTACGCCAAGGCGCGGCTTGTCGAGGCAGCACGATGAACGAGCCAGCTCCGGCCTTGCCGATCCCGCCTGGATCCAGCTTTGCGCTGATGACCTCCCCGGATACGGAAAGACACGCGACAGCCGGCGTGCATAAACCCGTCGTCATTCTACCGCTCGGCGCTGTCGAGCAACATGGCCCGCATCTGCCGCTCGGCGTCGATTGCTGGCTTGCGGAAGCGGTTGCGCTCGCCGCGGCGGAAGGACAGGCTTCCATGCGTGTCGCCGAACCTTTCGCCTATGGCTCGTCCGAGCATCATCGCTCCTTCTCCGGCACGATGAGCCTCAGCCCGCAGACCTTCATCGCCGTTCTCGTCGATCTCTGCACCTGCCTTGCCGAAGACGGCTATCTGCCGGTCATGCTGAACGGGCATGGCGGAAACCGCGCCGCCATCCAGGTGGCGATCACCACGCTTGGTAAGCGTGGCATCGTCACGGCGGGTTTCTCGTATTTCGATCTCATCGCCGACCTGGCGGCGGAGGCCCTGCCCGATGCCGCTACAGGCACCGGTCACGCTTGTGCGCTTGAAACGTCGTTGATGATGCATGTGCTTGGCGACAGCGTTCGCCGCGATCTCATCCCGCCGGGCGGCACCCCGCCATCCTGGCCGGATCCTCACCTTTACGCCGCGCCGGCCGTCACCGTCTGGCGCCGTTTCGAAGCCATCCGCGGCAACGGCGTCATCGGTACGCCCTCGGAGGCGAGCGCGGAGGCCGGCAGCAGACTTTTCATCGCAGCCGTGGAACGCAGCCGCGCCGCCATTTTGAACATCCAATCCGAATTCGGCCAAAGGAACGCATGATGACAGTCCATTTCAAATCTTCTCTCGAAGGCCCCAACCTGCGCGGCATGGCGATCGTCTCGGAGCCGGAAGCAGCCGCCCGCATCGGCATCAACCGCATCGGCGGCGAGTGGATTGCCGGCAGCTCCGGCAAATTCCTGAAAATCGACAGTCCGTCGACGGGCGAGCATCTCGGCTATCTCTCGCTTTCCACCCGTGCCGATGTCGGCCGCGCGGTGAAAGCCGCCGAAGGCGCACGCGAGGCCATGCGCAAGATGGGAACCTTCGCGCGGGCTCAGCTGTGCATGCGCATCGCCGACGCGATCGACAGGCGCGCCGAGGAGCTCGCACGGCTGCTCTGCCTGGAACAGGGCAAGCCCTTCCACAGCGAAGCAAAGGCCGAAGCATCGGCGGCAGCTCTCGGTTTCCGCAATGCGGCAGAGCAGATGAAGTGGCTGGAGACGGC
Organism: Mesorhizobium sp. M7A.T.Ca.US.000.02.2.1; assembly: GCF_003996995.1. Lineage (GTDB taxonomy): Bacteria > Pseudomonadota > Alphaproteobacteria > Rhizobiales > Rhizobiaceae > Mesorhizobium. The sequence goes on along the minus strand of NZ_RZTT01000048.1, from coordinate 1,062 downwards.
GGCGTTTCCGCTTGCCGATGCCAACAAGCGCGCCTTCAGCTTCCTGCAGCCGAAGGGTGTCTTTGCCATCATCACACCTTGGAATTTCCCGCTCGCCCTGCCCTGCCTCTATTATCTCGGACCGGCCATCGCAACGGGCAACACCGTCGTCTGGGTGCCGGCGCCGACGACGTCGCTGATTGCCACGGCACTTGTCGAATGCTTCATCGAGGCGGGCCTGCCGGACGGCGCCATCAATCTCGTTCTGGGTGACGGTGCGGAGGTGGGCGACGAGGCGGTCGTTCATCCGGGCACCCATGCCATCGGCTTCACCGGCAGTTCTGTCACAGGCGCGACGATCGCCCGGCGTGGAGCGGGCAAGCCGCTTCTGCTCGAAATGGGCGGCAACGGTCCGACCATCGTGCTGGCCGATGCCGATATCGACATGGCCGCCGCCCAGGTCGGGGCCGGCTGCTTTGCCAATGCCGGGCAGATCTGCACGGCCACCGAACGCGTGCTGGTGCATAAATCCGTCCATGACCGTTTCATCGAAGGTCTCGTGAAAGCGGCCGCGCAGGTGAAAATGGGCGACCCTTTCGATCCCGCGACGACGATGGGTCCGATCAACAATGCGGTGGCCGTCGACAAGGTGCTCAGCCACATCGCGGACGCCCGCGCGCGTGGCGCCGAGATCGTCACCGGCGGCAATGTGGCGTCGGGTTTTGCCACCAATCTCTATTTCGAGCCGTCGATCGTCACAGGACTGACCCGGGAAAGCCTGCTCAATGTCGAGGAATCCTTCGGGCCGATCGCACCAGTGCTGACCTTCGAGACCGACGAGGAGGCGATGGAACTTGCGGCGTCCAGCCCCTACGGCCTGTCGGCCGCGGTCTTCACCAGCACCATCAAGAACGCCTTTGCCTTTGCTGAAAGCCTGAAGGTCGGCATCGTCAACATCAACGAGATGAGCTGTTATTGGGAGCCGCATATTCCTGCCGGCGGCGCCGCCGGGACGCAGAGCGGCCTCGGCCGCACCGGGGGCCGGCACACGCTGATGGAAATGTGCGATTTGAAGACGATTAC
>NZ_RZTT01000489.1 GCF_003996995.1 Mesorhizobium sp. M7A.T.Ca.US.000.02.2.1 | reverse complement strand
ATCGAGCCCTCACCTTATCGCCGCCGTCGCTCTGTGCGATCCCGAGTTGACAATGACCTGTCCGCCTGGCCTGACCGCGATCGCCGGCGCCGACGCTTTGACCCATGCGATCGAGGCCTTCACCGCTATGCGGCGCGGTGAAGACCCCAATCTGCCGCAACAGCATGTCTTCATCGGCAAGACTGCGCTGACCGACCATTTCGCGTTGCTCGCGATAAAACTGCTTGGCAGGAGCCTGGAGAAAGCCTGCAGCGACGGCACCGATGCCGACGCGCGCGCCGATGTCATGATGGGCGCTCTGGCGGCGGGCTGCGCGTTCGGCACCGCCGGCACGGCGGCGGCACATGCCGTGCAATATCCGGCAGGCGCCCTCACCCACACCGCCCATGGTTTGGGCGTAGCGACAATGATGCCTTACGTGATGACCTATAACAGCCGCGTCGCCGCTCACGAGATGGCAGAGATCGGCGCGGCACTTGGCTTGGAGACCAAGGCCAGAACCGCCGCCGAGATGGCAGCCGCCACAATCGAGGAGATCAGGCGATTGTTCGCGGCGATCGGTATTACGCCGACACTGGCGGATTTAGGCCTCCCCGCCGATAAGCTTGACTGGACCGCCGAGCAAGCGCTCGGCATCGACCGCCTGATCAAGAACAATCCGCGTGCCTTCGATCTCGGCACGATGCGACGCCTCGTCCAGGCTGCCCATGACGGCGACCTCGCCGCCTGCGTTATGTGAAAAACGGAACAAAGCGATGAATTTGAAGGCTCAGCAACTCGACCAGGATGGCTATGACGTGCGCGGTTTTTCGCACGGACTTTACATCGACGGCACCTGGCGACCGTCCTCCGACGGTCGGCTCATCGATGTCGTCGATCCCTCCTCCGGGGCGGTGATCGCGGCGGTTCCCGATGCGACGGTCGAGGATGCCACCGCCGCCGTCGAGGCGGCGGCCAAGGCGGCCAAAGGATGGCAGGAGACGGCGCCGCGCAAACGCTCGGAAATCCTCAGGCGTTGTTTCGAACTGATGGTCGAACGCTCGGAAACGCTTGCCATGCTGATCTCGCTGGAGAACGGCAAGGCGTTGCGCGACGCGCGCGGCGAAGTGGCGTACGCCGCCGAGTTCTTCCGCTGGAATGCCGAAGAGGCGGTCCGGATTACCGGTGAATTCGGCACTGCGCCATCCGGCACCAACCGGATCGTGGTCGATTATGAGCCGATCGGAATCTGCGTGCTGATCACACCGTGGAATTTTCCGGCCGCGATGGCGACCCGCAAGATCGCGCCGGCGCTGGCGGCAGGCTGCACTGTCGTCCTGAAGCCGGCCAGTGAAACACCGCTGACGGCCTATGCGCTGGCGGCACTCTACAGCGAAGCCGGCGTGCCTGCCGGCGTCGTCAACGTGCTGACCACGACCAGTCCCGGGCCGCTGACTTCGGCCATGCTCGCCGATCCACGCGTCAGGAAGCTGTCCTTCACGGGGTCGACGGGTGTCGGCCGAACCTTGCTCGGCGAGGCTTCAAAGCATGTCATTTCGTGTTCGATGGAACTCGGCGGCAATGCCCCGTTTGTCGTCTTCGACGATGCCGATCTCGACGCCGCCCTCGACGGCGCAATGATCGCCAAGATGCGCAACGCCGGCGAAGCCTGCACCGCCGCCAATCGCCTCTATGTACAATCGGGAATTTATGATGCTTTTGCCGACGGGCTCCGCAAGCGCATGGCGGCACTTAAGGTGGGAGCGGGACCGAATGCAGACACAGAATGCGGGCCGATGATCACCAGAAAGGCTGTCGACAAGATCGACCGCCTGGTCAAGGAAGCTGTGGGCCGGGGAGCCAAGGTGCTTTGCGGCGGGTCAATTTCGGAGGAAGAAGGATTCTTCTATCCGCCCACAGTGCTGTCCGATGTGCCGCCTGATGCGGAGATGGCGCACGAGGAGATTTTCGGCCCGGTGGCACCCATCACGCGCTTCGACACCGAGGCCGAGGCGATCGCACATGCTAACAACACGGAATATGGCCTGGCCGCTTATATATACACACGCGATGTTGGACGCGGCATGCGGGTGGCGTCGGGGATCGAGGCCGGCATGATCGGCCTTAACCGGGGACTGATGTCGGATCCGGCCGCACCATTCGGAGGCGTCAAGCAGAGTGGCCTTGGCCGCGAAGGCGGCCAGCACCACGGCATCGCCGAGTTCATGGAGGCAAAATATATTGCCGTCACCTTCTGAACCGGCAGTCATGTCAAAGGACCCTTTCCGCACCCGCGACCATGTGGCCGACTTTGACGATATCGTGGCCCACATAGTAAGCCGCAGCGCCGAAACCCGGGCGACCCTGCCGATGTCGGCTGATATCGCCTATGGCGAGGGCAAGGCCGAAAGGTTGGACCTCTTCTTTCCGCCCGGCGCGCGCAGGGATCTTCCCGTGCACATCTTCATCCATGGCGGCTACTGGCGCATGTTCTCCAGGAGCGACTATTCTTATGTAGCGAACACAGTCACCAAAGCTGGGGCGATCGCGGTCATCGTCGACTATGCGCTGATGCCCGAAGTCAGGATGGCGGCAATCGTCGACCAGATCCGACGTGCCAAACAATGGGTGCTGGACCATATCGTCGACCATGGCGGCGACCCGGCCCGGCTAAGCGTAAGTGGTCATTCGGCGGGCGCGCACCTGGCCACATTCCTGTTCGAAAAGACACCAATGCCATCACGCATACGTGCGGCGCTGCTGCTGGGCGGCCTTTACGACCTCAAGCCCCTTCAGACGTCCTTCCTCCAGCCGCTAATCGGAATCACCGATGATGAGGCATCTGCCTTCACCCCAATGACGCGGTGGCATGACCCGGAGACGGCAGCGACCATCCTCGTCGGAGATCAGGAAACGTCACCTTTTCACCAGCAGGCCGCCGACTTCGGAAAGCGCTTGCGCGCGCAGGGGCACCTTGTCTGCGACCTCCGCCTGAATGACCGAAACCACATGAACAGCGTGCGTGATCTGGGCATCAGCGGCACACAATCTGGCGATTGCCTGATGGCGATGATCGGGGGAAACGGCCTGTAGGACGGAACCTGGGGAAGCAGAGCCGCTTGACTGCCGGGCCAGACACTCCCGTCACTCAAGAAAGTACCGTCACGGGATCGCGGCACGCTACCGGCATCGGGCTGAGCTTTGCGGCAGGTGAAATCCGGCAGAGGACACAACCGACGATTCCTCATCCTCTTTCTCCACACTGACGAACTGCACAGCGCATCAGAAAATCGAAATTGCCCCTGCCGCCCTGAGTCGCGATGGTCTTTACGCAAGCAGCCGGCTTAGGGCTGTGGAGGAAACGTCGTCGCGGCAAAGCCCCTGGACAAGGCCGCTTTGGCACGCTGCTGGTTCAAACCGGCAGCGAGGGAGGAACTGACTTGGCTGGTTCGGGCAAATCCGACACCGCGCGCTTGGGCATCAAAATGTCCCAGGAACTCGTCGTCGGCGCGATCTCGGCCGTCCTGTTCCTGGTGTTCTCGGCGACGCTCAACAATTTCCTGAGCCAGGGCAACATCCTTGCCATTCTCAAGAATGTCTCGATCCTCGGCACGCTGGCCGTCGGCATGGGGTTCATCGTCGTCGGGCGCGGCATCGACCTGACCATGGTGGCGGTGATGGTGGTCGGCGTCGCCTTCAGCATTTGGATCTCCACCTGGGGCGTCGACTTCACGCTGGCCATCATCTGCGGCGCCATCCTGGTCGCGGTCATCGGCCTGTTCACCGGCGTCATGGTGGCGGTGGCCGAAATTCCGCCGATCTTCGCCACCCTTGCCATCGCATCCTCGGTCTACGGCTCTGGCCGCATCGTCTTTGCGTCCGACGTGCTCTATGCCCCCTCCGATATTGGCTGGCTGAAATTCGTCGGCAACGGAACCATCCTCGGCATCCCGATGTCGGTGATCATCTTCGCGGCGGTGGCCGCGCTCATGGGCTTCTTCCTGAGGAAGACCCGCTTCGGCCGGCTGGTCTATGCCACTGGCGACAACCCGAACGCGGCCCGCACCACAGGGC
>NZ_RZTT01000488.1 GCF_003996995.1 Mesorhizobium sp. M7A.T.Ca.US.000.02.2.1 | reverse complement strand
CTCTCCCCCTTCTCCCCTTGTGGGAGAAGGTGTCGCCGAAGGCGACGGATGAGGGGTGTTCCAGGGAACGCCAACGTCTCATTCCGCTGGAACACCCCTCATCCGTCTCGGCGCTGCGCGCCGATCCACCTTCTCCCACAGGGGGAGAAGGGAATGCGCTGCTTAGTTCACCCCATCCTTCCGCGCGCCGCCACCGGCAACGTTTCCAGCACCTTGTCGCCGTCGACCAGATTGACCTCGTTGAACAAATTGGTGACGACGCAGCAATGGTCGGGCACGACACGCACGCGCTCGCCGATGCGCAGCTTGCCGTCGCCCGAAAGCGTGACGGTGCCGTGCTCCTCGCTCAGCCCCGTCACCCGCGCTCCCGACACGCCGAGCAACTCGCCGAAATCGGCGAGACCCAGCGTGTCGCTGGACAGCGCCTTGCTCCCGGCATCGAGGATAGCGCGCCTCGCTGTGGGATGGCTGACCACCGTCGACAGCACCGTCAGTGCGCAGTCGTCGAGGCCGCCGACGCCTTTGGCGACTTGATAGCGGTCGAGATAGATGTAGGTGCCTGGACGATACTCGGTGACAACGGATGTATCGCTGGAGCGCCACATATCCGGCGTGCCGCCGCTGGAGATGCGCTCGCAGGCGAGGCCCGACGCGGCAAGTGCCTGCTTGGCCCCGGCGAGCCAGGCTTCGGCCTCCGCTGCCCGCCCGGCGGCCGGGTAGGTCATCAGTCCGCCGAAGGCGAGGCCACCGGCTCTGTCGATCTGTCTTGCCAGCGCAACCGCTTCATCAGCCGACTGCACGCCGCAGCGTCCCATGCCGGTGTCGCATTCGACCAGCACCGGCAGTCGATGGCCGGCATCGGTGAAGGTGGTTGCCAGCCCTTCGAGCGTCTCCATGCTGTCCGCTGTCACCGACAGGGTGACGCGCCCGTGCAGCGCCAGAAGGCGTTCCAGCTTGGCGCGCCCAAGGATGTTGTAGGGGAGAAAAATATCGGTCAGCCCGGCATCGGCCATCACCTCGGCCTCGCCGATCTTCTGGCAGGTGATGCCGACGGCGCCGGCCGCTATCTGCTTCTTCGCCCAGTAGGGCAATTTGTGCGTCTTGATATGCGGCCGGAGCTTCAGCCCGTTCTTGTCGGCATGCGCCTGGGCGCGGGCAATGTTGGCTTCCGCGCGCGCGGCGTCGATCAGGATGGATGGCGTATCGAGATCGTGGACGGTCGGCATCATCTTTCACCCCATGAGGAATCCGCGGGTTTTATGGCCCTGAAAATCCGTGATGTCACGCGGCCAGGCAAGCGGACCTGTGGTCCATACGCCCTGCGCAACGCCGGACAGGACGGCGAGATGGATCGACACCGCATCGGCGTTCGGCTATGCGATTTGCCAGACAAATCGATACGAAGGGATCATGATCATGAAGCGCTCCGCCATCAACGACATCATCCGCGAAGCCGACGCTTTCATCCGCTCGTTCGGCTACATCATGCCGCCCTTCGCCTATTGGTCGCCGCAGGAGGCGAAGGCGCGTCAGGTCGACTCGTCGGCGGTGTTCACCTCGCGGCTCGGCTGGGACATCACCGATTACGGACAGGAGAAATTCAGGGAACTCGGCCTGTTCCTGTTCACCGTTCGCAACGGCCGCTACGAGGACATGAAGAAGGGCATGGGCATGCTCTATGCCGAGAAGATCATGATCTCGCGCAAGGACCAGCTGTCGCCGATGCACCGCCACAACATCAAGGCCGAGGACATCATCAACCGTGGCGGCGGCAAGCTGGTGCTGGAACTGTTCATGCATGACCGCGACGGCGGCATCGATCCCAAGGCCGAGGTTTCGGTGCCGGTCGACGGAACCATCCACAGGCTGCCCGCGGGCGGGCTCCTGAAGCTCGACCCGGGCCAGAGCGTCACGCTGCTGCCCGGCGTCTGGCATGCCTTCTGGGCCGAGGGCAAGGACGTGCTGATCGGCGAGGTCTCGACCGTCAATGACGATCTCACCGACAATGTGTTTCGCGAACCGATCGGGCGTTTTTCCAACATCGACGAAGACGTTGCCCCGGTCCATCTGCTGGTGTCCGACTACGAGAAGTGGCTGGGGTAGGGGCGCCGCCCTACGCCTTCGGTGACGCCAGTCACACGGTCGAAAGTTAGCCCGTGGCGCCTACCTACTGCGATCCTTGTTCGACCGATCCTGCCGCTTCCTCCCTGAAGACGACCTTTGTGCCTCTTTGCACTTCGGAGGCGAGGTCTTCGGCATCCCAGTTGGTCAGCCTGATGCAACCATGCGAGAAGGTCTTTCCGATCTTGCCTGGGTCCGGAGTCCCGTGAATGCCATAACTATCGATGGACAAATCGATCCAGACCGATCCCACCGGATTGTTTGGCCCGGCAGCGATCGTGAAGGGGCGCTTCGTCTTCACTCCCTTGAAGGCAAACTCGGGATCGTAGTGATAGGTTGGGTGGCGCACCACGCGTTTGACCTCTGCCTCGCCACTCGGCGCGGGCTTCTCCTGGCTCCCGATCGAGGCGGGGTACGTCGCAAGCACTTTGCCGGAAGGGTCGAGCACGCGAACCTGGCGAGCGCTCTTGTCGACCTCGACGTTCCCAATGTCTTGCGGCGGATCACCTCGGGTTACAGCTGGCACCAGCAGTTTTTGCCCCGCTCTCCTGAAGCCGATGCCGGGATTGAGCCGTTCAAGCAGTTCCTCGCTGCTGTGGAAGCGCTCCGCCATCTTTTCCAGGGCATTGTGATAGGCGAGCCGGGGCAGGCGGGCCATCCTCTCCATGCGCGTCGGAATTCGCCTGGTGAACGGTCCCCGCACATCCTTGCGCGTCAACTCGTAGGTCTCAAGCGCGGGGCGCGAGGAGCTCGCGACCAGCTTGTCCCATGTCTCGCGGGTAAGCTTGCCGTCGGCAGGCAGTCCGTTGGCCGCTTGAAACGCACTGACTGCCCGGCTGAAGTTCTCCGCTTGGCGGCCATCGATCAGGCCTGGCGAGAAGCGTGCACGATCCAGGAGGATTTGCGCCTTCAGAACGGTCGCACTGACGCCTTTCGCTTCGCTGCCGTCAAATTGGGCGTTGTTGACAGTGGCCGCGTCCAGTTTTGCCGCCGCCGTTGCATCCCATGCCATGACGAGCATGGCGGCAGCGGCAAGAACGAGCCTGATCATGGAGGTCACACTCCTGTATGAGCACCTGCTTCTATGACGTCGCACGGCCGATCTGGTTCCATTCCCCTGGCTGCGTCCGACTGCCGAGTGCCGATGCGCCGCAGCGAACCCGGACCAGGGAGCACCCGGCGGTGGCGCGGGTGCATTGTTGATAAGGGTCCGCCATCATCCAGATGGATGGCGACTCTCGCCAGCGCATGTGTTGGCTTCAAGTCGAAGCGCAGCTCGGTGACCGAGGAGAGCCAGCATGCAATTTCCTGCCCAGAAGGACAGAAGACCGGCAGCCGAGGATGAGCGCCAGGCCCGGCTTGAGAAAACAGCCAGGCTCAAGCAGCTTCGGTCCTATGCTTCCTGGCTTTCGTCCGACCCAAACGCCCAACTTCACGATGAGATAGACTGCTCGGTGCTGATCGAGGGAGGCGTGATACGAGACAAAGCGTGGAGCCTGGGCTGATCGGCAGGTGACACGACCGGGCGGCGAGGGTTTCACCGCCAACGATGATCGGCCGACAATTTGTTTGGCGAGCCGATCGGCCGCAACAGTGGCGGTAGGCTGACTTCGCGTCAGTGACAGCAGCCTTGCTGCGCGCTCGTCCTGCACAGGCAGGACGAGGTGATCGGCACATCCGCCCTGGCCAGCGCCGCGGCAAGGCTTGTCTGCAATATCGGCAATTCATCAGTCTCGCCGCGCTGTTTCAGGCATTCCACCAGCCCGTGCAGTGCCCAGACATTGTTCGGGTGCTGGGCGCAGCGCTGCACCGTGCCGCTCAGGCCCAAATCGTCGCGATAGACCTGCTCGGCTTCCTTCGCGTGGCCCTGGTCGAGAAGCAGCGCTGCCAGCGCATGGCGCGGCGGGTGCATCCAGGCCCACGGCTCGGTGTAGGAC
>NZ_RZTT01000487.1 GCF_003996995.1 Mesorhizobium sp. M7A.T.Ca.US.000.02.2.1 | reverse complement strand
TGACCTTGTTGAACATCACGGTGTTGGGTTTGCATTGAAGATTGGGCGCGATCACCGCCAAAAGCGAAGTAAAGCCGTCCTTGTTGTTGGTAAGCGCGTTGCAGAATGCCGTTTCGACCGCGCTCCCCCGCGGGCCGATGAGCAGGTCGACATGCGCGACTTCGTTGCCGTCTCCCACCAGCGATTCACCGACCATAACCTTTGATATTTTTGCCATGCCAATTTCCTCCAAGACACAATTATGATGTCCACGGACGCTGCAACCGAGCAGGCGCTCGATGGACAGCTATCCTTGTTGGCAGCGTCCGGATTTGCCCGGACCGGTTGGCTAGATAGCCGCGGAAGCACAGCTTCCGCTTTTGGAAGTCAAGCACCAACGCCGCGATTATGCAAGGTGAGGGCGAGGGTGTGGACTAAAAGAGTAGCCACGGTGAGGTCGGCCGAGGTGCCGGGGTTGATGTTGTCGGCCTTCAGCCGGCGGTCGAACTCCATGAGCAGACGAATGCGCGACGGCTCGTCGCCCTCGGCATGGAGCGCCGCCTGGACGGCAACGGCTTCCTGCCGCGCCTGATTTGCGACGTCAACGCCGTGCTTGCGCATCACATGGCTGTCGGGGAAGCCGGCGAGAAACGCCATGTAGACGAATACCGTCGGCCACATGCCGGTTTCTCCACGTGCCGACGCTCCATCCAGCGCGGCGAGCCCGACCCCGAACACGTCGCCGAAACAGCTGCCGTACTGGCGGGCGATCATGTCGCGGTCGGCGGCCTCCCGCATCGCGTCCAACAAATGGACCTTTGGCTCCTGCCGCACATCGTTGGCGGCTTCTCCCAGGCCGCCTGGCGCGGCCGTGACGATCGCCTCGAATACCGCCTTGGTATCCTGCACGCTCAAAGCCCGAAGCAGCGAGTCGAGATTGTCCTGCAGTCTGTCACCGCCCGTTTCGGCGGCGCATATCAGTGGCCCTGCCAGAAGGATGATTCCGAGATTGGTATTGGTTGCGACCGCCAGTCGGGTCGCGCGCACGGCCTCCAGCATGCGCTGTCCGACCGGCAGACGAGGATCGGTCAGCGGCCCGGAGGAAACCTCCGCACTCATCATGAACTGGGCGGCGGACATTCCGTGTCCGTCGGCGAACAGATGGACGTTGCCCGGTTTGAGGGCTTCGATCTCCATCCTGCAGGCATCCTTGTAGCTGGCCCGGAGGCGTTCACGCGACAGCGCCATCCTACCGGCCCTCACGAATTCGCAGACGCGGCAAAACGGTAGGGCCGCGGCGCGGCGGCCGCTTCGGCACGGTCGGCCAGGAGTTTCAGCAAGGCATCGGCGATTGCCTCGGCGATATTCACGGCGACCACCGATTGCAATCCCGACCAAGCGGGCATGCTGTTCACTTCGAGTATGAACAGATTGCCGTCGTCAGCCCGCACGATGTCCACGCCGGCAAAATCCGCGCCGACCGCGGCTGACGCAGCGACAGCCAGCGAGGCCAGTTCCGCCTTGCCATGATCGGAAACCTGTTCCGGCACGCCGCCCCGGTTGACGTTCGTGATCCAGTCGTCGCTGATGCGGCTCATCATCGCCACGGTCTCGCCGGCGCAGACAAAGACGCGAAAATCCCGGAAAGGCGGACCGGCACGCGGCACATATTGCTGAAGGTAGTAGACGCTGTTCACCTCTTCTGCAGCCGGCAGGTCCGAGAGCGTGCGGATCAGCTTTATCCCGCGGCCCTGCGCGCCGAACAAGGGTTTCAGCACCAGCGGCCCCCGCGGAAGTTCTTGCGCCGCGATCTCCTCGGCGACGGCAAGGCCTTCCACGGCAAAGGTGCGTGGCGTAGGCAGGTCGGCATTTTTCAAGAGGAATGTCGTCATCGACTTGTCGACGCAGTGCTCGATCGCCTGCGCGGAATTCCACACGGGAACCGACAGTCTGCTTAACGCGTGCAGCACGCCGAGGCGCCGGGTAATCGCTTCGAACGATCCGGCGGCGATCGAACGGACGACCACGGCGTCGGGCAGCGTGCCGCCGAAGCCAGGGATCGAAAGCCCGCTCGGGCTGCTGGTGTCGAATGCGATCGTCGCCAGCGGCACGGCTGCAACGGCGGCGCCTCGCCGACCAAGCCCTGCCGCCAGGCCGTTCGAGCCAGTGTCCACTTTGTCGCTGACGATCAGGATACGAGGGATCATGTGGCCTCTCGGGTACGGGAACCTCGGAGGCGCGAGCGATCCCGCGCCCCCATGGCCGCGTCGGGGCTGCACGAAATGCAGTCGTCGGGCAGGCGAATGACGGACGAATCCCTTGGCACCGCCATGCTCTAGCCGAGACTTCGTTCGAGCATTTTCAGATCACGCCGACCGGCGCGAAACGTATCGCCGGTTTCGATCGCTGTCACGATCACTTCGGCCGGGCTGAACAGCAGCGGGTCGATGGCATAGAAATCGCCCTTGAACCGCGCGAAGATCTCGGCGAAGGGTTGGCCGTAGTCCCGTGAGGCGCTGCTGGGAAGTTTTTCCGCGAGTTTGCCAGCCTCTTTCGCAGATCCTTTCACGAAGAGCTGGACGCTGCCGCCATAGATGATGGCATCGTTGGTTCGGCCCATGGCGGTCAGGAAATCCGGATGGGGGGCGGGGATCGGAGCCGTTCCGATGCCGTCGACAACGTTCTCCAGCGGGAATTTGAGATCGTTGATCTTGTGCAGGGCAACCTCGAGCGCGCGCGCAACGATCTGCACGCTGCCGGCAAGACTTTGTGTCGGCGCATAGAGGAAGGTGAGCTTTTCCGTCGCCAGTCCAGTTGCCTTGCCCACTTTCTCAACGATCGCGCGGGGAGGCGGTTCGGCCGTCTCAAGGATAAGCACCGCGGACGATGCGATGTCGCGATAGGAAAGTGTTTCGAACAGCGGTTCGACCCGGGCGAGGGCGCGCGCCGGCCCAGATCCCATCGCGAAATAGTCCTGGCCAGACAGGTTCCAGCCCGCATATTGGCTGCCCAGGCAGGCTAGCACCGGCTGCGAAGATCGCGCTTCGACAGTGAACGGCCATTGCTGTGACGCGCGATCCATGAACACAGAAACGCTGCCGAGACCGCCCATCGCGGCCTCAGCCATGCGCAGCCCGGCTTCGACGCTGCCTACGGTCTTGGCGCCGGCATCGATCAGGCGCTCGCCCAATGGCCCCCTGGAAACGACGATGCGCAGGCGTTCGGCGTCGCCGATCATGCCGTCAACGATGCGCTGTGCATTGTCGTTCAGGAATGCCGAACCGTCTTTCATGTCCGGTCTCCTTCCCATTGGAGTTGCAATTGACTGGCTTGTCCCTTGATGAGTCGCTTGGTCGATTGGGCGCTCGGCCCGCGCGCGAAGACCGTGCAGACAGGGTCGCCGGCAATCAGACGGGTGCCAGCCGACTGCTGGTCCGCTGTCCATTCAGGCCAGGCGATCGACGGAAAGTGAGTGATTGGCGTCGCGGCGTAAGTCACCATCGACGCCATCGAATCGACGAAGCGCGGCAAGCGGAAGACCTGACCCGTCGCGGCGCGCAGATGCGCTTCGATCAATGGCGCGTCGACATCGTCGAAAATGTCCAGGGTGGCGCCTGGCCTCGGATTGATTTCGATGAACTTGTAGCCGTCCGGCCCGCGGATAAGATCGGCGCTGCACAATCCAACCAGGCCGGCGCGCCGCGTCAGACTTGAGAGCCAACCGCCGATCACCGCCGCCTGTCTGCGATCGAAGCGTCTCAACCGCACGGCGCCGCCATAGCGATAGGGCGCTGTCGGGGAGGGGGACGTCCATTGTTGGCTGAAGCCCACGACGTGCGCGGTTTGCCCGTTGCCGACGAACAGGGCCGAAATGCTGCGTCCGGCAACGAAGCGCTGGAAATAGCGGCCGGCGGTCGGGCTTTCTCCGGCTGCTCGTCTGACGTGCCCGCCGCCGGCGCCGCCCGCGGTCTTGACCACCCAGTTCTCCCGATCAGGCGGCTGGTCCCATCGCAATTGCGGATGCGGGATGCCAAGTTCGGCGCAATCATCGGCCAGCAACTGCGGATCCTTGATCCTGCGGATTGCGGCGCCGTCATTGCC
>NZ_RZTT01000486.1 GCF_003996995.1 Mesorhizobium sp. M7A.T.Ca.US.000.02.2.1 | reverse complement strand
CCACGCATCGGCGACATCGATTGTGCCTTGACGGCAATGGGCGCCAATCCGATGGCCAGTGCCGTCGCCAGGATTCGAACATGTTTCAACGACCCCTCCTTCGCTGCGCGTCATTCGCAGCGCAGCGTTACCGTTGCCTGATAATTGCCGTTGGCGAAGCGATTGCTGCCGCCTTTGGTTCCGGCGAGGTGAACCGAGACGAGATCGGCGCCGGGTGTGGTGATGCTGGTTGCCGAGCCGGTCTCGACGATGGCATGCGCGCCGGTGGCGGAGTAGGTCGGCGTCCAGGTCGTCGACGTGCTGTCTGCCGATGGCACCGTCATGGTGGTGACCGGATCGACGCTGAGCGACACACCTCCGGTCGTCGTCAGCGTCACGGTCCCAGCCGAGCCGCCGCTGTTGTGGGAACTGAGGGACTGGAGATCGGGGCTGGCCGTCATCGTGCCGTTGGTGGCAACGACAAGCGTGCAGGTGGGCGCGATCGTGCCATTGAAGATGACATTCTGCGTCGCGGCCAACGCGGCCTCGTCGATGCTGGCAAGCAGCAGAGCTGCGCCGCAGGCGGCGCGAAACAATGTCATCGGGACCTCCTATCAAGCCGGATCGTCCGGATTAATATGAGGGCATCATCACCTTATCGTGGTTAATTTAGAGTTACCTAAAATAACGGCTTAAAATAACAATTACAGGAACCGGAGGTTGCCCTCGGTTGCAACGGCAGAAACCACAGTCTAAATCGCGCTTATACTTAATAAGGCCGATATATCCATGTTTTCCTTCGCAATATCGAGGAAAATCGATATTACGATACCTGCCCGGCTTCCCAGCCCAGAATGGCGCGCTTGCGGGTCAGGCCCCAGTGATAGCCGGTGAGATCGCCTGATTTACCGATGGCGCGGTGACAAGGCACCACGAAAGAGAGCGGATTGGCCCCGTTGGCGGCACCGACAGCACGGCTGGCGGACGGTGCGCCGATGCTGGCCGCAATCGAGGAATAGGTGCGGGCCTTACCCATCGGGATCTTGAGCAGCGCCTCCCAGACGCGAACCTGGAAGTCGGTGCCGATCATGACGACATGCAGCGGCTGGTCGGGGCGCCACAGCGTCGGATCGAAGATACGGGCGGCATAGGGACCGGTAGCAGTCATGTCCTCGACATAGATGGCGTTCGGCCAGCGGCTGGACATGTCGGCGAAGGCGGCGCGTTCCTCGCCGGGGTCGCTGAAGGCGAGGCCGGCGAGCCCGCGCTCGGTGGCCATGATCAGGGCGGTGCCGAATGGCGAGGAATGGAAGCCGTAGCGGATGGTGAGCCCGGCGCCGCGTGTCTTGTAGTCGCCCGGCGACATCGCCTCATGGGTGACGAACAGGTCATGCAGCCGGCCCGGGCCGGACATGCCCAGTTCGAACGAGGTCTCGAGCAGCGGCATGCCGGAATCGAGCAGCCTGCGCGCATGGTCCAGCGTCACCGCCTGCAGGAAGGCCTTGGGCGACAGGCCGGCCCAGCGGGTGAAGAGTTTTTGCAGGCCGGTCGGAGTCTCGCCAACCTCCTCGGCCAGTTCTTCAAGGGAAGGCTGATCGCGATAGTCGAGACTGATCTTCTCGATGGCACGGCGCACGATTTCGTAGTCGCTGCCTTCAGGCGTGATGTCCTTTTTGAGGACTGCGGTGTGTGTGCTCATGGAACTGTCTCCTTGAGCCGGAATATCGCCCCTCGGGGCGTCGATCGCCACCCGAAACTTGCCTTCCTGCGGCGCATACCCAGATGGACACGGAATTCGAGCCCAGGCGCCGCTCATGGCTGGCTCAGCGTGCCTTGGCGGTCGCCAGCGCCCGGGAAAAGGCGGTGGCAAAGCTCTCGCGGGAATCGGGGTCCAGGAACGATCCGATCGGCACGTTCTGCCCTTCGCCTTCAACCGTCATCCCTGTGATGCCGATCTCGGCGTGGCGGGCGATCGAAAGCCGCGCCCAGAACGGATTGAAGCGATGCGCTTCCGATTTCCCCGAGGGGGCGATCTTGCGGATGTCGAGGCTGGTGCGCGAGACCGAGACTTCCTCGCGGGCGCGAGCGGCCCGGTAGTTGATGCGAAAGGCGATGTAGACGGCGGCCACGTCGAGGCCGAAGAAGCCGAACACCGGCCAGGCGCCGCGCGACAGGAAAACCACGCCTGTCACCAGCCAGCCGAACAGCAGCGCGCCCATCAGGATGAAGAAGCCTGTCCGGCCCAGAGACCGGTGCGGGGTCAGTAGCGCCTGAAAGAATGGCTCGTCGGCCTGAAACGAGGCGTTTGTGTCGCTCATGAGGGGATATTATAGGAGGGAAATGGCAAGCCCCAAGTCCAAAGATTCTTCCCTGTCCAAAAAAGAGCTGTTGCCCGCACGACACGGCGGGTCGAACGCCAAGCCGCGTCCGCGGCCTGTGCGCCCCACTTCGCGCTACAGCCCGGCCGAAGTGCACGAGATATTCCGGCGCTTTTCCGTCCAGCGGCCCGAGCCGAAAGGCGAGCTCGAACATGTCAACGCCTTCACGCTGCTGGTCGCGGTGGTGCTGTCGGCGCAAGCGACGGATGCCGGCGTCAACAAGGCGACGCGGGCGCTGTTCAAGGCCGCCGATACGCCGCACAAGATGCTGGCGCTGGGGGAGGCAAGGGTCGGCGAATATATCCGCACCATCGGGCTGTGGCGCAACAAGGCGAAGAATGTGATTGCGCTGTCGCAGGCGCTGATCCGCGACCATGGCGGCGAGGTACCCGACAGTCGCGATGAATTGGTCAAGCTGCCCGGGGTCGGGCGCAAGACCGCCAATGTCGTGCTCAACATGGCCTTCGGCCAGCACACGATGGCGGTCGACACGCACATTCTCCGTATCGGCAACCGGCTCGGGCTGGCGCCCGGCAAGACGCCGGAACAGGTCGAACAGGGATTGTTGAAGATCATTCCGGACGAATATATGCGCCATGCACATCACTGGCTGATCCTGCATGGCCGCTACGTCTGCAAGGCGCGCAAGCCGGATTGCCCGGCCTGCGTCATCGCCGACATCTGCAAGGCCGAGGTCAAGACGACCGATGTGCCGGCACCGCTGGTGCCGATCGCACCGCTCGACCCTGTCGAAGAGATTCAGGACCGAAGCGGAACGACGGCGTAATTCAACTCTCCTCCACAAACACCTCTTCGCGCTTTTTCCTGACCGCCGGCAGGAAGACGACGGCGAGCACGGCGAGCGCGATGAGGAGCAGGCCGGCGCTGATCGGTCTGGTCAAGAAGGTGCTCGGGTCGCCGCGCGAGAGGATCATGGCGCGGCGCAGGTTTTCCTCGAGCAGCGGGCCGAGCACGAAGCCGAGCAGCAGCGGCGCCGGTTCGCAGCGCAACTTGGTCAGGAGATAGCCGAGGAAGCCGAAGAAGGCGACGGCATAGAGGTCGTAGACGTTGCTGTTGACGCTGTAGACGCCGATCGAGCAGAACGCCATGATGATCGGGAAAAGCACGTAATAGGGGATCGTCAGCAGCTTCACCCAAAGCCCGATCAGCGGCAGGTTGAGGACGATCAGCATCAGATTGCCGATCCACATCGAGGCGATGATGCCCCAGAACAGCGCCGGCTGTTCGGTCGCGACATTGGGGCCGGGCACGATGCCCTGGATGATCATGGCGCCGATCATCAGCGCCATGACCGGGTTGGCTGGAATGCCGAGCGTCAGCATCGGGATGAAGGAGGTCTGCGCACCGGCATTGTTGGCCGATTCCGGTCCGGCGACGCCTTCGATGGCGCCCTTGCCGAACTCCTGCGGGTTTTTCGAGACGCGTTTTTCGAGCGTGTAGGATGCAAAAGCTGCCAGGATCGCGCCGCCTCCCGGCAGGATGCCGAGCGCCGAACCGATGATCGTTCCGCGCACGATGGGCGCTGCCATGCGCCGAAAGTCCTCGCGGGTCGGCATAAGGCCCGTGACCTTGCGGATCATCACGGAGCGCTCATCCTCGTTTTCGAGGTTGCGCAGGATCTCGGCGACGCCAAAGACGCCGACCGCCACCGCAACGAAATTCAAGCCGTCGGCATATTCCCGGATCCCAAGCGTGAAGCGCGGCGTGCCGGTGTAGATG
>NZ_RZTT01000485.1 GCF_003996995.1 Mesorhizobium sp. M7A.T.Ca.US.000.02.2.1 | reverse complement strand
GAAAAGCTGATCTCTGGTTCGCAGATCATCAATGTCGGCGGCGCCGGCGGCACTGTCGGGCTGCCGCAATTCATCAGCCAGTGGAACGGCAAAGGCAATTCCCTGATGGTCGCCGGCATGGTCATGGTTGGTGCCATCATTGCCAACAAGGCCGCGAACAATCTGACGCAAGTCACCCCGATCGCCCGCCTCACCGGCGAGTTCGAGGCCCTGGTCGTGCCGGCGGAGTCACCGTTCAAGACGGCCGCTGATTTCGTCGCCGCGCTCAAGGCCGATCCGACAAAGGTTCCTGTCGCCGGCGGCTCGGCAGGCGGTTCCGATCACATCCTGTTCGGCCTGATCGCCAAGACGGTCGGCGTTCCGGCAACCAACCTCTCCTATGTGCCGTTCGCCGGCGGCGGCGAGGCGCTGTCGGCGCTGCTCGGCAACCAGGTCGCGGCCGGCATTTCCGGCTTCGGCGAGTTCTCGGAGCAGGTCAAGGCAGGTGCGCTCAGGCTGCTCGCCATCTCGGCTGACAAGCGTCAGGACGGCATCGACGCACCGACGATGAAGGAAGCCGGCATCGATGTCGAACTGTTCAACTGGCGCGGCGTCTTCGCACCGCCCGGCGTTTCCGACGCCGACAAGGCGGCGATGGTCACAATGATCGAGACCATGGCCAAGAGCGATGCATGGGCAACCGAGTGCAAAAACCGCAACTGGACGCCCATCCTTTTGACTGGCGACGACTACGCGAAATTCCTCACCGAGGACACGGCCCGCATCACCGCGATCCTCAAGGATCTCGGCCTCGCCTGATGTGTTCAGGGGGCGGTTAGAGTGCCGCCCCCCTTCCCATCTCGCCTGCCGCATGGACATATGATGCGGCGAAACTGCGGATGCGGCCGGCTGGAGGATGCCGGCCACCTTGGGAGGACAATCATGAGCACCAGCGACCAGCAGGCGGCGCCGTGGCGCCTTGCCGTGCCGGAATTGTTGATCGGCATCGGGCTCCTGGCCTGCGCCGGCGCCGTCGCCTGGCAAACGCTGGCAATCCCGGTGTCGCCGCTCTACTCCAAGGTCGGCCCGACCGTCTTTCCCTACCTCACCATGTTCGGCCTGGTGGTTCTTTCGCTGTTGCTCATCCTCGCTGCCTTGCGCGGCGGCTGGCAGCCGGAGGAGGAAAAGGAGACGCCGACCGACTGGAAGGCGATGGGTTTCGTTGTCATCGGCCTGCTCGCCAATCTGCTGCTCATCCGGCCGCTCGGTTTCACGCTGGCATCCGTCATCATGTTCGTTCTGGTCTGCTACGGCTTCGGCAGCAAGCGCACGCTGCGTGACGCAGTGCTCGGCCTGATCCTGGCGCTGGCCGCCTATTTCGGCTTCGCCAGGGCGCTTGGCGTCAACATCGGTGCCGGTTTCATCGAGAACCAGCTGAACACGGTCATCGATGCGTTCATCACCATGTTGAGGGGCTGACGCCATGGAAACGCTCGGACATCTCGCACATGGCTTCTCGGTTGCCTTCACCCCGGTCAACCTTCTGTGGTGCCTGCTTGGCACCACACTCGGTACCGCCATCGGCGTGCTGCCCGGTCTTGGGCCGGCGCTGACCATCGCGCTGCTTTTGCCGATCACCTATCAGGTGGCGCCGGAGGCATCCTTCATCCTGTTCGCCGGCATCTACTACGGCGCCATGTATGGTGGTTCGACGACGTCGATCCTGCTCAACACGCCCGGCGAAAGCGCCACCATCGTCACTGCGTTGGAAGGCAACAGGATGGCGCGCTCCGGGCGCGGCGGCGCGGCACTCGCCACCTCCGCGATAGGCTCGTTCGTCGCCGGCACGATCGGCACGATGGGCGTCGCTTTCCTGGCGCCGGTGGTGGTCAAGTTCGCGCTGGCCTTCGGCCCGGCCGAATATTTCTCTTTGATGGTGCTGGCCTTCATCACCGTTTCGGCGGTGCTCGGCTCGTCTTCCGTACGCGGCCTGACCAGCCTGTTCGCTGGCTTCGTCATCGGCATGATCGGCGTCGACCTGCAGACCGGCCAGCCGCGCTTCACCTTCGGCACGAACGAACTGCTTGATGGCGTCGATGTCATCATTGCCGCGGTCGGCCTGTTTGCCGTCGGCGAGACGCTCTACATGGCCTCGCGCCGCTATGCCGGCAAGGACGAGATCGTGCCGCTGAAGGGCTCGCTCTACATGACGGCGGCCGAGTGGGGGCGTTCGTGGAAACCCTGGCTGCGCGGCGCTGCGATCGGCTTCCCGATCGGCGCCATGCCGGCCGGCGGCGCCGAAATCCCGACCTTCCTGTCCTATGCCATCGAAAAGAAGCTGTCGAAGCACAAGGAGGAGTTCGGCACGGTCGGCGCCATCGAGGGCGTTGCCGGCCCCGAGGCCGCCAACAATGCCTCCGCAGCCGGCGTGCTGGTGCCTATGCTGACGCTTGGCCTGCCGACCTCGGCGACCGCGGCGATCATGCTGTCGGCCTTCCAGAGCTACGGCATCAACCCCGGACCGCTGCTTCTCACGACCCAGGGCGATCTCGTCTGGGGGCTGATCGCCAGCCTGTTCATCGCCAACGTCATCCTGGTCATCCTCAACCTGCCGCTGATCGGCCTGTGGGTGCGGCTTTTGAAAATCCCGGCGCCGCAGCTCTATGCCGGCATCCTGGTGTTCGCGACGGTCGGCACCTATGGTATTTCGCAATCGCCCATCGACCTCGTCATCCTCTATCTCCTGGGGGCCGCCGGCTTCCTGATGCGGCGCTTCGATTTCCCGACCGCGCCCGTCATTATCGGCATGATCCTTGGACCGCTCGCCGAAACCCAGTTCCGCCGGGCGATGACCATCTCGAATGGCGACTGGTCGGTGTTTTACACCCACAAGCTGTCGCTGACGCTGCTGACGCTCGCCTTCATCGGCCTCGCCGGCCCGCATATCTGGGCCTTCATCGAGCATCGGCGTCGGCGCGGACCGGAGCATGTGCCCGGCGATGCCTGATCGATCCATGATGCCATGACAGAACTGCTTTCCGGTATCCGCGTCCTCGACCTGACCAACGTCCTGGCCGGTCCCTACTGCGCCTATCAGCTGGCGCTGCTCGGCGCCGATGTGATCAAGGTCGAGGCGCCGCAAGGCGGCGACCTGGCCCGCCAGCTCGGCGGCTCGCCAAAGCTGAACAGCGCCGGCATGGGCGCATCGTTCCTGGCGCAGAACGCCGGCAAACGGTCGGTGGTGCTCGACCTCAAGCAGCAAGCCGATCGCGAGCGCTTTTTCGATCTGGTGGCCAGCGCCGACGCCCTGGTGGAGAATTTCCGCCCGGGCGTGATGGATCGGCTGGGGCTTGGTTACGAGGCGCTGAAGACGGTCCGTCCAGGCCTCGTCTATTGCGCGATATCGGGTTTCGGCCAGACCGGGCCGATGCGCGACAATCCCGCCTATGACCAGATCATCCAGGGCCTGTCGGGGATCATGAGCATCACCGGAACACCGGAAACGGCGCCGCTGCGGGTCGGCTATCCCGTGGCCGACACGCTTGGCGGACTGGTCGGCGCGTTCGCCATTACCTCGGCGCTGGTGCGGCAGAAGACGAGCGGCGAGGGTGCCTTTCTCGACGTCTCGATGCTCGAATGCACACTTTCCGCGCTTGGCTGGCCGGTTTCCAACTATCTGACCGCAGGCATCGACCCCAAGCCGATGGGCAATGAGAACATGACGGCGGCACCCTCCGGTACGTTTCGCACCGGCGACGGGCTCGTCAACATCGCCGCCAACAAGCAGGAGCAGTTCGTGGCGCTGTGCCGGCTGATCGGCCGGCCGGAACTGGCCTCCGATGTCCGCTTTGCCGAGCGCGAGACGCGCAAGCGCAACCGTGCGGCGCTTAAAGTCGAAATCGAGGACGCCCTGGCGGGCGCGCCGGCCGCGGCCTGGGAAGAGATGCTCAATCGCGCCGGCGTGCCTGCCGGCAGGGTGCTGACGATCCCGCAAGTGCTGGCCGAGCCGCAAGTGCTCGAACGCCGGGTGACCGCGAATTTCGACGATGTTGCTGGCATGGACAAGCCGCTGACCGTTCTGCGCGGCGGCTTTGTCGGCAACGGCGCCTCGCCATCGACCATGAAG
>NZ_RZTT01000484.1 GCF_003996995.1 Mesorhizobium sp. M7A.T.Ca.US.000.02.2.1 | reverse complement strand
GCTCCAACAACGCCGGCAATATCGAAGAAAGTGCCATTCGCTTCGACAATCTGCTCGGCAGCGCCTCGATCACCGGTTCCAGCATCAGCGGCGGCGCTTACGGCAACCTCGCCGTCTGGAACACCAGCGGCACGCTGAATCGGCTGACCATGAGCGGCAACACGTTCGGCCTGATCAGTTCGACCCTCGGCAACGATAATGTCAGCTTCACCGTCTACAACGGCGCAACCGCGAATGTGACGTTGGATAGCAACACGTTCTCCGGCACGCGCTCCGACTTCTTCGAGGCGGTCGCCAACAACAATGCGACCATGGATGTGGTCGCTACCAGCAATATTTTTCACAATGGCCAGACGATCATACCGGGCGGCGGCACCGCAATTTCGGTGCGCAGCGGCTCTGCCGGCAACACGTCCGCCGCGACGACGACCTTCAACATCTCGAACAACGTCAACAGCGATGGTGGGGCCAACGCCTTCGACACGGTCGGCATCTTCGTCGCCAAGGGCCAGGACCTCGGCACGATGACCGGCAAAATCGTCGGCAACACGCTGGTTGCCAAAACGGGCTCGAATTCCGATGGCATCTTCGTCCGTGCGGCAGGCGCGTCCGGTTCACTGACCACGCTTATCCAGAACAACACCATCACCGGCTGGGGCTTTGCCGGTATCCACCTGCAGAACAATGATGGTGGCGCGACGATGAACGCGTCTGTATTCGGCAACAGCGTGACGGCAACGGGTAGTGCATTCCCATTTGCCGCGTTGTTTGCCGACAATGGCGCCACTGCGACGGATACAAGTACGATGAACCTCGTGCTTGGCGGTGCTGGTACGCAGCAAAACACCTTCGTCGGCGGGCCAAATGCAGTGGTGGACGTCAGCTTAAGCAACTTCAATGCCAGCACCGACTTTAACCTGTCTCGCAATGGCTCGGCTGCAGGTGCAGCTGCAGGCGTCGTACAGGACGACAATGTCGGTACACCGACAGTCGACACGTCGGGCGGCGCGGGGGTAATCGATCTTGTTGGCACGCTGCCGCCGACCCCACCCTGATCAAAGTCGCCGTCTATTCAACCTATGAAATCGGGCTTCTCAGCGGAACGCCGTCCATAATGGCGCCGGGAAATGCGGCGCCAATCAACGGTAGCGACGCAATTGCGTAAGGAAGCGCGAACTTTAATAAAACCAAAGTCCAAAAATTTTATTTTATTTATGTCTGACTGACGTTGCGCAATATCACTGTGGTGCGTTAGTATATGGAAACAGTGAGGAGCGGAGATGTCGGAACCATTTCTTTCCGAAATCAGAATCATGTCTTTCGTATTCGCGCCCAAGGGCTGGGCGCTCTGCAATGGGCAGTTGCTGCCTATCAATCAGAACCAGGCGCTGTTTTCGCTGCTGGGCACCACCTTCGGCGGCGATGGCCGGGTGAATTTCGCACTGCCAGACTATCGCGGGCGCGTGCCGATCCATGTCGGCGGCAGCCATACACTCGGCGAGCGCGGCGGCGAAACGGCGCACACGCTTTCGGTCGCGGAATTGCCGTTTCATAGCCATGTCGAGCAGGCCACCACCGCCAATGCCGACACGCCAGTGGCCACCGGCAATTTGCTCGCAACCGTCGCCAACACCTATACGCCGCCCGGGAACGTCACGGCGATGGATCCCAGTACGCTGGCCCCTGTCGGCAACAACCAGGCGCATTTGAACATGCAGCCATTTCTGACGCTGAGCTTCTGCATCGCCCTGCAGGGCATTTTTCCGTCGCCGAATTAAGGGAGCGCAGCCATGGGACAACCCTTCGTTGGCGAAATTCGCATGTTTGCCGGCAATTTTGCCATAGCCGGCTGGATGTTCTGCGAAGGGCAGCTGCTGCCCATCTCGGAGAACGAGACGCTTTTCCAGCTGATCGGCACCACCTATGGCGGCGATGGCCAGAGCACATTCGCGCTGCCTGATCTGCGCGGCCGTTTGCCGATCCATCAGAGCACTGATTTCATTCTTTCTCAGAACGGTGGCGTGGAAGAAGTCACGCTTACGCCCCAGCAGATCCCTTCGCACACGCATCAGTTCCTTGCTTCGCTAAACAATGCCGGGGCAAGCACCCCAACCGGCAACATGACCGGCCAGGTCGGCGCGTCGCAAATCTATCGTGAGGTGCCTGCGGCCGCGCCGATGTCCCCGCAGACCGCCGGGCAGACCGGCGGCAGCCAGCCGCATACGAACTTCCAGCCGTATCTCTGCGTCAATTTTATCATTTCGCTTTTCGGCATCTTTCCGTCGCCGACCTGAGAGGACATCATGGCTGACCCATTCGTCGCCGAAATCCGAATCTTTCCCTTCAATTTCGCGCCCAAGGGCTGGGCATGGTGCGATGGGCAATTGCTGCCGCTGTCGCAGAACACCGCGCTGTTTTCGTTGCTCGGCACCACTTATGGCGGCAACGGCAAATCCAACTTTGCCCTGCCCGATCTGCAAGGCCGCGCTCCGATGCACCCGGGACAAGGACCGGGGCTTTCGCTGCACGATCTCGGCGAGCCGGGGGGTTCGGAGACAGTGTCGTTGCTGATATCGGAGATGCCGCAGCACGGGCACAATTTGATGGCCAACGTCAATCCCGCCAATCTGGCGGCGCCAAGTCCCGCACGATCCTTCGCGCGGACGGCTCCCGGGCAGTCCTACTCTGCGACGGCCACTTTGACGCCGCTCAGCGATCAGGCGGTACGGCCGATCGGCGGCGACCAACCCCACAACAATATGCAGCCCTATCTCACGTGCTATTTCTGCATCGCGCTGCAAGGCGTTTTCCCTCCAAGAGGCTGATACCGCGTCAACAGGGCAGGACCAACACGATGGCCAAGACAGCAGCACCAAAATCGCCCGCGCCAGGCGGCGAAACCGAGAAGGCCGCCGCGAGCGCCACGGCCACTTCGCCGACAGCGCCCGTTTTCCAGAGCATGCCGGCCGGCGCGCCCTTCTTCGAACTGTCGCGGCTGATGGTCGTGGCCATCGATACGTCGGCCGGGCGCCTGATCCAGAAGGCGCAGACCGCGCCGAACGGGCCATGGCCCGCAGCCTGGTCGATCATCGCTCCAGGCACCTTCGTGCAGATGACGGCCGGCATCACCAAGGATGGAAGGGTGGCTGTCGTTGCCCAACTGACGGGCAGCCCCAACCTGTTCTTCATCACCGAGGACGCCAACCAGGTCGGCCCGATCGACAAATGGACCGCTCCCATGAACATCGGTGCGCCGGCCGGCGCAGTCAGCTACTCCGGTTTTTCGATGGCGCGCGATGTCGATGGCCGCATCGAACTCTTCGTCCTCGACAACCAGGCGCGCATCTGGTGGATCTACCAGAACCCGGACCAGATCGTGCAAGTGCAGAAAACCATCACGCCGCCGGGCACCACGACGCCGATTGTCGTCACCGTCGAGGAACGCGTTCCGCCTGCCCAGATGTGGAGCGACTGGCTGCAGATTCCGGGCGGACTGGTGTCGATCTCGGCGATACGCCAGGCCGACGGGACCATCGCGCTGTTCGGCATCAATTCGGGAGCCAACCTCTACCGCTGCCAGCAGAAGACGGCACAGGCGCTGAAGGTTACCGATTGGACGGGCTGGACGCAGATCGACACTTCAGGCACCGGCGGGTTCACCGCAATGGCGCCGGGTGTCGGTCCGCTGGGGGCCACCAATCTGTTCGCCTTGACGAAGAGCGGCCAGGCCCTGCACACGCGCCAGAAGCCGGCCGGAACCGCCACATGGACGCCCTGGGCGACGACCGGTTACAGCCGGGTCGGCAAATATACGCTGGCTTCCGGCATCGAGGGCAATGGCGACATAATGCTTGTCGCATCTGACGTACAGCATGTGCACGCGTTCAACACCCAGTACGACGCTGCCACGCAGAACTGGTCGGGATGGCGCGACTTCAACGCTTCCAGCTCCAACACGCGGCTGATGCTCGATTACAATGCCGATGGCCGCCTCGCCGTGTTCAGCCTTTTGAGCGGTGCAGCCGGCAACAGCAACTCGCTGTGGACGCTGTCGCAGATGAGCATCGACAGCACCGAGTGGGAGTATTCCTGGGTGTCGCTTGCCGACAGCAACGTCAGCCAGGCCATCGTCGTGCGCGACCTGACGC
>NZ_RZTT01000483.1 GCF_003996995.1 Mesorhizobium sp. M7A.T.Ca.US.000.02.2.1 | reverse complement strand
ACGGACGGAATGTTCAGCCGTTCTGTCGCCATGGCAATCTTGTCGCCATTCCACTTCCAGTCCTGCGCACGGCGGTCGGCATAGATCTCGATGCCATTGCCTTCGGGATCGGTCAGGTACAGAGCTTCGCTGACCAGATGGTCGGAAGCGCCCTCGATCGCGATCTTGTTTGATATGGCGTGGTTGATCCAGCGGCCGAGGTCGGCGCGGCTGGGCAGCAGGAAGGCGGTGTGGAACAGCCCGGCGCTGCGCGGATCATCCGGCTTGGCTGAAGCGTCCTGCTCAAGCACCAACAAGGGACGGTTGGCGGCGCCCAGGGTGATCGCGCCATCGGCACGGCTCAACTCCTGCAGACCGACAATTTCGCGGTAATAGGCGGCAAGGCTTTCCGCGTCGCGCGCCTTCAGCCCGACGCGGGCAACGCTGACCGGGGTGTTGGCGGCAAAAGGCAACTCGCTCATCGAATGCTCCGTTCGACCGGCCTGCGATGAAGCTCCCAAGGCGAGAAGCCCCACTCCGCCGATCATTGTACGTCGTGTCAGTTCCAAAGTCAGGGTTCCCGCGCACGGCTGTTTCTTTTCCTGACCACAGATCGTCCATCGGCATCGTTCACACAAGACGCGAAGAAGCGAACATGGTGTTCACTATTGTGATCAAAGGCGGCGTTCCTGCCGGTTGCACGAAGCGATGCCGCTCGCTATCTCAGCGCCATGAAGGTCAAGGAAGCAGATATTCTCATCGTACCGGGCTACACCAATTCCGGCCCCGACCATTGGCAGAGCCGCTGGCAGTCGAAACTGTCGACGGCGCGCCGCGTCGAACAGGCCGAGTGGTCGAAGCCGGTTCGCGAGGACTGGACGGCGAGCGTCGCCAAGGCGGTCAACGAGGCCGAGCGGCCGGTCGTCCTGGTCGCGCATTCGCTCGGCGTCACCACTGCGGTGCAAGCCATTCCGCAGTTCCGCAAGCCGGTCGCCGGGGCCTTCTTCGTGGCACCTCCCGACGTCGCCAATCCCGAGATCAGGCCCAGGCACCTGATGACCTTCGGCCCCTATCCGCGTGAGCCGCTGCCCTTTCCCTCGATCGTGATCGCCAGCCGCAACGATCCGTTCTGCGCCTTCGATGTCGCCGAAGACATTGCCGGTGCATGGGGCTCGCTGTTCATCGATGCCGGCGAGACCGGTCATCTGAACGCGGATTCAGGCTTCGGGCCGTGGCCCGAAGGTTCAATGACCTTCGCCAAATTCCTGACGGATTTGAAACCCTGAGTTTCTTCAGGACCCGATCGAATCGCGGACGCTCTTGATCAGCGTTTTTGCGCCAAGCCCGATCAGCGAATGCTCGGAGCCCATGGCCAGCAGGCGATAGCCCATCGACACGACCCGGCCGGCAATTGCCGGCTCGACAACATAGATCGCCGCATGTTTGCCGGCCTTGCGGGTGCGCTCGGCAACCGATGCCACCGTCTCCATCATGCTTTCCAGCGTCGAATTGACGGTGGCACCATTGCTCCAGGCGATCGAGAAATCCGATGGGCCGAGGAAGATGCCGTCGATGCCGGGCGTATCGAGGATGCCGTCGAGCGCATCGAGGGCGGCGCGCGTCTCGACCATGGCGAAGGCCATCGTGCGCTGATTGGTGTCGCGCAGCCATTCGGCCTGGTCGCCTTTGCCGTGGCGTGGAAAAGCGTAGGTCGGACCCCAGGAGCGCTCGCCGAGCGGCGGGGATTTTATTGCGGCCGCGAACAGTTTTGCATCGGCAACCGAATTCACCATCGGCGCGATGACTGCCTCGGCGCCGAAATCGAGCGCGCGGCTTGCCATGTCGAAACGGCCAACGGGAATGCGCACCAGCGCCGGCTTGCCGGCAGCCAGCACCGGCACCAGGCCACGCAGCACGCTGTCTTCGTGATGGCCGCCATGCTGCATGTCGAGCGTGACGGCATCGAAGCCCTGCTTGGCGACGATCTCGACGGTCAAGGCATCCGGCACGCCGGACCATGCGGTGAACAGCGTTTCGTCGGCCGCGAGGCGGGACTTCAGGGACATGGATACTTTCCTTGTTAACTCCGGCAGTTTCAGCCGGAAATCGCGACAAAGGCAAAGAAAAACCGCCCGGATAGGCCGGGCGGTCGATTGGTCCAGCTTATGGCCGGGCGCATAGCCCGGATCAGGTGTTCTTGATCTGCTCGATCGCCTGCGCCATCAGTTCGTCCATGGTGCGGCGGATCTGGTGGTCCGACTGCTCGACGCCGGCCGCGTCGAAATCCCCACGGATCTTGCGGAACACGTCGTGGTCGCCGGCTTCCTCGATGTCGGAAACAACCACTTCCTTGGCATAGGCGTCGGCATCAGCGCCGGACTTTCCGAGCTTTTCGGCGGCCCACAGGCCGAGCGCCTTGTTGCGGCGCGCCGAGGCCTTGAACCGAAGCTCCTCGTCGAATGCGAATTTACGCTCAAAGCCCTCTTCGCGGTCTTTCATGCTGCTCATGGCGTCCCTCCGGTCAAATTCGATTCGTTGGCGGTGAATATGTGCGTTGCCAAAGCACAAACCAAAAGGTCGCGGGCCGGTCAATACGCTTCATCGCATGCTGCGCTGCGGCATTTCAGTCCCGAAAGCGGTTGATTGGAAGGATTTGCCGATTGAGCAAACGATGTGATTGGGATAGACCCGGCATTGAACCCTACCGTAGCCGCACTATTTCAGGCAGACGGACAGGAAATGGTCTGATACCGCCCTGTCCGGAACCCCAGAGAAAAATCCAAATGAAAAATCGCCGCCGCATTTATGAAGGCAAGGCCAAGATACTCTATGAGGGACCCGAACCGGGCACGCTTATCCAGTTCTTCAAGGATGACGCCACCGCGTTCAACAAGAAGAAGCACGAGGTCATCGACGGCAAGGGTGTCCTCAACAACCGCATTTCCGAGTACATCTTCAACCATTTGAACCGCATGGGCATTCCGACCCATTTCATCCGCCGGCTGAACATGCGCGAGCAGCTGATCAAGGAAGTCGAGATTATTCCGCTCGAAGTGGTGGTGCGCAATGTCGCCGCCGGTTCGCTGTCCAAGCGGCTCGGCATCGAGGAAGGCACCGTTCTGCCGCGCTCGATCATCGAATTCTATTACAAGGCCGACGCGCTCGACGATCCGATGGTGTCGGAAGAGCACATCACCGCGTTCGGCTGGGCGAGCCCGCAGGAGATCGACGACGTCATGGCGCTGGCCATCCGCGTCAACGACTTTCTCTCCGGCCTGTTCATGGGCGTCGGCATCCAGCTCGTCGACTTCAAGATCGAATGCGGCCGGCTGTTCGAGGGCGACATGATGCGCATTGTCGTCGCCGACGAGATCTCGCCGGATTCCTGCCGCCTGTGGGACGTGGCGACGCAGGACAAGCTCGACAAGGATCGTTTCCGCCGCGACATGGGCGGCCTTGTCGAGGCCTACCAGGAAGTTGCCCGCCGCCTCGGCATCATGAACGAGAACGAACCGCCGCGCCCAACCGGCCCGGTGCTTGTCGCCTCGACCGACGGCCTCAAAGGCAAGCCGCACTGATCGCGGCTTGCCTCCCGATACTCAGAACAGGAGCATGTCCAGCGTGATCAAGGCCCGCATTACCGTCACCCTCAAGAACGGCGTGCTCGACCCGCAAGGCAAAGCGATAGAACACGCGCTGTCCGGCCTGGGCTTCGGCGGCGTCGGCACGGTGCGGCAGGGCAAGGTGTTCGACGTCGAGCTGGCGGAAAGCGACAAGGCCAAGGCCGAAGCGGACCTCAAGGCCATGTGCGACAAGCTGCTGGCGAACACGGTGATTGAGAATTATAGTGTGACGCTTACCTAAGGTTGTGCCGGAGGCACGTATGCCTGAAGTCACGAAAGAACTGATGTACGAGCGTCTCAAGAAAATCCATTCACGAATGGATCGACTTGAGAGTGGCCTGGGCGAAGTCAAGCACGAGATTGTCGCGATCAGGTTGCAGGCGTTGAGTACGCAAACGGACGTCAACAATATCTACGCGATAACAGGCCGTATCGATCAACGTCTTGAACGGATTGAGCAGCGTCTCGACCTGCGCGAGCTCGCCGAAGCCCAGAGGCCTTACGAACCAAAATGAAATCAGCCGTCGTCCTCCTGCCCGGCCTCAAC
>NZ_RZTT01000482.1 GCF_003996995.1 Mesorhizobium sp. M7A.T.Ca.US.000.02.2.1 | reverse complement strand
AGCCGCCAGTCGCTCGACAATCAGGCGCCGGACGCCCAGATCCACGACAAGGAATTCAATGGCTAAGCCGTTCAGCTTCAAGGTTCTGGCAACCGACGGCAAGGCGCGACGCGGCGTGATCGACATGCCGCGCGGCGAAATCCGCACGCCGGCCTTCATGCCGGTCGGCACCGGCGGCACCGTCAAGGCCATGTATATGGACCAGGTGCGCGGTGTCGGCGCCGACATCATCCTGGGCAACACCTATCATCTGATGCTGCGGCCCGGCGCCGAGCGTGTGGCGCGGCTCGGCGGTTTGCATGAATTCGCTCGCTGGCCGCATCCGATCCTAACCGACAGCGGCGGTTTCCAGGTGATGTCGCTGTCGAAGCTGAGAAAGCTGACCGAAAAGGGCGTCACCTTCCGCTCGCATATCGATGGCGCCGCCTACGAGATGTCGCCGGAACGTTCGATAGAGATCCAGGGATTGCTCGATTCCGATATCCAGATGCAGCTTGACGAATGCACGGCGCTGCCGGCCGAGATGAAGGAGATCGAGCGCGCCATGGAGATGTCGCTGCGTTGGGCCGAGCGCTGCAAGACGGGGTTCGGCGATCAGCCGGGCAAGGCGATGTTCGGCATCGTGCAAGGCGGCGACAACGCGGCGCTGCGGGAGCGCTCGGCGCAGGCGCTGAGCGCGATGGAGCTGAAGGGCTATGCGGTCGGCGGCCTGGCCGTCGGCGAACCGCAAGCGGTGATGCTCGAGATGCTCGACATCACCTGCCCGGAACTGCCAGCGGACAAGCCGCGCTATCTGATGGGTGTCGGCACGCCCGACGATATCCTGAAATCGGTGGCGCGCGGCATCGACATGTTCGACTGCGTGATGCCGACACGGGCCGGCCGCCACGGCCTTGCCTATACAAGGCGCGGCAAGGTCAATCTGCGCAACGCCCGCCATGCCGACGATCCACGGCCGCTCGACGAGGAAAGCGACTGCCCGGCCGCCCGGGACTACTCACGCGCCTATCTGCATCATCTGGTGCGCTCTCAAGAAGCGCTCGGCGCAATGCTTTTGACGTGGAACAACCTGTCCTACTACCAGAAACTGATGCAGGACATCCGCGCTGCGATCGAGGCCGGCACCTTCGAGGCGCGCGGCGCGGAAATCACCGAGGGCTGGGCGAGGGGCGATATCCCGTTGCTGTGAGGCCTCAAGTGCTGAGCGAATTCGAAGCGCGAAGGCTGCAGCCGGTGATCTGGAACCGTCGGGCTGTTGCTGCAACGTGTAGACCGCCTCGTAATCCTTGCCGTCGGGGCCGACGATCAGCACCTGCTGGACGATCGAACCCGGAGCGGTCTCCTCGACCTTGCCGAAGGAATAGGTCCGCGGCTTGCGCACCGGCGGATAGCCGTTGGTCACCATGTTCATGAAGGCATCGACGGTCGGGAAGATCCGCTTCACATTCGGGGCGGCGAAGCTGTAGGCGGTGGCGCCGTCATTGGCGATGAGGGCCTTTAGCTGACTGTCGATGACGGACTGGCCCGCCTTGATCTCGGCATCGCCGGCCAATACCGACGACGCGAAGAGGAATGGAGCGACTGCGATTGCGAAAAAGGCGCGGCGCATGGCCTGTCTCCGTTGTCCCGCGAAATATCTTCCCTCGAAATGCTGCTGTCCGAAGACACATCATAACATACGCTTGGCAGCGCATCGCGGTTTCAGCGATTGCGAATATTCACTGGCGATCGGTGACAAGTTCCACGCCAGTGGCGGAGTTGCAGCAGGCGGTAGCCTAGGCCCGAGCCGGCTGAGCATTCATTCCAGCGCTTGAAAGCCCGCCTCCAGTCTGCCAGAAGGGCCGCTGGACTTGGACGTTTAGCGGGACGAAGCCATGAAGGCGTTTTTCGTGCAGATCAAATGCGAGCTCGGCAAATCCTATGAGGTTGCCAGCGCGCTTGCCGATGCCGAGATCGCCTCGGAAATCTACTCCACCGCCGGCAATTACGATCTGCTCGCCAAATTCTACGTCGACGACGAGGAAGACGTCGGCCATTTCGTCAATGAGAAGGTGCAGATTCTCCCCGGCATCAAGGACACGTTCACCGTCGTCACGTTTCGCGCTTTCTAGCCTGGAAACGCATTTGCCCGGGCACGAGGCAAAGGCTGATCAAGGTCATATTTCACCTGCCTCAATTTTAGGCAGGCGCAACATACTGATCGCCCGTATCTCCCAAATCACCGATTGCGCTTGATTTTCTCCGGCGACGTCAGTGAAATGGCGTCACAGGGGAGTATGCGATTGGCAGCGTTCGATGAAATGCTTCCGGAAGTCTCCGGATTGAGAAGACCGTATTCGGCTTATGATCGCTGGCTGAAGGAGCAGGATCCGGCCAGGCTGACCGAGAAGATGCAAGACGCCGAACGCGTCTTCCGCAAGACTGGCATCACCTTCGCCGTCTATGGCGAGCAGGAAGCTTCCGAGCGGCTGATCCCGTTCGATATCGTTCCACGCATCATTTCAGGCAATGAATGGCGGCGCCTCACGCAGGGCATCGAGCAGCGCGTGCAGGCGCTAAACGCCTTCCTCGACGACATCTACCACCGCCAGGAAATCCTGCGCGCAGGGCGCGTCCCCAGGGAATTGATCGCCAGGAACGAGGCCTTCCTGCCGGAGATGATCGGGGTCAGGCCGCCGGCCGGCGTCTACACCCACATCATCGGCGTCGACATCGTCCGCATCTCGGAGGACGAATTCTACGTGCTGGAGGATAATGCGCGCACACCGTCGGGCGTCTCCTACATGCTGGAGAACCGCGAGACGATGATGCAGCTGTTCCCCGAGCTGTTCCAGAAGATCAAGGTACGGCCGGTGGAAAACTACCCGCAGCTTCTGCGCCAGTCGCTGGCGGCGGTGCGGCCGCAAAGCACCAAGGGCGCGCCGACCATTGCGGTGCTGACGCCCGGCAGCTTCAACTCCGCCTATTTCGAACACGCCTTCCTCGCCGACCAGATGGGCGTGCAGCTGGTCGAAGGCCAGGATCTGCGCGTCGTCGACGGCCATGTCGCGATGCGCACGACCGAAGGCTACAAGCAGATCGATGTGCTCTACCGACGCGTGGACGATTCCTTCCTCGATCCGCTGACCTTCCGACCGGATTCGGCGCTTGGCATACCCGGTATCATGGATGTCTATCGGGCCGGCAACATCACCATCGCCAATGCGCCGGGCACCGGCATCGCCGACGACAAGGCGATCTATTCCTACATGCCCGAGATCATCGAATTCTACACCGGCCGCAAGGCGATCCTGGGCAACATCCCAACCTGGCGCTGCTCGGAGCCCGACAGCCTGAAATACGTGCTCGAGCACATCGACGAGCTGGTGATCAAGGAAGTCCATGGTTCCGGCGGCTACGGCATGCTGGTCGGGCCGGCTGCGACCAAGAAGGAATGCGAGACCTTTGCCAAGAAACTCCAGGCAAAACCTTCGAATTACATCGCCCAGCCGACGCTGGCGCTGTCGACATGCCCGATCCTGACGGAAAAGGGGCTGGCGCCGCGCCATGTCGATCTCAGGCCTTATGTGCTGGTCTCCGACCGCATCCAGATCGTGCCGGGCGGCCTCACGCGTGTCGCGCTGAAGGAAGGCTCGCTGGTCGTGAATTCCTCGCAAGGCGGCGGGACGAAAGATACTTGGGTGCTGGATGATTAAAGCGAATAGCGAATAGTGAGTAGCGAATAGGGGAAGGAGGGCAGCAAGACGGCGATCAATTCTTACAGGGACCTAATTGTTTGGAAAGCGGCCGTCGAGTTGGCGGTGGATTGCTATTCGGTAACCAAAGCCTTTCCAAGCAGCGAAATCTACGGGATGACCTCTCAGATGAGGCGGTCTTCCGTATCAATTGCAGCAAACATCGCCGAAGGGCATGGGCGGGAGAGTACGGGATCATTCATTCAATTTCTGCGCATGGCGCAGGGATCTCTCAAAGAGTTGGAAACACACCTGATCTTGTCTGAAAAAGTAGGGTTGATGGTTGAAGCAGAGGTGGTGCGTTTGCTTAGCAAGGCCGATGAGATCGGGAAAATGCTACGTTCCATGATCAGGAGTTTGCAACAAAAATCATGAAGCTGATTTTCCCCTATTCGCTACTCACTATTCGCTATTCGCTCGAAATC
>NZ_RZTT01000481.1 GCF_003996995.1 Mesorhizobium sp. M7A.T.Ca.US.000.02.2.1 | reverse complement strand
GATGGATGGCGCCCACGACATCGACACATGCTACGAGATCAGCAAGGCGATTTTGCTCAAGCTCTATAGCGAACTCTACGCGGCGCGCGTCGTGCTGGAAGGCACCATCCTGAAACCGAACATGGTGCTGGCCGGCAGGAAATCGGGCAAGGTGAGCGGCCCTGAAGAAGTCGCGGAAAAGACTATAAAGCTGTTCCGTGAGACTGTACCCGCAGCGGTGCCGGGCATCGCCTTCCTTTCCGGTGGCCAGGAGGACGAAGAGGCGACCGCAAACCTCAACGCCATCAACGCCATCGGGCCGCACCCGTGGAAGCTGACCTTCTCCTATGGTCGCGCGCTGCAGGCCGCGCCGCAGAAAGCCTGGAGCGGCAAGGCCTCGAACGTCGCCGCCGGTCAGGCCGCCTTCACCCATCGCGCCCACATGAACCATCTGGCAGCACTCGGAAAATGGAAGGCGAGCCTGGAACAGGCCGCCTGATCACAGTCCTTTCTTCCTCCTTCGAACCCGGGCCGATGCGCCCGGGTTTTTTGTTTGTGACTTGCCGGGCTTGGGGCGGAGCCTCTCCGTCCTTATTTCCTCTCGGGCGATGTCGGGTTGTGCTCATCCCGAACGTCCTTGGAATGACACTTCAGGGAGAGGTTCATGCATCGCAACAAGATCGTTTCGCGCGAAGACTGGTTCCAGGCGCACAAGGCGCATCTGGCGCGCGAGAAGGAACTGACGCGGCTCCGCGAGCGGATAGCGGCTGAGCGACGTGAATTGCCCTGGCTGAAGGTCAGGAAGGACTATGTCTTCGAAACCGGGCAAGGGCCGAAGAGACTGGCCGACCTGTTTGCCGGCAACAGCCAGCTGATCGTCTATCACTTCATGTTCGGGCCGGGCTGCGTCAATCATTGCGAGGGCTGCTCATTCCTTGCAGATCATATCGACGGCGCCAATCAGCATCTGCGGCATCACGACGTGTCGCTGGTCGTGGTTTCGCGCGCTCCACTGGCGGAACTTCTGCCTTACAAGCAGCGCATGGGCTGGAAGTTCGACTGGGTGTCGTCCTATGCCTCGGATTTCAACTTCGACATGCAGGTCTCCTTCACCGACAAGCAGATCGCCGCCGGCGACACCACCTACAATTTCGAGACCCGTCCACGGACATCGAAGGAGCTTCCCGGCACCAGCGTTTTCTACCGGGACGAGACCGGCGACATCTTCCTCACCTTCATGTCGCGCGCCCGCGGCGGCGAGGCGCAGATCGGCGCCTACGACTATCTCGACATGACGCCGAAGGGCCGCAACGAAAACGGCCCCTATCACGGACTGATGGATTGGGTGCGGCTGCACGATGAATATCAGGGCAACCAATCAGGGCAGGCGAGTTGCTGCGATTGAAGATCGTTCCCGTCAGCCAAAACATGCGCTAAGGCTGCCGCTGATCGTTTAACGGTACTGTCATGCGCTTCCCGTCCCTACTCACCTGGCTCGCCTTCCCGGTCTATATCTGGCAAGGCCTCGGCGTGCGACGCCGCACCACGCGCATGCTGCCGGCGCAAGGGCCGGTCATGCACGAAATATCAGGCAAGGCGCCTGATATCTCGCTTCTGGTGTTGGGCGATTCCTCCGCCGCTTCGGTCGGCATCGGCAATTCGGAAGATGGGCTTGCCGCGCAACTCGCCGTCCTGATTTCTCAAAGCACGGGCCGCGCCGTGCGCTGGCGGGCGGCCGGCTTCAATTCGGCAACGTCGGGCCAGATACGCGACCATGTCCTGCCCAATCTGTCGGCCGATCCGTGGACGCATATCGTGCTGGCCATCGGCACCAACGACACCAAGAATTTTCACTCCGTGCCGCGCTTCAAGAAGGAGTTCGGCGGCCTGCTCTACGGCCTGCGCGCCAAATGGCCGGAAGCACGCGTGGTGTGGTCGCCGGTGCTGGAGTTCACCCGGGCGCCGGCCATGCCGCCGCTGCTCGGAAAAATCCTTGAGATTCGCGCCGCCGACATGAACCGGATGGGCGAACGCCTTTGCCTGGAGCGCGGCGCGGTGCCGGCGCCGCGCCTGCCGATCACCAATCCGGAAGCCGGTTTTGCCTCGGACGGCTTTCACGCCTCGGAAGCAGGCTACCGGGCGTGGGCCGAGCATCTGGTTGGCCCGGTGCTTGGCAATTGGGCACCGACGACAAGTGCCGTCCTACGTCAAATGCCCGAGCACGGCCGCCAGTGAAATCGCAGCCATGGCGAGCAGTGCCAGCTTCCAGAAATCACCGCGGCGCTTGAGGCCTGGCCAGCCAAGCGGCTTGATCAGCTGGATGACCATGAAACCGACGATGACAAGGGCGAGGAATTTCGTCATGCCGCCTTTGACCAGCAACGCGCCCGGCTGTCAAAGCACGTCGTTCATTGCCTGAGAAAGAACGACGCCGCGATCCTGGGTCAGAACGCGGCGCCCGCCTGCGGCTGGCAAACGATCTACTTCAGCGGCTTGAGGCCAGCCTCGATCGAAGCGCGCTTCGGTTCGAGGAATGGCGGCAGAGCAAGACTTTCCCCCAGTGTTTCCAGCGGCTCGTCGGCGGTGAAGCCCGGCCCGTCGGTGGCGATCTCGAACAGGATGCCGTTCGGCTCGCGGAAATAGAGAGAACGGAAATAATAGCGCTCGACCTCGCCGCTCGACGGCAGGCGGAATTCGGCCAGCCGCGCCGTCCATTGATGCAGCGTTTCCTGGTCCGGCGCCCTGAAGGCAACATGGTGAACCGCACCGGCACCTTGCCGTGCCGGCGCCAGTCCCGGCTGCACCAGGACATGCAGCTCCGCCGCCGGCCCGCCCTCGCCCATTTCGAAGACGTGGACCTGGCCCTCCGGCGAGGCATAGTCGCGCGCCTTGCGCATGTTCATCACCGTGGTCACCACCGCCTCGGTGTTGGTGATGTCGGGAACGCTGATGACGATCGGCCCGAGCCCGCGTATCTGGTGCTCGGCCGGTACCGGGCTTTGCGCCCAGGGATGGCTGCCGCCCTTGCCGCCATCGCTGACCAGGCGCAGACGCTGGCCCTCGGGATCTTCGAAGTCCAGTGACGCATAACCGCCGATGTCGGCGATCTCTCCTGTTACCAGGCCTTCGTCGGTCAAGTGTTGCTTCCACCAGGCAAGGCTCTCCTGGCTGCCGACCCTGAGGCTGGTCCGCACGATGCTGTGCGTGCCCCGCCGCTCGCGGCCGACCGGCCAGTCGAAGAAGGTAAGGTCGGTGCCCGGTGTCGCTTCGCCGTCGGCATAAAAGAGGTGGTAGGCCGAGGTGTCGTCCTGGTTTACGGTCTTCTTGACCAGCCGCAGACCCAGCACCTTCGTATAAAAATGAAGATTGCCAGGTGCATTGGCGGTGATGGCGGTCAGATGGTGGATACCTGTCAGTTGCAAGCTCATCGTCGTCTCCCTGCTGTTGGGGAAGAATTTTCTCCCTTCATATCAGACCTGCGGTCACCTCGCTGAAGGCCTCGTATTCCGACAGTCAGTCGCCGGAAGCTGAACAGCGGCGCCGAAAACAACGCCGTCGCCATGAACAACCGGAAGTCGCAAACCTGCCTTGAGGCACCGGTCGATGCGGCGAGAAGCGATGCCTTGCCTGCGGCGCGCGCACTGTCCGCACCTTTGTCTCGCGCCCTGACATCCTCCTGACAGACTGCTGTCAGGAGGGGTATGCGATAGTGCCTCTACACAGAGAGAGGAGACTTAGCCATGAACGGTTACACCATTCTGCGCGGCATGCAGCACTATGTCGGCAAGATCCGCACGATACGCAACGAGATCCGCACCCAGCGGTTCATGAACTCGCTGCCGGCGGACATTCGCAAGGATATCGGCTGGCCGGACATGTATGCGGACCGTGGCCCTCGCGGCAATTAAAGCCAATTTTTCGACCCGGCGATTGGATGTGGGCGCGTCAACGCCCAGATAACAGGTCCGGTGCGTGAGGATGGGAGCGAGCTTATGCCCGAACAGAAGACGATCGGTTTCCTTTTCATCGAAGGTTTTGCCGACTGGGAGTATGGGCTGCTGGCGGCCTCGGCGGTCGAATGGTTCGGCGCCCGTGCCGTGTCGCTGACGCCTGATGGCAACCCAGTGACCGGGATCAGCGGCTTTCGGCTGACGCCCGATCGATCGGCCGGGGCGGATGAGAATGATTA
>NZ_RZTT01000480.1 GCF_003996995.1 Mesorhizobium sp. M7A.T.Ca.US.000.02.2.1 | reverse complement strand
CTGCCGCTCTATGTCGACAATGGCCCGGTCAACGAGAAGGCTTTCGAGACCGGCAAGATCCCGCAGGACAGGATCAAGGACATCAATTCGGCGCCCGAAAACGTCAAGAAGCAGGTGTTGCAGGATGCAGAATTCTGGCGCGACAACCTGGTCGAGGCGACGGAAAAGTTCAACAATCTGATCCAGCAATAGGCTGCGGCCGCAATCCAAACCACGGCAGGGCGACGCCTCGCCCTGCTTTCGCCGCCTCAGCCCCTGGGAGAGAAAAATCTTGTCCATTGCGCCATCCGCGTTGCCGATCGGCATGCGCGGGATCGAGAAACGATTTGGCAGCGTGCCTGTGCTGCGCGACCTCAACCTCGATGTCGAGGCTGGTGAATTCCTGACGCTGCTGGGGCCTTCCGGTTCCGGCAAGACGACGCTGCTGATGATCCTGGCCGGTTTCGTGCGGGCCAATGCCGGCTCGATCAGGGTCGGCGGCGACGAGATCATCACCACGCCGCCGCACAAGCGCAACATCGGCATGGTGTTCCAGAACTACGCGCTGTTTCCGCATATGAACGTCTTTCACAACATCGCCTTTCCGCTGAAGCAACGCGGCGTCGCCGCCGCCGAGACGGCCGAGCGTGTCGAGAAGGCACTCGATCTGGTGAAATTGCAGGGACTGGGCGAGCGCCGGGTCGACCAACTCTCCGGCGGCCAACGCCAGCGCGTGGCGCTGGCGCGCGCCATCGTCTTCGAGCCGCGCATCGTTCTTATGGACGAACCCTTGTCGGCGCTCGACAAGGGCCTGCGCGAGCACATGCAGATCGAGCTGCGCGCCCTGCATCGGCGGCTCGGCATGACCACCGTCTATGTCACGCACGACCAGCGCGAAGCCATCACCATGTCGGACCGCATTGCTGTCATGAACGGCGGACGCATCGAACAGCTCGACAAGCCCGAAAGCCTCTACGCCAGGCCGCAAACGCAATTTGTAGCAAGCTTCATCGGCGAATCGAATTTCATTCCGGTCGAGTGCCGCAACGGCTCCGTCTGGTACGAGGACCGAAGAATCCATACGGCGGCGGCGACGCCGGCGGCAGGCCAGTACCTGATGGTGCTGCGGCCGGAAAAGCTGCGGCTCTTGGCAACCGCCGAACCGACAAGCGGCGTCAACGTGCTCAACGCGACGCTCAGTGACATCATCTATCAGGGCGACAGCTTCGTCTGCTATGCCGTGCTGCGCGACGGCCGGCAGCTGACTTTGCGCGACTATTGCCGCAGCGATGTGCTGGCGAAAATGCCGGCGCCCGGCCAGCCAGTCTCGTTCGGTCTCGATGCGCAGGACACAATCCTGGTAGCGGCAGACTGATGGGCGCGCAGACCGCCGTCATGCAGGAGAATGCCGGCCGCGCGGGCCCGGATTTGAACACGCAGGCGCTGCGCACGGACGCGCGGCGCGAGTCGTTGCGGCTGCTGGCGCTGCTGTCGCCGAGCCTGTTGCTGGTCTTCGCCATCATCATCGTGCCCATCGGCTGGCTGTTCTGGCTGTCGCTGTTCGACGAAGCGGGCGGCTTCAGCGCCGCCAATTATGCGCGATTCTTCGAGCAGGCCTCCTACATCAAGACCTTTGTCACCACCTTCAAGGTCGCCTTCATCGTCACCGGCGCCTGCGTGCTGCTCGGCTATCCCCTGGCCTACATGCTGTCGCAACTACCGCGCCGCGCGGCGTCGATCTGCCTGATCTTCGTCATCCTGCCGTTCTGGACATCGGTCCTGGTGCGCACCTATGCCTGGCTGGTGATCCTGCAGCGCAAGGGCCTGATCAACAGCTGGCTGATCGACCTCGGCGTGATCAGCCAGCCGCTGTCGCTCGCCAACAATCTTTCCGGCGTCGTCATCGGCATGACGCATATCCTGCTGCCGTTCCTGGTGCTGCCGCTTTACGCCTCGATGAAGACCATCGACACCGACTGCCTGCGCGCCGGCATGAACCTCGGCGCCGGCCCGGTCGCCACCTTCCGGCAGATCTTCTTTCCGTTGTCGCTGCCCGGCCTCGCCTCGGGCGTGGTCATCGTCTTCGTGCTCTGCCTGGGCTTCTTCGTCACGCCTGCGCTGATGGGCGGCGGCAAGGTCAACATGTGGGCGATGCGCATGGAACAGACCACCAGCCTCTATTCCAACTGGGGTGCGGGTGCAGCACTCGGCGTGGTGCTGCTGGTGGTCACGCTGGCGCTTCTCGGCCTGTTCCAATGGCTGCTCGGCGCGCGCGCCACAGGTGTGTGGAGTTCGCGATGAGCGAGGATGTCGGCCTGCCGATTTCGCACCGGCAACGGCTGTGGCTCTATTGCCTCGGCGGCCTCGTGCTTCTGTTCCTGATCGCGCCGTCGATCATCATCGTCATCATGTCGTTTTCGGACTCGACGCTGCTGCAATTCCCGCCGCAGCAATGGTCGCTGCGCTGGTACCAGACCTATTTCGGGTCGCTGGAATGGCGCGACGCCACGATCGTCTCGGTCAAGGTCGCGATCATGACGGTGCTGGTGGCGACGCCGCTTGGTACTGCCGCAGCCTATGCCATCAACCGGGGCACGCTGCGCTTCAACGGCACCATCAACGCGCTGCTGACGGCGTCGCTGATCGTCCCGGTGATCCTGATCGGCATCGGCACCTTCTTCCTCTATGCGCGCATCGGGCTCAACAACACGCTGACCGGCCTGGTCATCGCGCACACGGTGCAGGCGCTGCCGCTGGTGGTGCTGACCGTGCTTTCCGGGCTGCGCTCCTACGACATGAATCAGGAGCGGGTGGCGCGCAGCCTCGGCGCCGGCCGTGTCGCCGCCTTCTGGCAGGTGACGATGCCGCAGATCCGCTTCTCGATCGTCTCGGGTGCGCTGTTTGCCTTCATCACCTCCTTCGACGAAGTGGTGGTTTCGCTGTTCATATCGGGCGGCGAGACCACGACATTGACGCGCCGCATGTTCAATGCGCTGCGCGATCAGATCGACCCGACGATCGCCGCCATCTCGACCTGCCTGATCGTGCTCTCGGTCGTGCTGTTGTCGGTTGCGCAGATCTTCGGCCGGCGGCATTGATTTCACCAGACGAATTCGCAGAAGTGACCCATGGGATATCCAGACAGAATGCGTGATTTCCAGTTTCCCGGCCGCTCGCCGGTTCGTGCCACCGAGGCGGTTGCCGCGACCTCGCATCCGCTTGCAACCCTTGCGGCCATCGACATGCTGCGCTCCGGCGGCAATGCCATGGATGCCGCGGTCTGCGCCGCCGCCGTGCAGGGCGTGGTCGAGCCGCAATCGACAGGCATCGGCGGCGACTGCTTCGTGCTCTATTCTCCCGGGGGACAAGGCAATGTGCTGGCCTTCAATGGGTCCGGCCGCGCGCCTGCCAGGGCGACAGTCGACTGGTACCGCGAAAAAGGCTTCGACCGTATCCCGTTGCAGGGGCCGCATGCGGTCACCGTGCCGGGTGCCGTCGATGCCTGGAGCCGCCTGCTCGAAGACCATGGCCGCAAGGGCCTTGCCGAGGCGCTGGCGCCGGCCATCCACTATGCCGAGAACGGCTATGTCGTGCACGACCGCGTCGCCTTCGACTGGGCCGAACCGGAAACCGATCTGTCGGCCGACGAGCACGCCACGCGCATCTTCCTGCCCGGCGGCAAGGCGCCGAAGGCGGGTGACGTCCACCGGCAGCCTGAACTGGCGGCGACCTTGCGCATCATCGCCAAACACGGCCGGTCCGGTTTCTACGAAGGCGCTATCGCCGACGATATGGTGAGCCGGCTCAACCAATTGGGCGGACTTCATACGGCCGAGGATTTTGCCGCGACCAGAGGCGACTATGTGGCGCCGGTCAGCACCTCCTA
Organism: Mesorhizobium sp. M7A.T.Ca.US.000.02.2.1; assembly: GCF_003996995.1. Taxonomy (GTDB): domain Bacteria; phylum Pseudomonadota; class Alphaproteobacteria; order Rhizobiales; family Rhizobiaceae; genus Mesorhizobium. The sequence continues at coordinate 319 of NZ_RZTT01000480.1, read as the reverse complement.
TGGCGGCCATGAGATCCACCAGATGCCGCCGAACAATCAGGGGCTGACGGCGCTTTTGATGCTCAATTTGCTATCGGGCTTCGAGCTCGGCGGGCTCGACCCCAATGGCGCCGAGCGCCTGCATCTGGAGATCGAGGCCGGGCGCCTGGCCTATCGCGACCGCGACCGCTATGTCGGCGACCAGGACCATGTCCCAGCGCCCGTGAAGCAGCTCCTGTCCGGCGCCTATGCCGACCGGCTGCGCGCCGAGATCGACCGCGGCCGCGCCATGACGCATCTGCCGCGCGTGGAGCTGCCCGGCAGCGATACGGTCTACATC